>NZ_JAJOND010000001.1:4888916-5194473 GCF_024700055.1 Rhizobacter sp. J219
GCGCTACCTGCATTGCTCGCTGTGCAGCATGCAGTGGCACATGCTGCGCATCCAGTGCACCCACTGCCTCGGCACCAAGCATGTGGCCTACCAGTCGCTCGACCTGGCCGGCGCCGACGACGACAGCGCGAGCCGCGCTGCCGGCGCCGCGGTGCAGGCCGAGACCTGCGACGACTGCGGCCACTACCTCAAGATCATGCACAGCGACCGCGAGCCCTTCGTGGAGCCGGTGGCCGATGACCTGGCGACGCTCACGCTCGACCTGCTCGTGTCCGACACCGGGCTCAAGCGGCACGGCGTCAACCTGATGCTGCTCTTCGGCGAACCCGAACCACCGCCGGGGGCGCCATGACCGCCCGGCCCGCCGAATCCGTGGTTCACGGTTCCAAGGCCAGCGCGAAGGACCTCCCGTCCGTTGACCGCCTCTTGCGCCTGCCCGCCGTGGTGGCGCTCGTGGCCGAACACGGGCACACCCTGGTGACGGAGGAAGCGCGGGGGCTGCTCGAATCGCTGCGCACGCAGGCGCTTGCGGGTGGGCTCGATGCGACCGCCGTGCAACCCGAGGCACTGGCCGCGGTGCTCGCCCATCGCATCGCACAGCGTCTCGCCCCGCGCATGCGCCGCGTGTTCAACCTCACCGGCACGGTGATCCACACCAACCTTGGCCGCGCGCTGCTGGCCGACAGCGCCCTGCAGCACCTGCTGGCGATGATGGCCGGCCCCAACAACCTCGAGTACGACATCGCCTCGGGCGGGCGCGGCGACCGCGACAGCCTCGTCGAGGAGCTGCTGTGCCGCATCACCGGCGCTGAAGCGGCCACGGTCGTCAACAACAACGCGGCGGCGGTGCTGCTCACCATCGCGGCGATGGCGTCTCACCATCCCGGTGGTCGCGAGGTCATCGTCTCGCGCGGCGAGTTGGTCGAGATCGGCGGTGCCTTCCGCATGCCCGACGTGATGGCGAGTGCCGGCGCCACGCTGGTGGAGGTGGGCACCACCAACCGCACCCACCCGCGCGACTACGAAGCCGCGATCAACGAACGCACCGCGCTCGTGATGAAGGTGCACACCAGCAACTACGCGGTGCAGGGCTTCACCTCGGCGGTGGACGAAGCCACGCTCGCCGGCATCGCCCATGCGCGCGGCGTGCCGCTGGCCACCGACCTCGGCAGCGGCTCGCTCATCGATCTGGCGCAGTACGGCCTGCCGCGCGAGCCCACGCCGCAGGAGATGCTCGCGGCCGGCTGCGACGTGGTGACCTTCAGTGGCGACAAGCTGCTCGGCGGCCCGCAGGCCGGGCTCATCGTCGGCCGCAAGGAGGCGGTGGCGCGCATCCGCAAGTTCCCGATGAAGCGTGCGCTGCGCATGAGCAAGCTGCCGCTGGCTGCGCTCGAAGCCACGCTCCTGCTCTACCTGCGGCCCGAGCGGCTGGCGCACGACCTGCCAACCTTGCGCCTGCTCACACGCCCGGCCGACGCCATCCGCGCGCTGGCGCACGAGCTGCAGCCGATGGTCGCCTCGGCGGTGGCGCCGCACTTCGGCGTGGAGGTGGTGGCACTGCAGGGCCAGATCGGCTCGGGCTCGCTGCCGGTGGAGCGGCTGCCATCGGCCGGGCTGGCCTTCGCGCCCACGGGGACGAGCAAGAAGGGCCTGGGCACGGCGCTTGACCGGTTGGCGCTGGCGCTGCGCAGCCTGTCGGTGCCGGTGATCGGCCGCATCGCTGACGACCGCCTGCTGCTCGACCTACGTTGCCTCGAAGACGCACAACCTTTCGTCGCGCAACTGCCGCAATTGCGCGAGGTGCTGAGCGCATGATCGTCGGCACCGCCGGTCACATCGACCACGGCAAGACCACGCTGGTGCGCGCGCTCACCGGCGTCGACACCGATCGGCTGCCGGAAGAGAAGCGGCGCGGCATCTCCATCGAGTTGGGGTACGCGTTCCTCGATGCACCTCAGGTTGAAGAACGCATCGGCTTCATCGACGTGCCCGGCCACGAGCGCCTGGTGCACACCATGCTCGCTGGTGCCACCGGCATCGACTACGGGCTGCTGCTGGTGGCCGCCGACGACGGCGTGATGCCACAGACGCGCGAGCACCTGGCGGTGCTGTCCCTGCTGGGTGTGTCGCGCGGGGCCGTGGCCGTGACCAAGATCGACCGCACCGAAGGCACGCGTGTGGCCGTGGTGCAGGACGAGGTGGCCGCACTGCTGGCCGACAGCTCGCTCGCCGGTGCGCCGGTGCTGCCGGTGTCGGCGCACACCGGTGCGGGACTCGCCGACCTGCGCGGGCTGCTCTTCGAGGCGGCGCGCCAGACGGCGCAGCGTGAGGTGGCGGGGGCTTCGTTTCGTCTGGCGATCGACCGCGTGTTCACGCTCGCCGGTGTGGGCACGGTCGTCACCGGCACCGTGCACGCGGGCCGGGTTCACGTTGGCGACGAACTGGTGATCACGCCGTCGCCCAAGGGGCTGCACGCGCGTGTGCGCAGCCTACATGCACAGAACCAGGTGGTCACGCAGGCGCATGCGGGCCAGCGTTGTGCGGTGGCGCTGGTCGGCGTGGCGAAGGACGACATCGTGCGCGGCCAATGGCTCACCGCACCCCACGGTGCGCTAGACACGCAGCGCCTCGATGCCGATCTCACGCTGTGGCACGACGAGCCGCGGCCGCTGCGCTCGGGCACGCCGGTGCATGTGCACCTCGGCGCGTGCGACGTGATGGGCACGGTGGCCGTGCTCGACCGCAGCGACCTGCAGGACGCGCTCGCACCCGGCGTGCGTGGGCGTGTGCAGATCGTGCTGGCCCAGCCCATCGGCGCCTGGCGTGGGGACCGGGTGGTGCTGCGCGACAACTCCGCCAGCCGCACGCTGGCTGGTGGTGTGGTGCTGGACCCGCAGGCGCCGGCCCGCTATCGGCGCACGCCGCAGCGCTTGAGTGAACTCGACGCGTGGTCGCAACCCGATGCACAGTCGCGGCTTGCGGCCTTGCTGGCAGCCTCCGCCCAGGGCCTGTCGCTGCAGCGCTGCGCCGGTGCCGAGGGGCGTGACGCGGCCTCGCTGCCGCCCTTGCCCGAGGGCAGCTTGCGCGCCGTTGATGCTGGCACGGGCGAATGGGCCCTCGGCGCTCAGCACTGCGCCGCGGTGCGCGACGCGGTGCTGAGCGCGCTGCGCATCTTCCACACCCAGCGGCCCGACGAGCTGGGACCCGACACTGGGCGGCTGCGCCGTCTCGCCGCGCCGCGCCTGCCCGAGCCGCTGTGGCGCGCGCTGCTCGCGCGCCTGGTGGCCGAGGGCGCGGTGGCGCTGCGTGGCGCCTTCGTGCACCTGCCCGAGCATGGCCTGCGCCTGTCGAGTGCCGACCAGCGCATCGCGCAGAAGATCGCGCCCATGCTGGCCGCCGCCGGCTTCGAGGGCAGCTGGGCGCGGGACCTGGCGCGCGATGGCGGCGAGAGCGAAGCGCTGATGCGCACGACGCTTGCGCGGCTGGCAAGCGGTGGCGAGCTGCATCAGGTGGTGAAGGATCTGTTCTATTCGGCGGCGTGCATGAGCCAGCTTGCGGCGTTGGCGCGCCGCGTGGCGGCGGCGCATGGCGGCGAGGTCACGGCAGGTACCTTTCGCGATGCCACCGGGCTTGGTCGCAAGCGGGCGATCCAGCTGCTGGAGTATTTCGATCACATCGGCTTGTTGCGCAGGGTGGGCGATGTGCATCGCCTGCGCAGTGACTCGACGCTGTTTAAAGAGGAGGCGGCGTGAACTGCCTTCATGGAGGGGAAACGTCCCCGGTGGGACGGCCGGGCTTCAAACCCGGTGGGTGGCGCCACGCGTCGCTGGGTGGGTTCGACTCCCACACCCTCCGCCGTCTTGCGGTCATTCGGCTGCTGCGCGACCGAATCTTGCAACTGCGATGCTCGCCGTACCAGAGTACGGCTGCGCTTCTCGTCGCAACCTTCGGCCTCTCGCGACGCCGACTGACCGCAAGACCGTGCCTTTGCTTGGGTCCGTATGAACATTCAACAGCTGGTCTTTCCCCCTGATCTGCACTACCTCGTCGAGCACGACGTGTGGGCGCGGCTCGAAGCGGACGGCACGGCGACCGTTGGCATCACCGCGCTCGGCATCAAGCTCTCGGGCGAGATCTACATGTGCCGGGCCAAGCCGGTGGGCACGGTCGTGGAGCAGGGGCGGTCGATCGCGGTGGTGGAGCTGGCCAAGGCCATCGTGTCGGTGAAGTGCGCGGTCTCGGGCACGGTGCTGGCCGTGAACCCGCGGCTCGAAGAGGCGCCGCATCTGGTGCACACCGATCCCTACGGCGAAGGCTGGATCGCGCGCCTGGCGCTCGCCGACTTCGCGCGCGACCGTGCACAGCTCGTGCAGGGCGAGGCGGTGCTGGCGGCGATGGCGCAACATGCGGCTTCCTTCGAGGCGAACTCATGAGCGACGCCAACTTCACCGCCGCGGGCATCGCGATCCTGCTCTGGGCCAGCGAGCCCGAGGCCCCGCATCGCCTGGCCACACCGTTCTTCCATGCCGCGGCGGCCGCGGCGCTCGACATGCCGGTCGAGGTCTACTTCACGGCGCGCAGCGTGCGGCTGCTGGAGCCGGGCGTGGCGGCGGCGCTGCGCGCGTCGGAGCACCCCAAGACGGTCTACGACGCGATGCGCGAAGCCGTCGCGCACGGCGCCGTCTTCTACGCCTGCAGTGATGCGCTGGCCGCTCATGGCCTCGCCGCCGGCCCGCTGATCCCCGAGTGCACCCGGCGTGGCGGCGCGGTGCAGTTCATGGCCCGCGCGGCCGACCTGCGCTGGCGTACGCTGGTGTTCTGATCGCAGGAAGCACCGAACAGGCCCTAGACTGCGCGACTTCCGTCCCTCGGAGCGCTGCCATGACCCTGCTGATCCTCGGACTCGTCCTCTTTCTCGGCATCCACTCGGTGTCGATCGTCGCCCCTGCGTGGCGCGACGCCCAGGCTGCGCGCAGCGAGATGGGCTGGAAAGGCATCTACACGGTGGTGGCCATCGTGGGCTTCGTGCTCATCGTCTACGGCTACGGCGAAGCACGGCTGACCGCGCCGCTGCTGTACGCACCGCCCACCTGGATGCGGCACCTGTCCATGCTGTTGCTGCTGCCGGTGTTCCCGCTGCTGCTGGCCGCCTACCTGCCCGGGCGCATCAAGACCGCCGCCAAACACCCGATGCTCGCCGCCACCAAGCTCTGGGCGCTGGCGCACCTGCTGGCCAACGGCACCTTGGCCGATGTGCTGCTCTTCGGCGGCTTCCTCGTGTGGGCGGTGGCCGACCGCATCTCGTTCAAGCGGCGCGTGCAGCGCCCGACCCTCGGGGCGCCGCCGAGCGCGGCCAACGACCTCATCGCGATCGTCGGGGGGCTGGCGCTCTACGGCCTCTTCGTGTGGCGCGCCCATGCCTGGCTGGTCGGCGTGTCGCCGTTCGGCAAGGCGCTTTGAGTTTTGAAAGTAGTGACCATGAGCCCCCATATCCAGCAGACCCTGATCGACGCGCGCGCCGCGCTCGACGCCCTGATCGCCAACGAAGCCACGCTGCGCGCCATCGACACCGCCGGCACACTGCTCGCCGACACCTTCACCCGCGAAGGCCGTGTCTTCAGCTGTGGCAACGGCGGCTCGATGTGCGATGCAATGCACTTCGCCGAAGAACTCTCCGGCCGCTACCGGCAGGACCGCCCCGCGCTCGGCGCCGCGTCCATCAGCGACCCGTCGCACATCAGCTGCGTCGGCAACGACTATGGCTACGAACACATCTTCTCGCGCTACCTCGAAGGCCACGGCCGCAGCGGCGACGTGCTGCTGGGCATCAGCACCAGCGGCACCAGCCGCAACGTGGTGGCCGCCGCCGAGATGGCGAAGAAGAAGGGCATGAAGGTGATCGCGCTCACCGGCAAACCGGGTGCGACGCTCGGCACGCTCGCCGACATCGAGATCTGCACCCCCGGCGGCAAGTTCGCCGACCGCTCGCAGGAGCTGCACATCAAGGTGATCCACATCCTCATCGAGGCGGTGGAGCGGAGGTTGTTTCCGCAGAACTACGCGGGCGGCTGAGCGCTCAGCGCGCCGGCTTGCGCAGCGCGGCCAGCAGCTTGTCGCGCTCCGGCCCGGCGTTGACCTGTTCGCCCAGCAGTGCGTAGAGCTGCTCCAGGGTCTGCGCCTTGGCGGCGCTCTTCTTGACGACGATGCTGGCGATCGGGCCGATGCTGGCGCTGAGCACGCGCGTGGCATGCGCCAGGGTCTCGGCGGTGATCGCGGTGCCCACCGCCACGCCACCGCTGCCCGGCTGCGTGGCCGGCGCCTGGGTGCGCGTGGTGGCGGCGGTGACCTTGGAGCCACCGCTCGCATGGCCGATCTGGCCGGGCGAGGTGACGGCGTCGAACTTCGCCATGAAGCGCTGCCGGTCCTGCTCGCTGCCGAGCTGGTCGCACAGCGTGGTCTTGAGGCCGTGCACGTCGTGGAAGTCGCGCGCGGCCTTGCGCACCATCACCTTGGCCATCGGGCCGACGAACGAGGCCAGCGCCAGCTCCACCTGGTGCAGCGTGGCCGGGTCCCAGCCGGGGATGGCGGTGGCGGCCGATCGCGGCACGCCACTCGGTGGCTCCAGCACGCCCACCGGTGGCGCCGGCGGGGAATCCTCGCGCACCACGATCACCGTGGTCTCGCCGGTGTCGGCCTCGGCCGAGAGGTCGCGCTTGGCGAGTGCGGCGCGGAACTCGGCCACGCTCTGGTAGCGGTCGGCGGGCTTCTTCGCCAGCGCCTTGGCGATGATGGGGTCGTAGAAGGCCGGGCGGCCGGAATCGGGCACCTTGCTCGGCGGCACCGGGTGGTCGTTGACCACCTTGTACATGACCGATTCGGCCGAACCCTGGAAGGGCGGGTGGCCGACCAGCATGCCGTAGAGGATGGCGCCGGCGGCGAACACGTCGATGCGGTGGTCGACGTTTTCGCCGATGTACTGCTCGGGCGCCATGTAGCCCGGCGTGCCGATGGTGGACGTGATCTGCGTCAGCACCACCGACTCGATGCGCGCAATGCCGAAGTCGGTGACCTTCAGCTGCCCGCTGTTGGTGACGAGCAGGTTGGCCGGCTTGATGTCACGGTGCCACACGCCGTGCCGATGCGCGCAGTCGAGCGCGGCCAACAGCTGGTCCATGATCGTGAGCACGTCGCACTCGGGCGGCCGCGGCGACGCGTGGAGGATCTGCGAGAGCGTGCGGCCCTCCACGTACTCCATCGCGATGTAGGCGGTGTCGGCGTCTTCGCCGTATTCGTAGATCGCGACGATGCCGGGGTGCGACATGCGCCCCACCGCGCGGGCCTCGTTCTTGAAGCGGGCGGTGGTCGACGAGCCGGAGAGGTCTTGCCCGATCAGCGCCTTGTGGATGGTCTTGATCGCCACCGGCCGGTTGATGACCGGGTCGAAGGCCTTGTAGACGACGCCCATCGCGCCCTTGCCGAGGACGCCCGTGATGGGGTACTTGCCAAGCTGTGCGGGATGGGACATCGAACGATTGTCAGCGTCAGCTGTCGAGCATCTTCATCGCGTGGACCATGCTCTTGCGCATGCGCGTGAACGATTCCGCCAAAGTGCCGATCTCGTCTTTCGACGTCACGTTGAACTCCGGCGCATCGAGCTCGCCGAGGCTCACCCGGTCGGACAGCTGCGACAGCTTGCTCACCGGCTGGATCACGAGCTTCCACAGCATCAAGTTGAGCGTGAGGCCGATCAGCAGGAACACGCCGGTCAGGAGGCCCATCACCACGGTGAAGTTGCGGTCGGCCCGCTCCAGCGGCACCGACATCGGCACCGACACCACCTGCGCGCCCAGCACTTCGTTGAGGTTCCAGCCGAAGCCGTTGGCCGGGCCGTACTTCTCGACCAGCGGCTTGGGCGCGGCTTCCACCGTGCTGTGGCAGCGCAGGCACTCGGGGTTGGTGATCTTGATCGGACGTGCGATGTAGGTCACGAGCCCCGAGGGCGTCTCGCGCTGGCCGATGAATTCCTTTTCCTCGGGAGACTGCTTGAAGCGCGAGATCACGTCTTCCTCCCAGTCCTGCGCACGGTCGCGCGGGTTGGTGGGGTTGAGCATGGCCGGCTTGTAGGCGTATTCGGGGTGGTTCTTGCGCAGGGCGTTGAGCACTTCCGACGACGAATACGCCGGCACCGACTGCGGCAGGAAGTTGTAGGTCATCTGCGTCTGCAGGAGCGGCGCCACCTGCGTGGCGGTGTAGGTGCTGACGGCCATCGCGCTTTCCATCAAGAGGCGCGCACGGTCCAGCACTTCGTCTTGTGCGCCTTGCTGCAGCAGCTTGCGTGCGACGTACCCCGAAGCGCCGAGGCCGATCGCGAAGACCAGCAGGAACACGAGGTTGAACTTGACGAGCAGCTTCATGGGGCGTCTTTCGAAGGGACTGTGTTCTGGTGCGACTTACGTGGGGCGAGCGCGCGGCGGATGCAGCTCAGGGCTTCTTGTAGCCCGGAGCAGGGGCATTGACGGGCGGAGCCGAGGCCGCCGGCTTGGGCAGGTACTTCTCGGGAAAGAGGATGCGGTCCCACTCGGGGTGGTTGGCCATGTTGGCGACCAGGCCCTCGCGGAAGGCCGGGTTCTGCGCCAGCGGCTTCCAGCGGGCGACGAAGTAGGCGCGCAGGCCCTCGGCGTCGATCCAGGGCTCGGCCTCGGCGTAGCCGATGTCGCCAAGCGGCTTGGGGGCCACGTCGCGGCTGGCCACCGCGGCGGCGCGCGAGGGCAGGGTGTCCATGAAGGCCCGCGGCAGCTTCTGGATGAAGGCACCGCTGGGCCGCGGCGTGCTCGTGGCCTTGCCGTCGGCGCCACGGCTGTAGAACTCGCTGTTCTTGACCGTGGCCTTGCCCACCACCTTGCCGGCGCGGCGCTCCTGCAGCGTGACCTCGCCCGACTCGGCAAACACCTGCAGCTCCTGGCCCTGCACCGCAAAGACGGCGCTGCGGGCGATGGCGGTCACGTCGACGCCCGGCGCAGTGAAGGCGCCTGCGACGGGTGTGAGCGGCTTGGGCACGGTGAGCTTGGCGGTGCCGCGCAGCAGGTGCAGGCGCGAAGCCTGCCGGGCGCGCTCGCCGCTGAAGCGCGGTGCGAGCAGCATGCGCGACTCGGGGCCGAGGTCGACGATCACGCCGTCGGCGAACTCGATGCGCACGAAGCGGGTCTTGGCGGTGGTCTCGACGATGTCGTCCTTGGCGAGTCGCACGCCTTCGCCCACGGCATGGCGCGTGGCGTCGCGTATCAGCTGCGCCTCACCGTCGACGATGGTGGTCGTGGCAAAGGCAGCGGCCCAGGCCGGGGCCAGCGCCGTGCCGAGCAGCACGCCGCAAAGGCCGAGAGCGGATTTCCAGACGACGGAGAGCATGGGTTCTTGTTGGGAGAGGCAGACCCGCGGGGCTCGCAAGCATAGCGGCACTGTTGCGCACTTTGACCTGTCAGAAGCACAGGGGTCCCGGCCCCGAGGGGGCGAAAAAGCGCGACGAAAGTCACACAACAGCCCGGCCGATGGCCGGCGCAGCCACCCGCTACAAATCGGCGGTAGCCGGGCGGGCGCTGTGCAGCTTGTGGATGGTGATCTTGCGCACCTCGGCCTTGCTGGCCTCGATGTGGGTGCGCAGCATCAGCTTGGCCGGGTCGGCGCGACGCGCGAGGATGGCGCGCAGGATCTTCGCGTGCTCGTCGTAGGTGGCGGCGATGCGCGGCGGCTGGGTGAAATCGAGCCGGCGCACGATGCGGATGCCGTCGGTCACCTCCGCATGCACACGCGCCATCTGCAGGTTGCCGGCCGCGCTCACGAGCGTGGCGTGGAAGGCTTCGTCGAGCGCGGCCACCTCGGCGGTGTCGGTCTTGCGCTCTTTTTCAGACACCAGCCAGATCGCCTTGAGCAGGCCGAGGTCGGGCATCGGATCTTGTGTGCAGAGGCGGTCGACGGCGGTGCACTCGATCATCACGCGCAGGTCGTACAGCTCTTCGAGCTTGCGGAAGTCGAACGGCGCCACGCTCCAGCCGCTGCGAAAGGCCACCTTCACATAGCCTTCGAGTTCCAGCCGGAACAGCGCCTCGCGCACCGGCGTGCGCGACATGCCCAGGCGCTCGGCCATGTCGCTCTCGGTGAAGCCGTCGCCGGGCAGCAGCACGAAGTCGAAGATGGCGGCCTTGAGGCGGCGATAGGCCGCTTCGGAGCGGGTGAGGTCACGCGGGTTGGCCGGCGGCGCTTTGGCGCTTGCAGTCTTCTTCGTGGCCGGGGCTTTCATGCCAACAAGCTTACATGCGCGGCCACCACGCGCCAGCCGTCGGGGGTCTTCATCCAGGTCTGGCTCTGGCGGCCGGGGCGGCTGGCGCCGCTGCGCTGGAACTCGACATTGGCCGTGGCGAAGCTGTCGCCGTAGGTGGTGATGACGGTGCGCAGCAGCGTGCGCGCCAGGCCGCTGGACGGCCGCGCGGCGCGAAAGGCCGCGATCTCGTCGTAGCCGTAGAGGTTTTCGGTGGCGCCGTAGCGCAGCGTGTGCGGGCTCTGCCAGAACAGCTCGTCCAGCACCTCGACCTTGTTGTGGACCAGCGCGTCTTCGTAGCGGTGGAAGGCGGCGGTGACTTCCGCCAGCACCTCGGGTCGGTTGATGTCCATCTGATCTCTATCTGTGCGGTAAGCGGCGAGAGCGGGCCGAGCGCCGGGCCGCTCCCAAGCCGGCCCGCGATCCCCTCGGGGGATCGGTCGGCGTACCCGACGACCGAGGGGCTGTCATATGCCGGCGACCGGCGAACAGGCGGCGCCGCTCGATTCAAGGACCCGCCCCACGCGCAGCGCGAGGTCTTCGCGCCAGGGCGCCGCGATGATCTGCACCCCGAGCGGCAGCGCATGTCGGCCTTCGGGCCAGAGCGGTGCGGCGACCACCGGGCAGCCGGCGAACGAGATCGGCTGCGTCAGCAGCCCCATCGACGGCCGCGCCGGCACCTGTTGACCGTTGAAGTCTCGAAGGTCTCGGCGCCCACCTGCGTCGCCTGCACCGGCGTGGCGGGGGCGATGAGCACGTCCCATTCGCGGAACAGGGCCAGCACCTTGTCGCGGTAGATGCGGCGGAAGCGCTGTGCGCGCACGTACCAGTCGGCCGGCTGCAGCGCTCCAGCAATGAAACGGTCGACCGACAGCGGCTCGAAATCGGCCGCGCGCTCGCGCAGCAGCGGCAGGTGCAGCGAACCGCCTTCGCTGGCGGTGGTGATGAAGGCCGCGGCACGCGCCAGCGCCGCGTCGGGCCAGGTCACGCCACGTGTGGCACCGAGCACCTCGGCAGCGATGGCAACCGCCTTGCGTGCGGCTGGGCTCGCGTGTTCGTCGAAGTAGCCACCGAGCACGCCGATGCGCAGGCCCGAGAGGCTCGCCCCGATCTGCCAGGTGGTGGGTTGCAATCGCGTGGCGTGGCAGCCGGGGTCCTCGGGGTCGGGGCCTTGCAGCGCGTCGTAGGTGGCGGCGAGGTCTTCCACGGTGCGGGCAAACGGGCCGAGGTGGTCGAGGCTTGCGACGAAGGGGAAGCTGCCGCGCCGCGACAGCCGCCCGAAGGTCGGCTTGAGGCCCCACACGCCGCACAGCGACGAGGGCACGCGGATGGAGCCGTTGGTGTCGGATCCGAGCGTCACCGGCACCTGCCCGGCGGCGACCGCCGCGCCGCAGCCGCCCGAGGAGCCGCCGGCGATGTGCTCCAGCCGGCGCGGGTTGCGGCAGGGGCCGTAGTGCGAGTTCTCGGTGGTGAAGCCGTAGGCGAACTCGTCCATGTTGAGCGCGCCGACCAGCACCGCCCCAGCGGCGCGCATGCGCTTGACCAGTTCGGCGTCTTCGTGGGCCGGTGGTGCGTCGTTGCGCACCTTGCTGCCGGCGCGCGTGACCATGCCTTCCACGTCGAAGAGGTTCTTCACCGCGTAGGGCATGCCGGCCAGCGGCGGCAGGGGCTTGCCCTGGGTCTTCAACTTGTCGATCGCCCGCGCCTCGCGGGTGGCGCGCTCGAAGCTGCCGTCGGTGAAGGCGTTGACCTTGGGGTCGGTGACCTCGATGCGGGCGATGCAGTGTTCGAGCGCCTCTTCAGCCTGCATCTCGCCAGCGTGGACCGCGCGAACGATGGAAAGGCCGGGGATCATGTCGTGGCTCCTCGCGAGACTCATGCGTCCGTGGGCGGGAAGGGGGCGGGGCGGTACACCTCGGCCGGCTCGGTCTCGGGCGGCAGCGGCATCGCGAGCAGGCTGTCGGCGAGCAGCTTGGTGCGGGCCAGGTGCACGGCCACACGCTGCACCTGGGCGTCGTCGAGCGGCAGCGCGGCCAGCTGCGCCGCGCTGCGCACGTAGGGTTCAAGGTCTTGGGGGCTGGTGCTCAACGGCGGACCTCGCGTTGGAAGATCTCCAGGCTCTGCTTCTTGGTCGCGATGAAGCTCGGCTCGGAGAGCGTGGCCACGGTGCGTGGCCGCGCATCACCGTAGTGCAAGATCTCTGCCACCTTGGTCGGCCGCTTGGTGAGCAGCAGCACCTGGTCGGCCAGGTAGACCGCTTCTTCGAGGTCGTGCGAGACGAGCAGCATGGTGGTGCCGGTCTGCATGAACACCTCCTGCAGCTTCTCGCGGATGAAGAGCGTCATCTCGAAGTCGAGCGCCGAGAACGGCTCGTCGAGGAAGAGCACCTCCGGGTTGGGCGCCAGCGCCCGCATGATCGAGGCCGTCTGCTGCTGGCCACCCGACAGCTCGTACGGGTAGCGCTTGAGGTCGAACTTGACGTCGAAGGAGGCGACGAGCTCTTCCATCCGCCGGTCGACTTCGGCCTTCGACTTGCCTTCCAGCTTCAGCGGGTAGGCGATGTTGTCGATGGTGCGCATCCACGGGAACATTGCTTCGCGGTAGTTCTGGAAGACGTAGCCGATCTTGGTGTCTTCGAGCGTCTTGCCGTCGAAGAGGATCTGCCCGCTGTCGATCGGGATCAGGCCCGCGATCATGTTGATGAGCGTCGACTTGCCACAGCCGTTGGGGCCGAAGACCGAGACGATCTTGCCCTTGGGGATGTCGAGGTCGAAGTTCTCGTAGAGCGGCCAGCCGGCGAAGTATTTCGTCAGGCCGCGGATGGTGATGTGCGTGCCGGCGGGGCCAGGTTCGAACTTCGGCGCCGGCACATCGGCATAGACGGGCCCGTTCAGGACTGCGTTCATCTTCCGCTCCAATGCACGATCTTGCGTTCGACCACGAGGAAGAGCACGTTGAGCGCGTAGCCCAGTGCCCCGGCGGCGAGGATGGCCGCATACATCGTCTTCACGTTGAGCACCTGCTGCGCGTCGATGATGCGGTGGCCGAGGCCGTTGTCGGAGCCGATGAACATCTCGGCCACGATCACGATCACGAGGGCCATCGACACCGCCGAACGCAGGCCCACGAACGAAGGCTGCAGCGATTCCCACACCAGCACGTCCTTGAAGATCTGCCAGCGCGAGGCCCCCATCACCTTGGCGGCCATCACGCGCTGCTTGCGGGCGTTGATGACACCGTAGGCGCTGTTGAAGACGACGATCAGGAAAGCGCCGAAGGCGGCGATGGCCACCTTGTTGATGTCGCTCACGCCGAAGATCAGCAGGAAGAGCGGGATCAGCGCCGAACTCGGCGTGGAACGGAAGAAGTCGATGAGGAATTCGACGCTGCGATACGCTTTCTCGTTGCTGCCGAGCAGCACGCCCAGCGGCATGCCGATGGCGGCGGCGATGAAAAAGGCCTGCACCGTGCGCCACACCGTCACGAGGAAGTCGACCAGCAGCGAGCCGCCGAGAAGGCCGACGATCAGCGTCTCAAGCGTGGCCAGCGGCGGCGGCAGCAGGATGGGCTTGATGAGCCCGGCGCGCACTACCACGTCCCACACGATGAAGAGCACGAGCGGGCCCACCACCGGCAGCCAGCGGCCCCAGTTGAAGGCCTTGCGTGGCGCGGGGGCCGCGGTGCTCGGCGCCTGCCAGGGCGCCGCCGCGGCGGTGGAAGAGGACTCGACAGCGGCCATGGCGCATCACCCCTTGTAGATCAGCGACTCGACGGCCAGCTTCTTCTCGAACACACCCTTCTCGGTGAAGAGGTCGAAGAACTTCTGGAAGGCCGCGATGTCGCTCGGCTTGAACTCGTTGTAAAGCATGTATGAGGCCAGGGGCACCTCGCCGGTCAGCGGGCCCTCGATGGCGGTGTAGCCCTTGAGGTACTGGCGGGCCTCGGCGGGCTTGGTGCGCACGAGTTCGATGCCTTTGGCGTAGGCGGCGATGTACTTCTTGGTCTCGGCCGGGTACTTCTTGATGAACTCGCTGGTGAGCGTGGCCGAGCCGCCGTGCCAGGGGGCGAGCGGGTCGCCGAGGATGTATTTCGCGATCACGCCGGATTCGAGCACCCGGGTGGTGCCGTTGAGCCTGCCGACGGTGCCGGTGGGCTCGAGCGTGTAGACCGCGTCGACCTGGCCGGCCGCGAGCGCCGCCACGTGCTGGCCGATCGGCAACTCGGTGACGGCGGTGCCGGGGGCGCCGGCGCGTTCGAGCACGGTGATCGCGAGCACGCGGTTCTGGATGCCCGGGCCGGAGGCGACCTTCTTGCCCTTGAAACCGGCGATGCTCTTGATCGGGCTGTCTTTCGGCACCAGGAACTGGTCGAGCACGTACTTCTGGTTGCTCGGGTTGGTGGCGATGATCTTGAAGAGGCCGGGCGAGGCGATCTCGCCCACACCGAGGTTGCCCGAGCCGGTGCCGTTGGAGCTGCCGTCGCTGCGGCCCGAAAGCATGGCTTCCATCACCTGCTGGGCGCCTGCGAACTTGAGCGGCTCCACGTCGAGGCCGGCTTCCTTGAAGTAGCCCTTCTCGATGGCCGCGAAGAAGGGCAGGCCGGCCGCCACCGGCCAGTAGCCGATGCGGATCTTGGGGCCGGCTTGTGCGCGCAGCACGGCCGGGGCGCCGAGGGCGAGCGCAGCGCCCGCCTGGACGATGCGGCGGCGGCGGGTGTCGAGGATGGGCTTGGTGCTCATGCAGGTCTCCGTGGTGAGGGCAAAGGTCAAAGGGAAGAAACAGGTTTCAGCGACGCGAGGTAGTGGCGCCAGCCGCCGAATTCGGTGATGTCGCGGGCGCCCTCGAGCGCCAGCGCTTCGCAAACGAAGCCGTGCACCGAGCTGCCATCGGCGAGCGTCAGGCTGCCCAGTCCGAGCGGCGCGGGGATGAGCGCGAGAAAGGAGCCGATCTCGCTCTGCGGCACGTCCCACACCTCGACCGCGATGGCAGCGCCGCCGCTGCCCACACGCTGCAGCCCCGGCTTGGGCGGCACGGTGCCGGGCAGCGCGTACAGGCGGTACTGCGGCGCAGTGGTGGTGGTCAGGCGCAGCGTGGCGCCGCGCTCGGTGAGCTGGCCGTTGAGCGGCAGGCCGCTCAGGTGCGCGCCGACCACGGCGATGGGCAGCGTCGGCACGCTCGCCGGGGCGCGCGTCAGCGTGGGCGTGATCGTGGCGCTGCGGCCCAGGGCGCCGAGCGGCAGGTCGAGCTGCGACTGCCAGGCGGCGCCGAACTGTGCGAGCGCGGAATCGAAGCCGCCGGGTGCGATGAAGGTCACGCCGAAGGGCAGGCCCCGCGCGGTGAAGCCGAAGGGCAAGGCGATCGCGCTCCAGCCGAGCAGGTTGACGAAGTTGGTGTACGCGCCGAGCTGGGCATTGGCGCCGATCGGGTCGGCCGCCACCTCGGCCATCGTCGGGTGCGCGGGGGCGGTTGGGACCATCAGCACGTCGGCCTGCTTCCACACGGCCGCCGTCTCGGCCCGCGCGGCCTGCAGCCGGTAGAGGCCGCGGAAGGCGTCAGTCGCGCTGAAGCGGCGCGCGCTTTCGACGATGCTGCGCACCGACGGGTCGAAACATTCGGGTTGCTCGGCCAGCAGCCGCTCCACCGCCGCGTGACGCTCGGCCACCCAGGGCCCGCCGTACAGCAGCTCGGCGGTGGCGTGCAGCGGCGAGAAGTCGAGCGGCACCACCTCGTGGCCGAGCGACTGCACCTGCGCGCAGGCCTGTGCAAACGACTCGCGGTAACCGGCGTCGCCGGCAAACACCGGCCGCGCGGGAATGCCCACACGCAGCCTTGGCTTGAGCTTCGCGGGCCCGGGCTGGAAGCGGCTGTACGCGTCGGCCGGGTCGGGCCCTTCGATGATGGCGAGCACCAGCGCCGCATCGTCGGCCGTGAGCGCGAGCACCGAGATGCAGTCGATGCTGCGGCACGCCGGCAAGAGGCCGGTGGTGCTCACGCGGCCGGGCGTGGGCTTCAGGCCCACGATGTTGTTGAAGCCGGCCGGCACACGGCCGGAGCCGGCGGTGTCGGTGCCGAGTGCAAACGGCACCTGGCCCTTGGCGACGACGTAGGCCGAGCCCGAACTCGACCCGCCGCTCACCCGCGCCGCGTCGAAGCTGTTGGGTACTGCGCCATACGGGCTGCGTGTGCCCACGAGCCCGGTGGCGAACTGGTCGAGGTTGGTCTTGCCGACCGGAATGGCGCCCGCCGCCACGAGCTTCTGGATCACCACCGCATGGGTTGCGGCCGGCTCGGTGGCGAAGCCCTTGCAGGCGGCGGTCGTCGGCAGGCCGGCGACGTCGATGTTGTCTTTCACGCCGAAGGGCATGCCCAGAAGCGGCTGGGTCTCGAAAAGTCCGGGGCCGTGGCTCAGCAGTCGTGCGTCGCAGGCGTCGGCCTGGGCGAGCAGGGCGGCGTCGCTCGGCCGCGAGATCCAGGCCGGGAGCGCCTGCTGCGTCTGCTCCTTCAGGAAGCGCAGCATCAGCTGGCGCACCGTCATGGTGCCGTTGCGCAAGGCTTGCTGCAGTTCTGCGAGGGTGCGGGGGTCGCTCGTCGTCATGGGTGCCCTGTGTTTGTGCATGCCATCTTGTATGCAAGATGCAAGCACGACACGTGCCAGTCGCCGTTGTCCCGGGTCAGCCGGGCGTCAAGCGCGAACTTGTGCCCGGAATTGGCCGCGGTAACCGCAAGTACAGCGGCTACCCTTTTGGGATCGTTTTTCTCCCGCTGTTGCTGTCATGAAATTCATCGGTGTGCCGCTGCGCCGGCCCGGATTCAACGAACTCACCGCCGCGGCCGTCATGGGCTCGGGCCTGTGGGTGCTCGCCGTGGGCCTGGCCCACATCACGCGCATGGACCTCACCAAGGGCGACGCCGGCGCCCTGCTGCTGGTGATGCTGTGGGCCTGCGTGTCGACGCGCATGGGCATCCGCGTGGGCGCCGGCGGGCGCCACCTCGCCGCCAACCTGCTGGTGAGCGGTGGCCTGCTCGCGCTCTACGAGCTGGCACGCGGCGTCTTCTGAGCTGAACTTGCGGTCGTAGGCCAGCGCCTACGACGGTTCGCGACCTTCTCCGCTCGTGTCGCCCGCGGGTGACGGGTACCTTGCCCGCACCTTGGACTTCACTGGAGAACGGTCATGAATTTCATCATCTGGCTCATCGTCGGCGGCCTCATCGGTTGGGTTGCCAGCATGATCATGCGCACGGATGCCCAACAGGGGATCATCCTGAACGTGGTCGTCGGCATCGTCGGCGCGTTCCTGGGCGGCTTCCTGCTCGCCCCGCTGCTGGGCACCGGCACGATCAACAGCAGCGACTTCAGCATCGCGGGCCTGGGGGTCTCGCTGCTCGGTGCGGTGATCCTGCTGGCCATCGTCAACCTCTTCCGGCGCGGGTCGGCACGCTGATCGAGACGGCACCCCGCTCGCCGGGCATGGCGGGCGGGTCGGGCCTTGCCTGGGACACCCCGGCGCGGCGGCCCGTCGCGCCTGCGGGAGTCCTGCATGCCTGAACAGAAGTGGCCCCAGTGGCTGTGGGTGGTGCGGCATGGGCAAAGCGCCGGCAACGTCGCGCGTGAGCGCGCCGAAGCGGCCGGCCACCACCTGATCGACATCGCAGCGCGCGACATGGACGTGCCGCTTTCGCCCCTCGGCGAGCAGCAGGCCGATGCGGTGGGCCGCTGGTTCGGCGACCTGCCACGCGACGAGCGGCCTTCGATCGTGCTGGACTCGCCCTACCTCCGCGCCCAGGCCACGGCGCATCGCCTGCTCGCCGCCGCGGGCATCTCCCGAGACGACATCACCTTTCAGTGCGACGAACGCCTTCGCGAGAAGGAGTTCGGCATCCTCGACCGCCTCACGGTGCTCGGCATCCGCCAGAAGTACCCTGAACTCGCCGAGCAGCGGGCCCACGTCGGCAAGTTCTACTTCCGCCCACCCGGCGGCGAGAGCTGGTGCGACGTGATCCTGCGGCTGCGCAGCGCCATCGAGATGATCACGCGCGAATACCGCCGCGAGCGGGTGCTGGTGGTGGCGCACCAGGTCACGGTGAACTGCATGCGCTACCTCATCGAAGGCAAGAGCGAAGCGGAGATCCTCGACATCGACCGCCAGGCCGACGTGCCCAACTGCGGCGTGACGGCCTATGAATACGACCCCGGCCGCGGCCTGCACGGGCAGATGGTGCCCCGGCTCATCAACTTCGTGTCGCCGCTGACGCAGGCGGGTGCGCCGGTGACGGCCGCGCCCGACGTGCCGGCGGCGCCCAAGCCGTGAGCCGTCGGCGCCTGTTCGACGCCGGCACGCTGCGCCACTGGCCGCTGCCCTCGCTCGGCCCGGGCTGCGACAAGGAGTCGCGCGGCCGGGTGCTCGTGATCGCCGGCAGCCGCGAGATCCCCGGCGCCGCGCTGCTGTCGGCGCAGGCCGCGCTGCGTGCCGGCGCGGGCAAGGTGCGCGTGGCCACTGCGCAATCGGTGGCGATGCACGTCGCGGTGGCGATGCCCGAGCTGCAGGTCATCGGCTTGCCGGAAACACGCGAAGGCGGCTTCGATCTGGCCGGCCTGTCGCTGCTCGACAAGGCGCTGGAGCAAGCCGACGTGGTGCTCGTCGGCCCCGGCATGCAGGACGAAGAGGCCGCCATCGCCTTCGCGCAGGCGCTTCGCAGGCGGCGCCCCGAGCTGCCGGCGATCTTCGACGCTGCCGCCATGGGCGCCGCCTCGCGCGACCCGCTGCCGGGCCCGCCGGTGCTCGTCACGCCGCACGCCGGCGAGATGGCGCACCTCAACGGCCAGACGAAGGCCTCGGTGCTCGACGATGCCGAGGGCGCCGCCAGCGAGGCCGCACGCTGGTGGAACTCGATCGTCGCCCTCAAGGGGTCGACCACCGTGATTGCCGAACCGCACGGCGACCTGTGGGTGCATGAGGCCCACAACCCCGGCCTGGCAACGGCCGGATCGGGCGACGTGCTCGCGGGCCTGATAGCGGGCTTCGCCGCCCGCAGCGCCTCGCTCGTGCAGGCGGCGGCGTGGGGCGTGGCCGTGCATGCGCGGGCCGGCGAGCGGCTCGCCGGTCGCATGGGCGGCATGGGTTTTCTCGCGAGCGAGCTGCTGGCGGAGGTGCCGGCGCTGGTGCAGGGCCTGGCCGCCGCCGAGCGCGGCGAGGCCGTGCGGATCAACCGGCCGACCGACGCAGCGCCGGCAATACCTGTTCGCCGAAGCGCTGGATGAAGGCCGCCTGATCGCCCGCGACCTGGTGGATGTCGAGCGTGTCGGCGCCCACGCTGGCCCACTGTCGAAGGTGCTGCACGTGCGCCTGTAGGTCATGCGAGATGAACACATGCCCACGCATCGCCTCGGCGCTCATCTCGCGGGTGAGCCGGTCGAAGTCTTCCGGGTGGCGCGCGTCTTCGTTCGCCGCACCCGCCGCGGTGTTGTAGCGCCACTGCGCATGCGCGGCGTGCAGCGCTTCGTCCTCGCTCGGTGCCCAGCACACGTCGACCTTCACATGCACCGGCTTGCCGGCACCACCGCCCTCGCGGAAGGCCTGCACGATGGCCTGCAGGTCGTCGAAGCGCGAGGCCACGGTCAGCAGACCGTCGGCCCAGCTGCCGCACCAGCGTGCTGTCTCGGCACTGGTGGCTGCGCCGACGAGCGGCACCGGTGCATCGGGGCGGACCCACAGCCGGGCGTCGTCGACCGCCACCGGCGCCGGCTGCGACACCCGCTCGCCGCGCAACAGTTCGCGCATCGCAAGCGCAGCCTTCTGCAGCCGCTGCTGCCGCTCCGGCTTGGCCGGCCAGCCGCTGCCGATGCACGCTTCGTTCAGCGCTTCGCCGCTGCCGAGCGCGACCCAGGGCACGCGCCCGGGGTACATCGAGGCCAGCGTGGCGATGGCCTGCGCCAGCACCACCGGGTGGTAGCGCCAGCCCCCAGGCACGGTGATCGCCGAAAAGCGCAGCCGCTGTGTCGCCTGCAAGGCGGCCCCCAGCCACGACCAGGTGGCCGCGGAGTGACCTTGCGCCGGGCCCCAGGGCTGCAGGTGGTCGGAGCTGAAGGCGGCGTCGAAGCCCGCGGCTTCGGCCTGCTGCACGTAACGCAGAAGGTCGCGCGGCGAATGCTGCTCGTGCGAGACGTGGTAGCTGTAGAGGGTCATGCGTGGGTCCGGCAAGCACCGTGCCGCTGGCTGCCCGAGACGGCATGTGCCTTGCCCGCTGCTCGCAGTCTCAAAGACAGGAGCCACGCATGGCCGAGCATTGGTACAAGAACGCCCTCATCTACTGCCTCGACGTGAAGACCTTCGCCGATGGCAACGGCGACGGCATCGGCGACTTCATCGGCCTGCGCCACAAGCTGCACTACCTCGCCGGGCTCAACGTCGATTGCGTGTGGCTGCAGCCCTTCTTTCCGTCGCCGATGCGCGACAACGGCTACGACATCACCGACTACTGCAACGTCGACCCGCGCTTCGGCACGCTTGGCGACTTCGTCGAGTTCTCGCGCAGCGCGCGAGACAAGGGCCTGCGCGTGATGATCGACCTGGTGGTCAACCACACCTCCATCGACCACCCCTGGTTCCAGGCGGCGCGCCGCGACCCGCATTCGCCCTACCGCGATTACTACGTGTGGTCCGACACCAAGCCCGACGATGCGGCCGAGGGCACCATCTTCCCCGGCGAGCAGGTCACCACCTGGACCTGGGACCGCGAGGCCAAGGCCTACTACTTCCACCGCTTCTACGACCACCAGGCCGAGCCAACATTGCCAACCCGGCGGTGCGGCGCGAGATCGAGAAGATCACCGGCTTCTGGCTGCAGCTCGGCGTGACCGGCTTTCGCATCGATGCCTTGCCCTTCCTCATCGAGCTGAAGAACCTGCCGAGCGAAGGCCAGGCCGACCCGCACGACTACCTGCGCGAGCTGCGCCAGCACGTGCAGACGCTCTGTGGAGATGTCTGCCTGATGGCCGAGGCCAACCTGCCACCCGAAGACGTGCCCGACTACTTCGGCGACGGCGACAAGATCCACATGTCGTTCAACTTCTGGCTCAACCAGCACCTTTTCCTCGCGCTCGCCCGCGGCGATGCCACACCCGTGCGCGACGCCTGGGAGCAACTGCCGCCTTTGCCGGCCATGTGCCAGTGGAACAACTTCCTGCGCAGCCACGACGAGGCCGACTTCGGCCGACTCACCGAGGCGCAGCGTCAGGAGGTGTTCAAGGCCTTCGGCCCCGAGCCCGACATGCAGCTCTACGACCGCGGCGTGCGGCGGCGTCTTGCGCCCATGCTGGGCAACGACCGCCGCCGCCTCGAACTCGTGCACAGCCTGCTGCTCACGCTGCCCGGCACGCCGGTGCTGCGCTACGGCGACGAGATCGGCATGGGCGACAACCTGACACTGCCGCATCGCGAGGCCGTGCGCACGCCGATGCAGTGGAGCGCGCAGGCCAATGCCGGCTTCTCCGCCGCGCCGGCCGAAGCGCTGTCGCTGCCCGTCATCGACGAGGGCGAGTACGCCTTCACGGCCGTCAACGTGGAGCGACAGCGCCACGACGCCGACTCGCTGCTCAACTGGCTCGAGCGCATGCTGCGCCGGCGCAAGGAGTGCCCGGCCTTCGGCTTCGGCGATTGTGTGTTCATCGACACCAGCCACCGCGAGGTGCTTGCGCACCGCTGCGTTCACGACGGCATCGCGGCCATCGCCGTGCACAACTTCAGCGGCAAGCGCATCCGGCTTCACTTGCCCGTGCTCGCCGCGGGCGTGGAAGGCGCCTGCGTGCACGACCTGCTCGCCGGCCGGCGCGATGAGACTCGATGCCGATGGCGGCTGCGACGTCGAGCTTCCGGCCTATGGTTACCGCTGGTTCATGGCCGGAGCCGATGGGGCCGCGCTGACGATGTGCTGAGCGGCGCGCTCAGATCTCGAAGGGTACGGGCTGTCGTCCGTCGATGTCGGTGAAACCGTGGCTGCGGGCGAGGTCGCCCACGCGCAGCACCTCGCCGGTCTTCGCGAGCACCTGCGGGTCGCTTGCAAGCGCCACCACGGCGCGTCCCAGGTAGCGTGGCGATTCGGTGCGGGCGAGTGCGGGGTGCTCGTGCCAGTGCGCTTCGTCGGTCTGATGGCCGAGCAACACGAACTCGGTGCGCATCCAGCCCGGCGACAGGGCGAGCGATGCCACGCCGTGCGGCTTCAGCTCGGCCGCCATGTCGAACGCGAGCCGCACCATCGCCGACTTCGCGAGGTCGTAGAAGAGATTGCCCTTGAGGTAGTGGCCGCGGTCCCAGTAGGTGGTGGTGACGATCAGGCCGCGACGCTGCTTGACGAAGAGCGGTGCGGCGCAGCGGCTGGCCACCAGGTGGTTGCGCACGCCGCGGTCCATCATCGAATCCCAGTTGGCGAGCGGGTGTTCCCAGAAGGGTGCTTCGAACACGCCGTTGAAGGTCTCGTGACCGCCCCAGGCGTTGTTGACCAGGACGTCGAGCCGGCCCTGCTGCTCTTGCTCGACGCGTGCGAAGAGCGTGCGCACCTCGTCTTCGCGCGTGTGGTCGCAACGCACCGCGATGCCGCGGCCGCCGAGGCGTGTCACCTCTTCGGCGGTCTCGTCGATGCTGCCGGGCAGGCGGTCGAGCTTGGACAGCGCGAGGATCTGGTCGTAGCCTTCGGCCGGCTGGGCACGGGTGCTGCGGCCGGTGACGTAGACCGTGGCGCCGGCCGCGCCCAGCTCGAGCGCGACGCCGCGGCCGGCACCGCGGCTCGCACCGGTGACCACGGCCACGTGGCCGAGCAGGGGGCGTGAAGGTTCGGTCGTGGGGGTGTCTCCGCAGTGAAGAGGCGCCGATGGTGGCGCGCGCTCAGGCTGGTGTCTTGGACGAATGCGAAACCACGCTGTGCCAGTAGTCGGTGGGGCTCATGCCGCACAGCGCCTGGAATTCGTTGACGAGGTGGGGTTGGTCGTAGAAGCCGCAATCGATCGCCAGCTCCGCCCAGGCCGGCGTGGACGTGCCGTTCGCGCGCAGCCGCCGCAGGCAGTCCTGCAGGCGCAGCAGCCGGCGCCAGGTGCGCGGGGGCAGGCCGACCTGCGCGTGAAAGAGCTGCTGCAGGCGGCGCTCGCTGCAGCCGAGCTGCACGGCGATGTCACGCAGCGGCCCTCGGCGCGTGGCGATGAGCTGCAGCGCCAGCTGCGCCTGCTGCGCCGGGACAGGGTGGGCGTCGCCCAGGCGCTGCTGCAAGGCGGACTGCAGCACACCGGCGCGCGCGGCATCGCTGCGCGCCTCGGCCATGCGCTCCTGCAGCTCGGCGGCGTCGTGGGGCCCCCATAGCGCATCGAGGCTCGCATGGGCCTCGCTGAACTCACCCGCCGGCACGCCCAGCAAGGCGGTGGCCGCACCGGGCTTGAGCGTGACCGAGAAGGCGTGAATGCGGCCACGCAGCGTCACACGGGCCGGCGCGGCCGAGGCGCCCAGCACGCCAGCCACCAGGCCCGGCCCATCGCCGGTGCGGGGTGCCTCGCCAAGGTTCACCACGAGGCGCAGGCCGCCGTCGGGCACGACGTGCTCGACCACCTCGCTCGCCAGCGTCTCGCGGTAGAGCATCAGCGTCCCGATGTAAGGCTCCAGCGCGGCCTCCGGCGCAAACGCGCGCAGCGTCGCGCCGGCCAGCGGCCCGGCCTCGGGGCCGTGCAGCTCGTCTTCCGGCAGGCGCAGGAACAGGCGGTCTCGCATGGGGCCATCTTCGCTCAGTGGCCATCCGTGGCAAGCTCGCGCGCCATGCCCCTGACCTTCCCGAACGTGTTCCATCGGCGCGCCGCGGTCGGCTTCATCCTCGTCACGGCCGCGCTCGACATCGTGGCGCTGGGGATCATCATCCCGGTGCTGCCCAAGCTCATCGAGCAGTTCGTCGGCTCCAATGCGCAGGCGGGTGTGCTCAACGGGCTCTTCGTCGCGCTGTGGGCGCTGATGCAGTTCGTGGCCTCACCGGTGATCGGCTCGCTGTCCGACCGCTACGGCCGCCGGCCGGTGCTGCTGCTGTCGTCGCTGGGGCTGGCGGCCGACTACGTGCTGATGGCGCTCGCCCCCAACCTGTGGTGGCTCGCCGTCGGCCGGCTGATCGCCGGCATCACCACCTCCAGCTTCACCACCGCGTTTGCCTACATGGCCGACATCACGCCGCCCGAGAAGCGTGCCCGCGTCTACGGGCTGGTGGGGGCGGCCTTCAGTGCCGGCTTCGTGGCGGGGCCGCTCCTGGGCGGCCTTTTGGGCGAATGGTCGCCGCGGGCGCCGTTCTGGGCGGCGGCAGCGCTCGGCGGTCTGACCTTTCTCTACGGGCTCTTCGTGCTGCCCGAATCACTTGCGCCCGACAAGCGCATGCCCTTCAGCTGGAAGCGCGCCAACCCCTTCGGCGCGCTCACGCTGCTGCGCTCGCACCGCGAGCTCTCGGGCCTGGCGGGCGTCAACTTCCTGCTGCATTTCGCGCACCACCTGTTCTCTGCGGTGTTCGTGCTCTATGCCGGCTACCGCTACGGCTGGGGCGCCGCGCAGGTGGGCGGGCTGCTCGCCTTCGTGGGCATCCTCGACATGCTGACCCAGGGCGTGATCGTGGGCCCGGTGGTCAAGCGCCTTGGCGACGGGCGGACGATGGTGCTCGGCCTCGCCGGCGGTGCGGTCGGCATCGCCTGCATGGGCCTTGCGCCCACCGGCTGGCTCTTCGTGGCGGCCATGCTGCCCAACGGTATGTGGGGCCTGGCGATGCCCACGCTGCAATCGCTGATGACGCAACGTGTGTCGGAGTCGGAGCAGGGCCAGCTGCAAGGCGCCAACAACAGCGTGGCCAGCATCGCGGGTGTGCTGTCGCCGCTCTTCTTCGGCGGCGTGTACTCGGTGTCGGTGGGCGAGGCAGCCTGGGTGCACATGCCGGGGCTCGCCTTCCTGCTGGCGGCGGTGGTGCTGGCCTCGGCCGCGCTGCTGGGCTGGCGCACCTCGGGGCGTGGCGCGCGTCATCATCCTTAGGGATGGCCCCGGCCGGGGGGCAGCGCTACACCGTGGGGG
The DNA here is from genome assembly GCF_024700055.1 of Rhizobacter sp. J219. Taxonomy (GTDB): domain Bacteria; phylum Pseudomonadota; class Gammaproteobacteria; order Burkholderiales; family Burkholderiaceae_C; genus Rhizobacter. The sequence continues at coordinate 4,914,299 of NZ_JAJOND010000001.1, forward strand.
CCACTGCTTTCAAGGAGCGCACATGAAAGTCTGCATCGACCCCGGCCACGGCATGAGCAACCGCCAGATGGGCGTCTTCGACCCCGGCGCCACCCATGTGGAGAACGGTTTCCTCTTCCGCGAGGCCGACATCGCGCTGCGCTACGGCCTGGCGCTCAAGGACGCGCTGCGCGCGAACGGCGTCGAGGTGTTCATGACACGCGACGACGCGACCGACCATGCCCCCGTCGGCCGCCGGGCCACGATGGCCAGGAACGCCGGCTGCGACCTGCTCGTCTCGCTGCACCTGAACGACTTCGACGACGACAGCGCGAACGGCCTGGAGGTGCTCTTTCGCGACGCCGACGACCGCGTCCTCGCTCAGCGGCTGCAGAGCGCGCTGCTGGAAGTCACCGGCCTGCGCGACCGCAAGATCAAGCAGCGCAACGACCTCGCGGTGCTCAAGTTCCAGGGCACGGCGGTGCTGATCGAACTCGGCTTCATCGCCAACGACGGCGACCGCGCCAAGCTGCTCGACGCGCAGATCCGAGACGCCGCGGTGCACCGCATCGCCGCGGTGGTGATGGAGCACGCCGGGGCCGAGGCCTGAGGCCCTGGCTCAGTTGAGCATCGAGCGCGCCCGCTCCAGCAGGAACTCGCGCTCGCGCGTGTTGCCGGCGAGTGCGGCGGCACGTTCGAATTCGGCGCGTGCTTCCTCGCGCCGGTCGAGCTTGGCGAGCAGGTCGCCGCGCACGCTGGGCAGCCACTGGTAGGACTTGAGCGCCGGGTCGTCGCGCATGGTGTCGACGATCGCCAGCGCCTCGGCCGGCCCGTAGGCCATGCTCACCGCCACCGCGCGGTTGAGTTCGACCACCGGCGAGGGCTGCACCTGCGAGAGCGCGTCGTACAGCGCGGCGATCTGCGCCCAGTCGGTCTCGTCGGCCACGTGTGCGCGGGCGTGGCAGGCGGCAATCGCCGCTTGCAGCAGGTAGGGGCCCGGCGTGTCCGAGGCCAGTGCCTGGGCGCGCTCCAGCGCCGAGAGGCCGCGGCGGATCAAGAGGTGGTCCCAGCGGCCGCGGTCCTGTTCCATCAGCAGCACCGGCTTGCCGTGCGCATCGGTGCGTGCGGCGGTACGCGAAGCCTGCAGCTCCATCAGTGCAACGAGGCCGTGCACCTCGGGCTCGTCAGGCGCCAGGCCGGCCAGGACCCGGCCCAGGCGCACCGCTTCATCGCACAGCGCCGGGCGCATCCAGTCGTCGCCCGCCGTGGCGGTGTAGCCCTCGTTGAAGACGAGGTAGATCACCTCCAGCACCGAGGCGAGCCGCGGGGCGAGCGTGTCGCCACGCGGCAGCTCGAAGGGCACCTTCGCCGCACTGAGCGTGCGCTTGGCCCGCACGATGCGCTGCGCGATGGTCGGCTCGGGCACCAGGAAGGCACGTGCGATCTCGGCGGTCGACAGGCCGCCCAGCATCTTCAGCGTGAGCGCCACGCGCGCCTCGGTGCTGAGCACCGGGTGGCAGGCGGTGAAGATCAGGCGCAGCAGGTCGTCGCCGATCTCGTCGGCACGGGCGGCGTCGAGGGCGTCGACGAAGTCCGGCACGATCAGGGCCTCCTGGGCTTCGAAGCCATGGCCAATCTCCTCGTGCTTCTCGGCGGCGAGCTTCTGGTGGCGCAGCTGGTCGAGGGCACGGCGCTTGGCGGCGGTGGTGAGCCAGGCGGCCGGGTTGTCGGGCACGCCGTCCTTCGGCCAATGCTCCAGCGCGCTCACCAGCGCGTCTTGCGCCAGCTCTTCGGCCAGGCCCACGTCGCGCACCATGCGCGCGACCCCGGCGATGATCTTGGCGGCTTCGATGCGCCAGACGGCGTTGATGGCCTCGTGGGTGGCCTGGTGGGTCGGCTCCGGTGTCATGGCGCAATGTTGCCCGCATCAGGCGTTGGGCGTCGCACCCGGCACCATGTAGACCAGCTCCCACACGTGGCCGTCGAGGTCTTCGAAGCCATGCGCGTACATGAAGCCGTGGTCCTGCTTGGCGTTGGGAGCGGTGCCGCCGGCGGCCACCGCCTTGGCGACCAGCTCGTCGACCTGCGCGCGGCTCTCGCACGACAGGCAGATCAGCACCTCGGTCGCCGTCTTGGCATCGACGATCGGCTTCTGGGTGAAGCCCTTGAAGAAGGGCTCGGTCAGCAGCATGGCGTAGATGTGTTCGCTGATCACGCAGCAGGCGCCTTCGCTGTTGCTGAAATCGGGGTTGAAGCTGTAGCCGAGCGCCTCGAAGAAGGCGCGCGAGCGCGGCAGGTCCTTGACGGGCAGGTTGACGAAGATCTGTTGGTGGGTCATGGCGGGCTCCTGGTGAAGGAAGAAGAACAATTGGGAAGTCAGGTGCGTTCGGCGAGCGTCTTCAGGTCGGCGAGCCCGGCGTCGAAGTCGCGGCCGATCATCTTGTCCATGTTGAAGAGCGTGTGCATCACCTTGGTGACGAAGGGCGAGGGGCCGTGCATGGCCCAGGTCACCTGGGTGCCGCTGGCGTGCGGGTGCAGCGTGAAGTCGATGAGGTTGCTGGCGTTCATCGGCGCGGTCATGTCGAGCCGCATCGACACGGTGCTCGGGCCCGAGGGTTCGATGATCTGGATCGTGCCCTTGCCGACGTTGCCGTCGCCGTCGAAGTCGTAGGCCGCACCGGGGCCGGCCTGCGGGCCGCGGTAGGTGGTCTTCATGGCCGGGTCCTTCTTGTTGTAGGGGTTCCAGCTGTTGAAGCGGCGCATGTCGTTGATGAGCGGGTGGATCTTGTCGGGGCTTGCGGCGATGGTGATCGAGCGCTGGAAGCGGAAGGTGTCGGGCTTGGTGGCGGCCATGGCGAGCAACGTGCCCAATGCGAGCACGAGCAGCACGGCGAGGGTGATGAGGGTCTTGGCCATGTGGGGCTCCTTGGCGCGGGGTCAGTGGTGGGTGGGGGGTGCTCTGTACCTTGATCGCCTTGAAGCGCTCCACCCCGTCACCTGGAGCGAAGTCTTCCGCCTCGAAGAGCTGGCGCACCTCGATCTGGCATTCGCTGCCGGGGAAGGGCGAGGGGAAGCGGCGCGACCACTCCAGCGCCTCTTCGCGCGAGCGCACCTGGATCACCGTGTAGCCGGCGATGATCCTTCGTCTCGGCGAACGGGCCGTCGACGATGTGCTTGCCGCCGCGCGGGTCGTATTGCACGCGCCAGCCGCGGCGCGTCTGGTGCAGGCCGTTGGCATCGAGCAGCACGCCGGCTTTCACCAGCTGCTCGTGGTACGCGGCCATCTCGGCCATCCGGGCTTCGTCGGGCATCACCCCGGCTTCGGATTCCGGTGTGGCCTTGACGATGATCATGAATCGCATATCGGCTCTCCTGGGTTCGAGGAAGGGGAGCCGCGCTGTCGTCGGCTCTCATTCCCACGACGCGAGAGCCGTGGCGGTTTCGACAGCAGCAGGCTAAGTGAAAACCCTAGGCTGCTGTGTCAGGGGCACCGTCACTCGTAGCAGGGCGCGATGCCGCGCACTTCGACCGTGGCCCATTCGGCGGCGGGGCAGGTGCGGGCGATGGCGAGCGCTTCGTCGCGCGTCGCGACATTCAGCAGGAAGAAGCCGCCGATCATTTCCTTCGCTTCGGCAAAGGGGCCATCGACCACCGAGGTCTTGCCATTGCGCACCTGCAAGCGCGCGGCGCTCTCGTCCAGCGATTTGAGCGACTCGCTCGCGACGAGCACGCCACGCTCCTTGAGCGCCGCGCCCCACTTCAGCATGCGGTCGTAGACGATGCGGCCTTCGGCCTCGCCACGCTCCGCGCGCTGGCCGATGGGTTCGTGGATGAGGAGCATGTAGGACATGGCGGCGAGGTCGTGTGCTGCGAGGCCCCGAAGAATACGGGAAGGCACCTCGGCATGCACACGACCCGGCCGCCGCTCTGTCCGGTCTTCAGCAGCAGGCCGGTGGTGGGCAGCAGCGATCGTCGATGCAGGGCTCGCAGCAAGGGCGTGGCGGCTTGGGCTCACATGGTTTGCCATGGCAGGGCTTGTCATCGCAGGGTGGCTCGTCGTCGCAGCGCTTGTCGTCCTTGCAGGGCTCGGGCTGCGGACGGCAGTCCTTTGCCGGTGGCCGTTCGCGGGCTGGCGCGTCGAGTTCAGGGTCGAGCCGGTAGCTCATGCCGCCGACGACGATGCCGTTGGCAAGCACGAGCACGGTGATCGTGGCCGGGCCTGCATCTGCCAGGTCGGCGGGGCTGAAGTCGCGCCCGCTCACGAGCACCGGGCGGATCTCGCGTTCGCCGCGCGGCCCGAGGGTGAAGTGGCTGCCGCCGGGGTTGTTGAAGTGCATCGTCCAGCCGCGCGATTCGAGCAGCGGCGGCAGCACCGCGCGGACCTCCATGCGTGCCGTCTTCGCAAACGGGTTGTGCGCCCAGAACTTGCGATTGCAGAACGCCGCTTCGAGGGCGCAGCGCCCACCGCCGCCCGGCACCGGGATCAGCGCGCGCATCGCGATGTTGTTGTCGGTGGGCACGAGGCGCCACGCAGGCGTCGGGCCTTTGGCCGCGGACAGGCCGGTGAGCCGGTCGTTGTTGGCGCGGTCCTGTGGCGCGGTGACGCTCATGAACATCACTTCATGGCCGGGGTGGATCGGCGTCCATTCGAAGGGGCCCACCACCACCTCTTCGCCGGGCTTGAGCGACGGCAGGCTGAGCGAGGCGGTGGTCATCGGCTCGAAGTCGTCGGGCCACACCAGGCCTGCGCCGGGGCGCGCATGCCAGCCGTGCACACGCCCGCCCTTGTTGGGCTTTGTGCCGCGGTTCTTCACGCGCACGTAGGCGTGGTTCTTCCGGCAGACGATGGGTGTCTGGTGCTTGGCCTCGCCGTCGGGGTCGTTCCGGTTCCAGATGTCGCGTGTCTCCCAGAAGTGCTCCTGGAACGGGTACTCGCCGTGTCGGCCGTCGTCGATGTAGAGGTCGACCGCCGGCGGCGCGCCTTCGCTCACCACGTCGTCGGGCGCGCCGGGCGGCTGGTAGGCGCCCTGCTTCTCGAAGGCCCAGCGCACCACCTTGCCATAGACGCCGCCCACCATGTCTTCGCTCGTCCAGTTGCCGCGCTCGGCGGCGATCATGGCGGTGGCATAGGCCTCGGCATCGGACGGGTTGGTGGCCTGCGTCAGCGAGCCGATGGTGCGCAGCATCAGGTAGGCGGTGTAGCGCGACGCGTATTCGCGCTGCTTCAGCTCGGCGCCGTCACCGCCGACCGCACGGTAGAGGCGGAAGTGGGTGGTGCAGAGGATCTCCTCCGATGGGTAGCCACCGACGTCGTTGCTGCCGCCCCAGGCCCAGCCGGCGGTCACGTCGCGGTCGTGCCGCCGGTCGATCACGCTGTAGACCCAGGGGAAGGTTTCGAAGCGGTCGGGCGCGCGCGAGCCGGGGTCGTTGAGGACCGCAGCGAAGCTGTCGCCCGCGCTGTGCGCGAAGCCGAAGTTGGGCGAGTTCACATGGTTGTAGAGGATGCCGTGGCCGCCCAGCTCGTGCAGCACCACGCGCCAGTCGCAGGCAAGGCCGATCGGGTTGGCCACGTCGCCCAGGTCGGCCAGCATGAAGGCGGTGCGCAGGATGCCGTAGCTGCCGTTGCCGGCGCAGTAGGCGTTGATGGTGTTGGTGCTGCCCCAGATGTTGCCGCGGTGGTCCACCGGCGAGGGGAAGGGCGTGCCGGTGAAGTAGGTGGGCAGGTCGAAGCCGAGGTCGCGCACCAGGTGGAAGAAGCGGTCGCAGTGGTAATAGGCGTTGACCGCCGCGAAGTGGTTGGTGCGGGCGTCGTAGCTGAAAGGCGAGCCGGCGGGGCGTGTGGGCGGTGCGGCGGCGAGGGCTTCGAGGTCTTGCACCGCGACGTGCGGGCCGGTGAGCGACACGGTGCCCGCCACCGACACGAGCTCGGGCAGCTGCACGGTGGAGCGCAGGGGGTTGAGCTGCGCGCTCGTGGCGCTCGGCAGCGGGCCGCCGTTGAGGGTGATGGGGTCGGTCTCGAACACCAGGCCGTTCACATCGTCGATGAAGGCGCGCAGGTAGAGCACCGAGAGCGTCGCGACGTCGAGCAGCGCGACCCAGGCGAGGTCGGCGATGCCGTTCCAGGTGACCGAGAAGGTGAAACTCGACCACCACATGGTGGCGGCCGGCGCGCACACGCTCGCTGACCGGCGGAAGCGGCAGCGTGGCGTGCAGGTGGCGCGGGGGCGGCGAGGCCTGCTGGCGGGTTTGCGCGCTGGTCTGCTTGGGGGTGGTCGACGGTGCGTGGTGATCGGGTGCGAGCCGCTCTGCCGGGTCGTAGCGGTAGACCATCAGGCGCTGGCGCAGCACCTTGAACGACGCCGGGTCGCAGGCCTTGTCCTGGTCGATGCCCAGCTCCTTGGTGAGCCGCTTCTTGTCGAGCTTGGCGGCGCTCTTGAGCGCATCGGCACTCGGCATGTCGGCGTCGACCTGCTCGTGCCGCTTCGACTGCGCCGCCACCACGACGAAGGGGTCGCGCTGCAGGTGTACCGACACCCCGGCCTGCCAGATCGGCAGGCCGAAGAGTGTTTGCTCGAAGACGACGGTGGTCATGTCGAACTGCGGCTTCTCCTCGCTGTAGCGCAGCTCCACGCCGAGCGCACGCGGCTCGGCCTCGGGCGCTTCGCTGAAGTGGGCCAGCTCGGCCGGGCTCACGCCCAAGAGCGTGCCGTGGCGCAGCAGGTACTCGTGCGCGGCGAGCAGCGGGCTGCCCGCGGCGCTGACGAACACCTCTTCGACATGCTGCACGTCGCGCACGGTGCCGTGGGCGTCGCGGGTGACCAACGCTTTCGCGGCGTCGTTGAACTCTTGTGTCATGGAACCTCCACTGAACCTGCCGGCACAAGCGCGTGCACGGCTTGAAATTCAGTCTAGGAACCGATGCGGTGTTTGCCGCCCCCTAAGGTGTGGCGTCTCCCCTAACTCGAAGTTGAAGTGTGGGGGGTAGCGGCGCGCCGGCCGAGCGGCTCGGGGGGTGGCGCGCCGCGTGCTATACCGCCAGCCGGGGAGAGCCGGGTTCTGTGGAGTGACGGGCATGTCCAGTCTGACGCCTTCTGAAATTGCGTTCCTGATGCTCGCGATGGTGCAGGCCGTCGCGGCGGTGATGTGGGCCCTGGGCGCCTGGTGGATCCGCGAGACCCGTGCTGCCGCGGCGCACTGGGCGGGCTACGCCGCCTGCAGCGCGGTCGCCTTCGTCTACCTCGGCACCCACCTCGCGGCCTTGCCGATGGCGGGGGTGCTGCTCGCGATCACCGGGCTCGTGCTGCTGCAGCACGGCGTGTGGCACTTCACCGGGCAGGCGCGCCGCTACCTGCCGCATGGGGCGCTGCTGGCCGCCGCAGCGCTCGCCTCGTGGATCGGTGCCGACCCGGCCTGGCGCCGCGAGCAGGCGGTGGTGCACTACAGCATCACGATGACGCTCTACCTCTGGACGGCCTGGGACCTCTACCGCTACGCCCGCCACACGCTGGGCCTGCGCTTCCCGTGGGTGCTGGCCGTGCCGCTGCTGCTGGCGGGGCTGAACTCGGCCGGCCGCGCCTTGCGCACGGCGCTGAAACCCGATGCGCTGGCGACCGAGATCGCCTCGCACAGCGCACTCAACGTGGGCACCGCGATGGCGGTGGTGGCGGTGATCGCGATGCTGCACGCGATGCTGATGGCGCTCGTGGTGGCGCGCCTGATCCAGCAGCTGCAGTGGCGGGCCCGGCACGACGGGCTGACCGGCCTGCTCAACCGCCGCGCGATGCAGGAGGCCATCGACGAGCAGTTGCAGCGCAGCCGCCGCGTGGGCGACACCTTCGCGGTGGTGATGGTCGACCTCGACCACTTCAAGTCGATCAACGATCGCCATGGTCATGCCGCGGGCGACCAGGCGCTCAAGCACACCGCCACGCTGCTGCAGACCCAGGTGCGCAGCGTCGACCGGGTGGGCCGCTTCGGCGGCGAGGAGTTCATCGTGCTGCTGCCCGGCGTGGGCTTGGCGCAGGCGGTGCAGACCGCCGAGGCCTTGCGTGCGCACCTCGCCGCGCAGCGGGTGCCGCAAGAGGGCGAGCCGCTGGCGCTGTCGGCCAGCTTCGGCGTGGCGGAATGGAAAGGCCCGAGCGAAGAACCGTCACGCCTCCTGATGCGCGCCGACGAAGCGCTCTACCGCGCCAAACGCGCCGGCCGCAACCAGGTGCAGGCGACCCAAGACGAGGTGACGATCACGCCCAACGTCTTCCACGACGACACCGTCGCGGCGTAGCGGCCGCTCCGACACCGTGGCCCGCAGGTCTCCTACAGACCTGCAGCGCTGCCTCTTTTAGCCTCGAACGCTCCTGCCACCCCAAGGAGCGGCCCGTGATCGACCTCATCACCACGACGGTTTCACTGCCGTTCATCGCGGTGCTCGGGCTCATGCTGTTGCCGGTCGTGCTCGGGCTCGTGATCTGGTCGATCCGCAGCCACCGCGACCCCAAACTCTCGATCGACTGCGACCGCCCGGTCTCGGAGCTGCTGCCGTCGCTGGCCGGGCTGAGCCAGGGCACGGTGTACGAAGGCAACTCGGTCGAGCTCTTCGAGAACGGCGCCTTTTTCGAGATGATGTTCGACGAGATCCGCGCCGCTCGCGCGTCGATCCATTTCGAGACCTTCCTCTGGAAAGACGGCCAGCTCGGCCAGCGCCTGGTGGAGGCGCTCATCGAACGCCGGCGAGCCGGCGTCGACGTGCGCGTGATGGTCGACGGCAACGGCGGCAAGAAGATGGGCGACGAGGCGCGCCGGCGGCTGCGCGAGGCCGGCTGCCGCGTGGTGATGCACCACCCGACCAAGCTGCGCCACATCGGCGTGGTCAACGACCGCGATCACCGCAAGCTCGTCGTGATCGACGGGCGGGTGGCGCTCGTCGGCGGCCACTGCATCGTCGACAGCTGGCTCGGCAACGCCGAGAACCGCGAGCGCGTGCGTGACCTCGCCGTGCGACTGCGCGGGCCCGTGGTGCACGGGGTGCAGTCGGTGTTCAGCGAAAACTGGGTCGAAGACACCGGCGAGCTCTTCGTCGGCGACGCGTTCTTCCCGCGCCTCGAACCCTGCGGCGGCGTCTCGCTGCACGTGGCGAGCGTGAAGGCAGAGGGTTCACCGCCCGCAGTGAAGATCCTGCACCACCTGGCGGTGTGTGTGGCGAAGCGGCGCATCCGCATCCAGAACCCGTACTTCCTGCCCGACGACGAAGCCATCGAGGCACTGTGCAAGGCGGTGGCGCGCGGCGTCGACGTGCGGGTGATGGTGCCCTCCACCGACGCGAGCGACATGCCCCTCGTGCAGCATGCCGCGCATCGCAACTTCGACAAGCTGCTCGAAGGCGGCGTGCGCATCTTCGAGTACCAGACCTGCCTGCTGCACCAGAAGGTGATGACGGTCGATGGCCACTGGAGCGCCATCGGCTCCAGCAACTTCGACGACCGCTCGTTCGAGACGAACGACGAGATCACGCTGAGCGTGTGTGACGAAACATTCGCCACTCAGCTGGAGGAGGTGTTCGAACGTGACTCACGGCGCTGCGTCGGTTTCAAGGCCGAAACCTGGGCGCAGCGTGGCGTGTGGCCGCGCTGCCGCGACAACGTGCTGCACGTCTTCAACGAGGTGTTGTGATTCCCACGCTCAGGGCCGGGCGAACTCGGGAATGCGGAAGCGCTTGCGATACGCCCCCGGCGCGAGGCCGGTGGTGCGCTTGAAGAGGCGGCGGAAGAAGGCGGCGTCTTCGTAGCCCACACGCCAGCTGATCTCGTCGACCGAGGCGTCGGTGCGTTCCAGCCGGCGCTTCGCGTCTTCGATGCGCAGGCGCTGCACATAGGCGATGGGCGCCACGCCCGTGGCCGCGGTGAAGCGCCGCTTGAAGGTGCGCTCTGCCAGCTTGGAGCGCTTGATCATCTCGTCGACCGGGTTCGCCACCGAGAAGTGCTGCGACAGCCAGCGCTGCGCCGCCTCGATCTCGGCATCGCCGTGGTCGCTCTTGCCTTCGAAGGTGATGTAGGGCGTGAGGCCGTCCTGGTGCCACTGCAGCGCATACATGCGCGCGAGTTCCTGCGCGTCGGTCGCGCCGGCGAAGCGCGCCACCAGGTACAGCACCATGTCGTGCCAGGTGGTCGAGGCGCCCGAGCTGACCAGCTCTTCGCGCCGGCCCGAGATCACGAGCACACGTTCGGGGTGGATGGTCACCTGCGGGTGCGTGGCCGCGAAGTCGCGCGCATAGCCGAAGTGCACCGTCGCATCCTTGCCGTCGTAGAGGCCGGTTTCGGCCAGCAGGAAGATGCCCGAGCAGGCCGAGCACAGCACCGCGCCGCGCTCGTGCATGCGCCTGATCCACGCCACGAGCTGCGGATAGCGGCCGGTGGCCCAGCTGCCGCGCAGCAGCACCGAGGGCACGATCACGATGTCGGTGCTGTCGATGTCGGCGATGGCGCGCTGCACCGGCATCGGCACGCCGCTCGCGAGCTGCAGCGGGCCGGTGGCCTCGCCGACGATCTCGATGTGGAAGGGCGCGCGTACCGAGTCGCTCGGCGAGCCCATCAGCGAGCGTGCGTTCATCACGTCGTAGATGCCGGCGAGCGTGGACACCACCGCATCGGGCAGCGCCACCAGCGAGACGTGGCGCGCACCCGGTGTGCGCGACGGGGCGTGCGACGGACGGGTCGGCGTGGCTTTCGGCATGGCGCGCATCTTCGCTCAGGCGGTCGCGGCACAGAAGCGTGGTGGCACGAACGAACCGTTTTCGGGCGAGGTCAGCACTGCCGCCAAAAGCGGCATGCCAAGACGATGGGAACCCTCATCAACCGCTCCTTCACGTGAGCACAAGGAAGACCCGTCATGAAGAAATTCGATTCACAACGCCGCACGTTTGCCATGCGCCTCGTCAGCACCGCCGCCTTGATCGGCGCGGCCGCCTCGCTGACGGCCAACCCGCGCCCGGCCGAGGCGCGATCGCCACATCAGCCGGCGCCGCTGAACGTGGTGGTGCAATGGAACTCGGTCGCCGAAGCGGCGTTCACCCCCAGCCAGGGCACCAACCCGATGTCGCAGTCGCGCACACTCGCGATCCTGCATGCCTCGGTGCACGACGCGTTGAACGCGATCGACCGCCGCTACGAGTCGTACACCCCCGGCTTGCCCAAGGTCCCCAAGGCCTCGCCCGACGCGGCCGTGGCCGCGGCCTCGCGCGAGGTGCTGGTGCGCCTGCTGCCTGAGCAGGCAGCACTCGTCGAGACCGCCTACGGCCAGGCACTGAAGGCGCTGCCCGAGGGTGCCGCCAAGACCGCCGGCATCGCGCTCGGCCAGGCGGCTGCGTGGGCCACGCTGAACCGGCGCCAGAACGACGGCGCCGACGGCGCGTTCATCCCCTATGTGCCGCGCCCCGGTGCCGGCGAGTACCAGTTCACCCCGCCGTTCGATTTCGCGGGCGCGCCGGGGTGGGGCCGTGTGACGCCCTTCGTCATCAAGCTGCAGGATCACGCGCTCGAAGGCCCGCTGCCGCTCACGAGCGCCCAGTACGCGAAGGACGTGGCCATCGTGCAGGAAATCGGCGAGATCAACAGCCGCACGCGGACCGCCGAGCAGACCGAGATCGCGAAGTTCTGGTACGAGGATTCGCCGCTGGGCTGGAACCGCATCGCCAACAACGTGATGCGCGAGCGCCGCATCGACGCCTGGGACGCCGCCCGTGCCTTCGCGCTGCTGCACTTCGCGATGGCCGACGGCTTCATCGCCGGCTTCGACGAGAAATACGAGCACCGCTTCTGGCGCCCGGTGACTGCGATCCACGCCGCCGCGACCGACGGCAACCCGCAGACGCAGCCCGATGCGACCTGGCAGCCGCTGCTCGCGACGCCGCCCGTGCCCGACTACCCGTCGACCCACACGGTGCTCGGCTGGAGCGCGGCCGAGGTGCTGATCGAACTCTTCGGCGACCGCCAGCGCTACAGCCTGACGAGCCTCACGCTGCCCAACGTCACGCGGCAGTTCCGCGGCTTCTCGCAGGCGGCGCATGAGAACGGCGCCTCGCGTCTGTACGCCGGCATCCACTTCCCGTATGCCATCAAGGAAGGCCGCCGCCAGGGCCGCAGCATCGGCCAGGCCGTGGCCGAAGCGTTGCCACGCGTGCGCTGAGCCCCACGAGGAGTGCATGACATGGACACCCCCGTGATCGACAACACCAAGCTCGACGCCTTCGTGGCGCGCGCCGTCGGCGACCTCTCCACCGGCTACACCGGCGTGATGGTGAGCCTGGGCGCCAAGCTCGGGCTCTACAAGGCGATGGCCGGCGCCGGCCCGCTGAGCGCGAAGGAAGTGGCGCAGCGCAGCGGCTGCGCCGAGCGCTACGTGCGCGAATGGCTCAACGCCCAGGCGGCCGGTGGCTACCTCGCCTACCACGCACGCAGCGACACCTACGAGCTGCCGCCCGAGCATGCGCTGGTGCTGGCCGACGAGGAGAGCCCGGTCTACATGCCGCCGGCGTGGAACGTGCCGGCCGCGATGTGGGCCGACGAGCCCAAGGCGCTCGACGCCTTCCGCACCGGCCGCGGCGTGGCCTGGGGCGAGCACGACCCGCGCATGGCCTGCGGCGTGGCCGCGTTCTACCGCAACGGCTACCGCGCCGCGCTCGTGCCGCAGTGGCTGCCCGCGCTCGACGGCGTGGTGGCGCAACTCGAGGCCGGCATCACGGTGGCCGATGTCGGCTGCGGCCACGGCCACTCGACGCTGCTGATGGCGAAGGCGTTCCCGAACTCGCGCTTCTTCGGCTTCGACACGCACCCGTCGTCGGTCGGCGAAGCGCAGCGCCATGCGGCGGCAGCGGGTGTCACGAGTGCCGAGTTCGCCATCGCCCGCGCCACCGACTACCCCGACCGGCGCTACGGCCTCATCTGCTTCTTCGACGTGCTGCACGACCTGGGCGACCCGGTCGCCGCCGCGCGCCATGCGGCCGAGGTGCTGGCACCGGGCGGCACCGTGCTGCTGGTGGAGCCGTATGCGGCCGACAAGGTGGAAGACAACCTCCACACCGTCGGCCAGCTCTACTACGCCGGTTCGTCGCTGATTTGCTGCGCGCACGCCATCTCCGAAGGCGGCAAGCTGGTGCTGGGCGCGCAGGCCGGGCCGAAGCGCCTGGCCGACGTGTTCCGCAAGGCCGGCTTCTCGCACTTCAGGCAGGCGGCGCAGACGCCGTTCAACCTGATCTTCGAGGTGCGGCGCTGAATGCCGGGGAACGGCGTTGGCCGAGGGGAGCGCACTCGGTCAGGAGCCTTCCCCTTGTCGTCGACGACCGATGTGGGCCCCGTGCCCGGGCGCGTGCGTCAACTCTGACGCAGCGCGCTGCTCGGCATGTTGGGCAGGCCGCGCTTGCGGTGCGCCCGCGTCGGCCCGGCAAACGCCTCGACTTGCGCGCGCAGCCGCTGCCGCAGGCCGAGGGCGAATGCCGCTTCGGCGACGAGGAAGAGCGGGCCGATCAGGAAGCCCATCAGGTCGTCGACGAACGCCGGCTTCTTGCCCTCGAAGCGGTGGCCGATGAGCTGGGCGATGAAGCCGACCGCGAGGCTCGTGAGGCTGAGCCCGAGCCAGAGCGTGGTCGACAGCGACGCGGCCCACGCACCCACGGCAAGCGCGGCCGACATCACCACGGCCATCGCGAGGCCCAGGCGCAGGTCGAGCACCAGGTAGTACAGCATCACGCCGGCTGCCACCGGCACGGCCGGCGACAGCGGCCAGCCGTCGACCGGAATGCCTGGCCGCGACAGCAGCGCCGTCACCGCCAGCAGGATCAGCGGGATGCCGACGTAGTGCGTGGCGATGTTGGCTCGGTCGCGGTGGCAGGTGGCGTAGTGCGAGAGCTGCTCAGTGAGGGTCTTCATGCGGGTCTCCTCGGCGTGGTGATGGGCTCGCGAACGCTGCGCGCGAGGCTGCCGCTGGTGTAGCGGCCGTCGAAGTCGCGCCATCGGTGCGTCTCGTAGTCGTAGAGCTTGCAGCGCCGGAAAACGCTTCGGATGTTGCCGAGCGTGGGCTTGAGCACCACCGCGCGGGGGCCGATCAGCAGGTTCAGCTCGGCCTGGGCTTCGCGTGCGTGGTAACAGGGGATGGTCGGCACGATGTGGTGCACCGGGTGCTCCAGCGAGTAGTGCATCAGGTTGCCGAGCCAGCGGGGCAGCGGCACGTGAGCCACCAGCTCTTCCTGGCCGTAGGCCTGCTCGACCGGGTCGTCGGGTGCGAACCAGGGGATGCGCGGGTGCGTGTGCTGCAGGAAGAGCACGATCGAGGTCAGCGCGTGGAACACCAGCAGCGGCAGCACCATCACGAGGAAGACGTCGATCAGCGTCTCCGCCCACTCGAAGTGGCGCCGCCAGGCGAGCAGCGCCGCGGTGCCGCCGAGGTAGGCCAGCGTCAGCAGCGTGAAGGGCACGGCCTGGCGCCGCACCACTGCGGGGTAGACGCGCGAGAAGATCGTCACGCGGGTGAGCCGGTCGTAGATGAAGTAGAGCGACTGCGCGATGAGGCTCGGTGATCGCGAGGCGCGCACGCACAGGCGCCGCCACGCAGGCAGGGCTCGGTATTGCTGCAGGGTGAAGGGCTTGTGGATGTCGGGCGGGGCGCCGTTGGTCCAGGTGTGGTGCAGCGCGTGGTGCGCGTGCAGCCACAGCCGGTAGTTGAAAAGGCAAGGCGTGAAGACCGCCACCGCGATCAGCTTGTTGAGGGGCCGCGAGCGCGTGAGCATGTTGTGCGCGGCGTCGTGGCCGAGTACCGAGAAGCCGCACAGCTTGAGGCCGGCGAGCAGCGCGCCGGCGATGCGCAGCGCCGGGTGGGTGGCGAAGGCCGCGAGCGCGAGGCCCAGCAGGAAGAGCGCGTAGTCGGCCAGCGCGAGGCGCACGCCGGTCGCGGTGTCCGAGCGCACGTGGCGGGCGAGCGCCCGCACGAGGTGGCGCTGCCGCGCTCGCGCGTCGCTGGAGCGGGCGCGGTCGCGCGGTCCGGTGAAGCTCGCGACGGCAGTGGCGTCCAGCGAGCGGGTGGGGGCCGCGGGGCCGAGCGCTGCGGTGGCGGCAGAGGTCTTCATGCGCGACGCCTTTCGTCGAGGGCGGTGACGTGGTCTGCCGCGGCGCCGGCCTCCGGCAGCGTGGCGAACCAGTCGAGTGCCGCCTGCCACAGCGGCTCGGCGCCGGGCCGGAAGTAGCCCATGTGTCCGATGTGGCGCACGCGCAGGCCTTGCGGCGTGAGGTCCAGGCCTTTCCACGGCGCATTGATGTAGCCGGCGCCCATGAAGGCGTCGCGCGAGGCCGGGGGCGCCCAGGCGTCGTCGGTCGCGTTGGCGGCGACGATGGGCGTGCGCACCTCGCGGAAGCGCGCCACCGTGGCGGCCATCTGCGGGTCGTCGAAGAAGTAGCGCGGGTGCTGGCACCAGCGGCGCCATTGCTGGTAGGCCTTGAGCGGCAGGTCTTCGCCCATGCCGATCACGCTCCAGGCGAGGTAGCCCTTCCATGCGGCCAGCAGCGGCGCGACGGTGTTCCACATCACGATGGCCTTGAGCCGCTCGCCGCGCGTCATCCAGCCATGCCAGCCGGCGCCGGTCGCAAAGGTGTAGAGGCCGGCCACCTTGTGGTGGTTGGGCAGCAGGCCGAAGGCATGGCCACCGAGCGAGTGGCCCACGACGTAGAGCGGCACGCTGCCGTTGCCCATGTGCTCGACACCGGCGGCGAGGTCGCTCACCCAGTCCATCTGATCGGCGGGGAAGCCTTTGAGGGTTGGGGGCTTGGACAGGCCGATGCCGCGGTAGTCGAGCGTGAGCACGCTCACGCCGCGCTGACTCATGTACTCGGCCATGCGGCGGTAGAAGCGCTGCGGCACGCCGGTGGCGCCGGCCACCACCATGCGCGCGTGCTCCGTGCGGATGGACGGGTAGCACAGCGCCGTGATCGCGTGATCGTCGGCGGCGCGCAGGCGCAGGGTCTCGGGTGCAGGGCTGTTGCTCATGCGTGGCTCAGCTCGGTTGCAGCTCGGTCATCTCGAAGCTCGCCTTGCTCACCCCGCAGTCGGGGCAGAGCCAGTCGGCGGGCACCTCGTCCCAGCGCGTGCCGGGGGGAATGCCGTGTTCGGGCATGCCGGCCGCTTCGTCGTAGATCCAGCCGCAGATGGAGCACTGCCAGGTTTTCATGGTCGTTTCCATATGGAGAGTGATGGGTTCAGGCGATGGCGGTTTCGCGCGGCTCCTGGAAGCAGGCAAGCGCTTCCACGTCGCGAAGTCGCATCGGGCGTTTCGTCTTTTTGCTGATGAAGCTCACGCGCACCGAGCCGGTGACGGCGGGGGCGTCGTGGCCGGGCACGAACACCGATTGCTGGAATTCGGCGGTGTATTGCTTCAGTTCGGCCAGCACCGTCTGCACGCGGATCTGCGTGAGGAAGAGTTCGCGCCGGTAGTGGACCTCGATGCGCGCGACGACGGGTGTCCAGCGTTCGTCGAGCGGGAAGCGGTTTTGCGTCAGCCAGTCGAAGCGACCGAGTTCGAAGTAGTCGATCGGCTTGGCGTGGTTGACGTGGCCGAACATGTCGAGGTCGGAGGGGCGCACGTGGTGCGTCATCTCGGTCACACGGTAGTGGGTGGCGGGGAGCAGGGTCGCCGTCATGCCAGCGTCTCGGTGGTGTCGGGTTCGGTCAGCGTGGCGTCGTAAGCGCCCGCCAGGTACTCGGCGCGCGCCTTGGCACGCTGCACCTTGCCGCTGGTGGTCTTGGGAATGCGGCCCGAGGGCAGCACGCGCACGTCGTGCACGGTGAGCCCCATCTCTTCCGCGAGCCTTTCGCGGATGCGCTCGTCGAGGTCGCCGCCCTGGCCACGTGCTTCGGCCAGCACGATCACCTGCTCGGTGGCCGTGCCCGGCACCGCGAACGCGACGACCGCGCCGCTGCGAACGTTGGGCAGTGTCTCCACTTGCCACTCGATGTCTTGCGGGTACACGTTGCGGCCGTTGACGATGATGAGGTCCTTGACCCGGCCGCAGATGTAGACCTCGCCTTCGTGCAGGAAGCCGAGGTCGCCGGTGTGCAACCAGCCGTCGACGAAGTGTTGCGCGCTGGCCTCGGGGTTGCGGAAGTAGCCGCGGCTCACGCTCGGGCCACGCACGGCGATCTGGCCGATGACGCCGGCGGCGAGGTGGCGGCCGTGTTCGTCGAGCACGGTGATGGCATGTTCGGGGAAGGCCGGCCCGCAAGAGACGAGGCGCAGCGCGTCGACGGTGTCGGACGGCACGGCGCGGCGGTGTGTCTCGCAGGCACTGCGGTCGATCGCGAGCGTGTGCCAGCGGCGGCTGAACGAGACGGCGAGCGTGGCCTCGGCCATGCCGTAGCTCGGCGCGATCACGCCCTCACGCAGCCCGAGCGGCGCGAAGCAGCGGCTGAATTCGGCCAGCACCTCGGGGTTGATCGGCTCGGCCCCGCAGCCCAGCACCCGCAGGCTGCCCAGGTGCAACGGCACCGGCCGGCGCAGGTAGTGCTTGGCGACGTAGGCGAAGGCGAAGTTGGGCGCAAAGCTGATCGTGCCGCCGTGGCGGGTGATCGCATCGAGCCAGAGGTTGGGGTTCTTGATGAAGGCCGAGGTGGAGAGGTAGACCATCTCGGTGCCATGGGCCAGCGGCGCGAGCACCTTGCCGATGAGCCCCATGTCGTGGTGCAGCGGCAGCCAGCTCACGCCCACGTCGCGCGGGGTGATCTGCAGGCCGTGCTCCATGATGGCCCGCGTGTTGGCCGCGAGGTTGCGGTAGCTCACCACCACGCCTTTGGGCGTGCCGGTGGAGCCGGAGGTGAACTGCAGGAAGCAGGTGTCGTCGGGCGTCAGCTCGGCGGGTTCGGGTGCCGGATCGGAAGTGATGGTGTGCAGCGCGTCGTAGCCCAGCACCGGCACGCCCGGCATCGCCTCGGCGATGAGCGCGTGCAGGCTCTCGGGGGCGACGATGCCGTGCAGGTCGGCCGTGCCGGCGATCTGGCGCAGCAGCGCGCTGTAGCTCTGCTGACGGCCGCCGAGCGGCGGCGGCGCGAGCGGCACCAGCACCAGCCCCGCGCGCACGCCGGCCACGAAGGCCGGAATGAAGCTCGCGGCGTCGGCCGCGATCAGCGCGAGCCGCTGGCCGGCCACGAAGCCGCGCTGGTGCAGCTGGCTGTGCACCGTGGCGGCCACGGCCATCAGCTCGGCGTAGCTGCGCTTGCGGCTTTCGCCGGCCGAGGCGAGGTAGGTGTGGCCGCGCTCGTGGCAGCGCTCGATGCGGTCGAGCAGCGCGTAGAGCGGCGTGGGCTCGGTGGGTTTCACCGCGCCGATCCCACCGCCACCGCTGCCTGCGGCACGCCGAGGTCGCTGCCCGCCACCGGCGCCTGCGGCATCTCGAACGGGTCGAAGTCATCGCCCTTGGCGGTGGGCGCATAGACCTGGAACAGCGGCTTGAACGACTTGAAGAAGCCGCGCTCCACCGGCACCGGCACGGCGTCGAAGACACCCTTCTCGCGCAGGATGCGGTGGACCTTCGGCAGCCGGTAGCACGGGATGCCGGGGTAGGCGTGATGCTCGTTGTGGTAGTTCGCACCGAAGAAGAGGATCGTCATCAGCGGCGAGGTGCGGCTCCACGAGTTGCGGAAGAGCCGGTCGTCGTCGAGCCCGCCGTGGTCGATGAAGATCTGGCAGGCGGCGATGAACTTCACCGCCAGCGTGGGCAGGGCCACCACGAAGAGGCCGGCGCGCCAGTCGATGTAGAAGATGGCGGCGTAGAGCGCGATCCACATCCCGGCGAAGAGGAAGTTGAGCCGCGCGAAGAGGATCTGGTCGGCTTCGGTGAACGCGACCTTGTACTTGAAGTACGGGATCTTGCCGGTGGCAAGCGTCCAGGTGTCTTTCAGGTAGACGAGGTTGTAGTTGATGCGTGACATCAACAGGCGCGACCACCAGCTCTTCAGGTTCTCGACCGGGTAGACGTTGGGGTCGTCCTTCTGGTTGGTGAAGCGGTGGTGGTTCCAGTGGCTGAGCGCGAAGCCCATCTCCATGTAGCTGACCACGGCCGAGGCGCTGAAGATGCCGATCACCGCCGACAGGCGCCGGTTCTTCACGAAGTTGCCGTGCGTGCCCTCGTGGCCGATCACGCCGAGCAGGTTGAGGCCGTAGCCGGCGAGGATGGTGAGCACGGCAATCGCCGGGATCTGCACCCACAGCGGCAGCTCGGCCAGGGCGACCTGGTAGCTGAGGTAGCCCGGCACGAAGAAGAGCGCGAGGGCATAGACGAAGTGGGCCAGGGCCCACAGGTGGGACGGCTCGTACAGCGAACGGTCGAGCGCGGGACGCTGGATGTTGTTCATGGGGAGTCTCCTCAGGGCATCAGGCTGCGGCGAGTTCCAGCTCGGGCTGGGCTTCGGACGTGTTCGCGGGCGGCGTCTGCTTGCGCATCGCGCGCACCATGTCGCGGCGACTGAGGCCGATCGACTTGAGCGTGGGCATGATCCCGTGCTGCAGGAAGTGCTGCGACGAGATCCCCACGCCCTCGACCTGCAGGCGGCGCTCGAACTCGGGCACGAGCTTTTCGCCCGGCATCTCGAAGTTGGAGATGACGTAGGCGAGGTCTTGCGCGGTGCCGTCGGGGTCTTCTTCGTACTCGAAGCGCATGAAGTTGCGGTAGAAGGCCGCGTGCGCGGCTTCGTCGCGCGCCACATAGTCGAAGAGCTTGGCCAGCACTTCGTTGCCCATCTGCCGGTAGGCGTTGCGCTGCTGGACGTAGATCATGAAGGTGGCGATTTCCTGCAGCGCGCCGTAGCAGGCCATCTGCCGGTTCGACGCGAAGGGCAGCGTCCACTCGGTCTTGAGCACTTCTTCCTCGTAGTCCAGGTACTGGTCGAGCGTGCGCAGGCCCGAGCGCAGCAGGTACTCGCGGAAGACGAGGGCGTGCTTGCTCTCCTCATAGCCCCACGCAAGGTGAAACCACGCCTGGCCGAAGATGTCGCGGCTGAGGTTGAGGCCGTTCTTCGTGTAGTCGGGGATGAAGAGTTCGACGCCGCAGAAGGTCTCGAGGCAGGTGGCCAGGCGGGCCTTGGCGGCGTCGTCCATCTTCTGGTCGACCTCGTCGTGGAAGCGCTGTGACTCCAGCTGCTCCCAGGGGATGTCGTGCATCGGGTTCCAGCGGCGGTTCTTCTCGGCGTGCTCGAAGAAGCTCATGTACTCGCGGTACATGCGTTCGCGGCGGCGCAGCCGCGGTGATGCGGATTGCAGGGCGGTGGGCGTCATGGCGGTGACTCCTTGGGCTTGCAGCGTCAATGGCGACGGGCGGCGTGCTTGCGCATCAGCGACGCGAGGTCGCGCATGCTGCGGATGGCGACGGACTCGTCGTCCTGGAAATGCAGGTCGAGCTCTTCTTCGACGAAGCCCGACATTTCGAGCGCAGCCAGCGAGTCGATGCCCAGCGACTCGACGGTGCAGTCGAGCGTGAGGCGGCTGGCGGCTTCGGCCTGCTCGGGCTTGGCGAACTGGTAGGCGCGCTTGAGCAGCGCGACGATGGCCTCGTCGCTCAGCGTGGCGTCGTTGTCGATGACCTGGTCCATGGCGATTCCTTTGTGTGTATGTGTGGGAGATTCCGGGGTGAAAGTGCAGGCGATCAGTCGTCGAGCCGGCGCAGGGCGAACTGCGCGAGCGACTGGTAGCCCTCTTCGAAGGCCATCACGCAGGCGCGCAGGTAGCGCTGGTAGTCGATGAAGACCTGCTCGCCGAAGCGCTGGCAGATCACGTCCTGGTTCTTCTCCAGCCGCAGCAGCCACTCGGCGGTGGTGCGGGCGTAGTGGTCGCGGCGGGTGTGCAGCTCCATCACCTCCCAGTAGGGCGAGGCGGCGGCGAAGATGGCCTCGGGGCGCGGCGAGATGGCGCCGGGGAAGATGTGCGTGGTGGTCCAGGCGATCTCCTTGAGCGCCGTGCCGCGCGGGATGCGCGCGCCGATCACCGACTGCAGGCTGAACCACGCGCCGGGGCGCGTCCACTCCCAGGCGCGGCGGAAGTACTCGCGGTAGATGCCGATGTGCTCGCCGCGCTGCGTCTGCTGCGGCGTGGCCACGTGCTCGAACATGCCGATGCTGATGACGGCGTCGAACTTCTTCTCGGGCGCGTAGTCGCGGTAGTCGACGAGCTTCACCGTGGTGTTGGGGATCTTGCGCTGCAGGATCGAGTCGTACTGGTCCTGCGAGAGCGTGATGCCCACCGCCTCGCGCACGCCCTTGTGCACGGTGAGGTATTCGAGGTTGGCGCCCCAGCCGCAGCCGATGTCGAGCACGCGCGACTCGGGGCGCACGCGCGCCGCGCGGAAGTGGTGCTCGTGCTTGTGGAGCTGCGCCTGCTCCAGCGTTTCGTCGCCGGTCTGGAAGAGGGCGCAGGTGTAGGCCATCGATTCGTCCAGCCAGAGGCGGAAGAAGTCGTTGTCCACGCCGTAGGTCACGTCGATTTCGTCTTTGGTTGACACGGTGAGGGTCCTTTGCTCGTTGTCGTTGTTGCGGTGCAAGGTCGCATTCATGATCCGGGTCGTGCGCAGGGCGAAGCAACCCCCTAGCCCCCTCCTTTGCGATTAGTACGAAAAGGCCCGCCGGCCCGCTCCGGTATGGGGTCTTTGCGGGGTGGGTGGCACACTGCCCCACCGTTCACCACAGGGGGTTCGCATGTCCGCCACGACGATGTCGAGTGAGTTGACCGAGGTGCTGGGCCAGCTGATGCAGCGCGCCGGCCCGGGCCAGCAGCAGCTGTTGATGGCCCTGGCCGAACGCATGGCCGCCGATCGCTACCGTGCCTGGGCGGATAACGAGTCAGGCGAGCGTCGTGCAGCCCTGCTGGGCTGCGCCGGACGCGAGGAAGAGGTGGCGCGCCGCATCGAGAGCCTGCACGCGGAGGCCGGCACGGTGCAGGCGCAAATCCGCGCGCAGAACCCCGATCTTGGCGACCTGGCGCGCGCCTTCTTCGCCCGCTTCTCCGTCGATGAGCAGTACCGCCTGCAGGCGCAGGCCGAGCGGCTCGGGGCAGCCACCTGGCGTTCGCTGGCCAAGCGCTCCGACGACGCGGCGCAGCGCGAGGTGTTCCTCACCTGCGCCGCGCTCGAAGAAGAGAGTGCGGTGGTGCTGGAGTCTTTCGGGCCGCGCTGATCAGGGCCGCTCGGCGGGCGCCAGCGCCGCGTACGACGGCAGGCGGCTCTCCCGATTGGCCTGCTGCGCGAGTTCGCGTTCGGCGGGCGAGGCCAGTTCGGCGTCCCACTTGGCGAGGCGCGGTGCGGCGAAACGGCGCCACAGCGGCGGCGCCATCGACAGCAGGATGTGCGCGACGTAGCCGTAGGGCAGGTCGGGCGCCTCGGCGGTGGGCTTCAAGGCCGAGTAGGGCAGGCGCGCGTCGAGGTGGTGGTGCGCGTGGCGCGGCAGGTTGTACATGATGTGCGAGGCCGCGCGGCTGCTGCATTCCCAGCTGTGGTGCGACTCGATCTGGCCGCCGGGTGTGCGCACCAGGCCGTAGTGCTGGATGTACTCGACCGCTTCGAGCAGGAATTTCGACGTGCCGGCCACCACCGCGAACGCGGCCACGCCGCGCCAGCCGGCGGCGGCGTAGAAGCCGAGCGCGATCGTGCCGCTCATCGCCACGCCGGTGGTCACCTTGTTGCCCAGCACGCGCAACAGCCACGGCCGCTCGCGCAGCCGACGCATCTCGATCTGCCACGCGTCGCGGTACTGGCCGCGGATGCTGCGCAGCGCGAAGCCGTAGAGGTTCTCGCCGCGCTTGGCCGTCGACGGATCGTGCGGCGTGCCCACGTGCAGGTGGTGCACGTACACATGGGTGATCGAGTACTGCGCGTCGCCCACCGTCGCGAGGATCCAGCGGCCCAGCCAGACCGCGAAGGGGCTCGCCGTGCGGTGCACCAGCTCGTGCGCCGCGATGGTGTTGGTCGACATCACGAAGCCGAGCGTCACCGCGGCGGCGGCGAGGGCGCCCCAGCTGGCCGGCTCGGGGCGGGTGGCGAGCGAGGTGCCCAAGACGCCATCGAGAGCTTGCCCGATGCCGAACAAATCCCCTGGCGCGGCCATCCACGCGAGCATGAGCAGTGCGAATGCCGAGGTGGGGATGTGCACATAGGGCACGGCGTTGATGAGCCACGGGTGGCGGTACTCGGGCACCGCCAGCTCGCGCGGCGTGGCGATGTCGACCGCGATCTGGTAGAGCACGAGCGCCAGCGCGCCGGCCAGGCCCCACAGCGGCGCCACCGTCGCGAGGATCGCGAAGGCGGGCATCACCACGATGATGAGCGAGTGCTTGAGGTAGTGCGTCATGTCGTCTCCTCGGAGGGGGATTGGTAGCGGTCGAAGCGGATGCGCTCGGTGCCGACGCCCATGTCGTGCAGCACCGGCAGGCAGGCGTCGACGAAACCGGCGGGGCCGAAGAGGAGCACACGCGGCGCCGTCGTCGGCCCGGCCCAGGCGGAGATGGCGTCCAGCCCGAGCGGTGCACGGCCGCGGGCGGTGCCGCTGGCCGAGAGCGGCGCGTGTTCGGCCCAGGTCAGGGTGAGGTGGCGCGCGCCATGGCGGCGTGCGCTCGCGGCCAGCTCATCGGCGCCGTAGAGGTCGCGCAGCTGCGCACCGTAGGCCAGCAGCAGCGTGGGCCGCGCGGGGTGGTGGGCGTGGCTTTCCATGAGGGCGCCACAGGCGGCGCCGATGCCGCTGCCCGCACCCGCCGCGGCCAGCGGCACGGGCTCGTCGCCCGCCACGCAGTCGCCGAAGGGGCCGGCAAGCAGCAGCGTCTGGCCGATGTTGTCCGGGTTCGTGAGCCAGTTCGACATGTGGCCGCCGGGATGGCGCGCCACGTCCAGGTGCAGCAGGCTGCCTTCGAGGTGCGGCGCCAGCGCGACGACGGAATACGGCCGCAGCCATGCGGTGCCGTCGTCTTGCGGAACCCGCACGCCGACGTACTGTCCGGGCGAGGCCTGCAAGGGCCGCGGGGTGATGAGCGACACCCGCCAGACGCGCGGCGTGAGCTGCGACAGTCCGCTCACACGGGCGGGTAGCGAGCGCTCGGGCCGATGGCCCTGGGGCGCCATCTCCCAGCGCAGCACCAGGTCGGTCAGCGGCTGCGTCTGGCAGGCGAGGTAGGCGCCGCGCTGCAGGTCGTGCGGCTCCAGCACGTAGGCGCGGTCGACCAGCGATTTCGCCTTGCCCTCCACTACCTCACAGCGGCAGGTGCGGCAAGCGCCGACCCGGCAGTTGTAGGGGGCATCGAGACCAGCGCCGAGCGCGGCGTCCAGCAGGGTTTCTCCGGGGCGCACGCGAAAGCGCGTGCCGTCGTGGAGGCGGACTTCGCACTCGGTGCGCGAGCGCGGCGTGAACAGCGACAACAGCATGCGAAGGCCTGTCATGGGTGGGAAAGCTCGCGGCCATGATCGGCGGCGAGCCTGGCGCCCATCAACCCTTCGCCCATCGCACTTGTATTAGTGACAAACGACCGTGGCGCGGCGGCCACCATGTGTCGACAAAGTTAGGGGGCACTGCGCATTAGGGATTTTTATGCACGACCATTCACACCGATATTGGTGTTTCGGGTGGGGTTTTCTCGTCCGCGCTCTTGTCTGTATCGAGCTGAAGTTGTACGGGTGGTGTGCCTCATGGATATGTCGATCGTTTCTCCGGCAGAGACTGCATCGCAAGCGGCCCAAGGGCCCGTCGTCACGAAGGGGGTGTTCTGCGGTCAGCGCTACCGCGTGCGCTCGCTCGACCTCTCGGCGATCGAGGTGCCGCACGTCGATGACGGCTTCGTTGACCAGCTCGGTGCGCTGGCCGACCGCCTGGGCACGCGCCGCCTCGGCCCCATCGTCACCGAGCTGGCGCGCCAGCACGGCTTCGACTGCATCAGCTACGCCTGCTGGATGCCGCGGCTTGGCGGCGAGTCCACCTACTGGGTCTACGGGCCGCTGCCCAACGAGACGCGCGTGGCCTACCACTCGCGCAACCTGCTTGAGACCGACGAAGTCGTGCGCCACTGCAAGACCTCGCACGTGCCGGCGGTGTGGCGCGTCGACCAGGCCGGGCTCAAGACCCAGGCGCCGGACCTGCATTTGGCCCTGTCCGACAGCTACCGAAGCCGCATCAGCTTCCCGGTGCACGGCCCCTACCGCGAATGGGGCGCGGTGTCGTTCAACAGCCGCCTGCCCGACGTGTGGGCGGCCCTGCAGGCGCGGCGCTACCAGGTGCTGTGCGAGGGGCAGCTGCTCGCGCAGTACATCCACCAGTGGGTGACGGCGAGCGGCCTGCTGTGGGACTTGTCGGAGCTGGGCGCGGTGACGCTCAAGGACAAGGAAAAGGAAGTCCTGCGCCTGGGCGCGCTCGGCTTCGAGTCGCACGAGATCGGCCCGCTGGTGGGCTTGTCCAAACGCTCGGTCGACTACGTGTTCCAGCAGATCTCGCGCAAGCTGCAGGTGACGAACCGGCAGGAGTCGATCACGACGGCGCTGGAGCTGGGGCTGATCGCGCTCTGACGCCCCTCAAGACCAGCACGTCACCCGGCGTTCGTCCGGGCGGCTGACGTGCCCACCTGGTCACGGTCATCAGCGTTTCTCCCATATTTGAGATTTTATTAAATGGCTAATATTTAATCAGCCCTGGCAGGTCCAGGTCGCACTACATCTACTAAGGAGACATGCATGAGATTGGTCTGGAGTTGGATCGCCGCCGCGGCCTTGGCGGCTTCTGCGGCAGGCACGCACGCGCAGCTCAGCAGTCCGTCGCTGAGCCCCATCGGAACCATCAAGCCCCGTTCGTCCTTGGAACTCAAGGCGGCTGGCCTGACCTCGCCGTTCGGGATCGGCGGGGAGACGACGGATCGTGGGTTCAGCAACTTCGACAACTGGAAGGACTACCTCGGGCCGCTCGGGGCGACGCGCGTGCGCGTGCAGTCGGGCTGGAACGCCATTGAGACCGTCATCACCGAGACGCCGACGTACAACTTCAGCACGCTCGACGCCATCGTCGACGGTGCGCTTGCACGCGGGGTGCAACCCTGGGTGTTTCTCGGCTACGGCAACACGCGGCCTGGGTGCGTCGACTGCGGCACGCCGACGCTTGGCGGGCAGATCCCCACCGGCGCGGGCATGGAGCGTTGGCTCAAGTTCGTGAAGGCCACCGTCGCCCGCTACAACTCTCCGACCGTCCGGGTGAATGATTGGGAGCTGTGGAACGAACCCGACGGCCATGTGGAAATCAACGCCTACATCGACTTCATCGCCCGCACGGCGCAAGCGGTGAAGGAGGTCCAACCCAGCGCCAAGATCACCATCGGGTCGTTCACGACTGGCGTGACCGGTGGCGCCAATTCACCCAGCTTCCAGTACGCCCAGCAGGCGGTGGCCGGCTTCGCGGCGCGCGCTGTGGTCCCGCCGCAGGATGTCTACGTGAGTTTCCACACCTACCAGACCCATGTGGACTACGACTCGTACAGCAGTGAAGAGGCCAAGTTCAACCAGCTCAGGGACATGGTGCAGAGCCATGGCTTCAAGCTGCGCCAGGGCGAGAGCGGGGCGCCGTCGGGTCCGTGCCTGTACTACTCGCTTTGCACCGACCCGTCGAACTGGACGGAAGCCAACCAGGCGAAGTTCGTGCTGAGGCGCATGCTGGGGGACTTCTCGCGCGGCATGCTGACCAACATCTTCACGATCACCGATCTGCACTACGACTCGACGAAGAATCCGAAAGGCCTGCTGCGCACCGGCACCTTCAATCAGAACGTCGACACGCCGTTCCTGAATGGCGACCAGACCGTCAAGGGCACCAAGCTCAGCTACCGCGCCTTCCAGAACGTCACCGCCATCTTCGACAGCCGTCTGCAGCGGATCACCAATCACGGGTGTACGGCGCCGTGGGGGCATCAGATCCATGCGTACACCCGCACCGACGCGGGCGGCGTGGTGCGCAACTTCCTGGCCGTCTGGCACAAGTCCAACAACCTGCCGGTGAACACGGATGCGATCAGCACCATCACGATCACCTGCACGAACTTCCACTTTGCCCGCTATGCGCAGGTCAACACGCTGCCCCCGCGCGTGGCCGATCTGCTGGACGGGCGGGTGTACTCGCTGACGACTCCGACCTCGACCATCACCGGCAACAGTGCCGCGAACAACCGCGTGACCATCAACAACGTGCCGGTGGGCAACTACCCGGTCGTGATCGCGGACCAGGGCATCGTCCTGTTCTGAACCCGTCCACCTTCAGGAGATTTGCATGAGAACCTTCTTCACCCTCGGTTTTGCATTGGCGCTCGCGGCGCTGTTGCCGGCCTGCGGCGGCGGCGGTGCCGAGACCTCGGCCCCGGAGGCGGCGGCCCGGCCCGCGGCCAGTGAAACCGAGAGCGCCGACCCCCCGTCCAGGCCGTAGGCGGGGCGGCGCACAATGGGGTCCAGCGATGTAGATAATATAAAATCGGTAAAGTAAACTTCGCCTATGGACCCCATCAACACCCCCACCTACCTCCGCCTGCGTGAGCAGATCCGCGCCGACATCGTTGCCGGTGTCTGGGCGCTGGGAAGTCACCTCACGTTGGCGGAGTTGAGCGAGCACTACCAGGTGAGCGCGAACCCGGTTCGCGAGGCGCTGCTCCAGCTCCAGGGCGAGGGTGTGATCGACATGCGGATGCATCGCGGTGCGGTCATCCCGGCGGTGGATGAGCGATACATCCACAACATCTACGGCTTGCGGGGCGCCATCCAGAGCATGCTGGCCCGAGAGGCTGCGCTGCGGGCGACGCCAGAGCAAATCAAGCAGCTGCAGCGTCTGGTCGATGCCCACGAGGCGGCCGCCGCGTCCAATGACGTTCCTGCCAGCGTGACGGCGAACCGGCACTTCCACGCATTTCTCGACGGATTGGCCGACAACCCGCCGGCACTGGAGGTGCTTGAATCGCGAGCGAGCCTGGTTGATGCCTTCCGACGTTCGAAGGGGTACGGCGCCGGCCGGCTCGACCTCGTCATTGCCCAGCATCGCAAACTGGTGCGGGCCATCGCCAAGCACGACGCAGACCGCGCCGCTGCCGCCGCGCTCGAACACGCCGAATCGGCGCGTGACGACCTGCTGAAGCTGCTGGCGCCGGCCTGACCGACGCAGCCGGTCTCGATCAGACCTGAAAGAAGGCGAAGCGGTTCTTGCCGGCGCGTTTGGCGGCGTACATGGCCGTGTCGGCGGCCCGCATGAGCGCTGCCACCTCATTGCCGTGGAGGGGAAACACCGCGGCGCCGACACTGGTGCTGGCGACCACCCCTTGGTCCCCCAGGTTGAACGCGGCGTCGAAAGCCGACACGAGCTTCGACGCCACCATGCCGGCATGGCCTTCGTCCTGGACCTCGGGCACGAGCACCACGAACTCATCTCCGCCCAGTCTCGCGACGGTGTCGGTTCGCCGCAGCACCCCACGAAGCCGGTTGGCGACCTGCAGCAGCAGCTGATCGCCCGCCTCATGGCCGAGCGAGTCGTTGATGCGCTTGAAGCCGTCGAGGTCGAGAAAGTAGAGCGCGAACTGCCGCTCGTAGCGTGCGGCTTCGGCAAGCGTGCGTTCAAGCACTTCGCCGAAACGCCTGCGGTTCGCAAGCCCCGTCAGCGGGTCATGGTTGGCCAGGTATTCGGCGCGCTCGGCGTGGACCAGCTTTTCCTGCGCCGCGCGCAGTTCGGCCGCCGCGAGGTGCGCCGTCTCCTCATGCAGCGCGGCGGCCTCGAAGGCCAGCGACAGCTGGTGAGCGATCGCGCCGAGGATCTGCACCAGCTCGCTTCCCAGTGCGCGCTCGGAAGGCCCCCTGACTTCCATCACGCCATAGGCGCGGCCATTGGCGGCCAGGGTGAAGAGGCTTGAGGCGCGCTCGGGACTCCAGGGGTCGGCCGAGCTGTCGCCGTCGCTGCTGTCGCGCCGTTGCGGCTTCAGGTCCCAGACCCATTGCTGCGCGTCGTCCCGAAGTGCTTCCCGCCGACAGCCCACCGGGTCGCCGGTCATTCGCCATGCCCACGTCTTGTGGAAAACATCGCTTTCCCCGATCCATCTGCCGGGGAGGGGGTCCACCGTGGCATCCAAGGGGGTCGAGGGATGGGTCGTGACCTCGCAATGCAGATGTGGAAATTCGGCCTTGAGCAAGCGGTAGAGCGCCCCGACCATCTGCTCCGGCGACTGCTTCCGGGCCAGCGCTGCAGAGGCGGCGGAGATCACCGTCAAGGCGCTGCGCTGGCGTGATATCACCTCTGCCTGCAATTGCCGCTCGCGGGCCTGGCTGTCGCCGAGCTCCGCGATGAAGCGCGGAACCAGGTCCAGGAACCGATACGCGTACTCGCTGACGTTGTCGCGCGTCACCAGCTGGCTGTCGACGAAGCGGTGCGACCAGGCGTGGCTGGCTTCGGCGCTGCAGGTGGCCGCCATCTCCAGCGCCGTGCGTGCGAGCCACTCCGGCGACTGCGCGATCGTGGCGGACATGTCGCCCGACTTCACCAGCAGCAGCGCTTCGGCCAGGCCGTTGAAGCCGACGATGACGGGCCAGCGGCCTTGCCAGCGCTTCTGCCGCATCGCCTCGCGAAGTGCGTTGACGCCGCCGATGGCCGCTTCGTCACCCGCCGCGATCAGGGCATCGAAGCTGTCGTGGCGGTCCAGCACGCGCCACATGCAGCGGCTGGACATGTCGATCCGGGAGACCGGGCTGACCCAGTCGAGTGGCTCGACCTGAAGCAGTTCGACGTCGGGGTACTGCGCCAGCACTTCGCGAAACCCCAGATTGCGGGCCCCGCCTGCGCTGAGGCGCTCGTCTCCCGCGAAATAGACCACCCTCCCGCGGCCCCCGAGCAGGTCCAGCGCATGCCGGGTCGCGCGCTGCATGCCGAGGAAGTTGTCGCTCCCCACGGTCGCACGCACTGCCGCATGCGCGATCTTGGAATCGAGCGTGATGATGGGCACGCCTTGGGCGTGCGCCCGGCCGAGGGCCGGCTCCAGCTCATCGCCACCGCCGTGGATGGGCTTGACCACGATGGCGCCGACACGCAGGTCCAGCAGCGCATGGATCGCGCTGGCGAGCTCCGAGGCAGACGAGGCCAGCAGCTTCGTCAGCTGCAGTCCCTGGCGTGCAGCCTCGGGCTGAAGGCAGCTCGCGACGAGCGTCCAGAAGAAGGGGCCGGTGTAGGGGGCCGAGAGAACGGCGCCAACGTGAAGCATGTCGACCTTTTTCCGCCACATCGAGGCGCCTGCGACGATCACGCCCACTGTAGGGCCGCGCATGCCGGCGCGGTCGGGGCAAATGAGGTCGAAATACGCGCTTGCCGGAGGCTTGTCAGGCTTGCGGTCGCTCGCTGTCCCGATAGCCGAAGGACTTCGACATCTTTCCGACCCCGGGGTTGAGGCAGTTGCAGGGGTCGAGTTTTCGGTAGAAGTCCGCCAGTTGGGGCTCGGCCTTGTAGAGGTGCCCGACGTTGTGCTCGGCGGGGTACTTCGCCCGCTTCGCGTCGAGGATGTGCGCGAGATCGTTCTTCACCGACTCGCAGCCTTCGCCCTTCCTGACGATGTAGTCCTGATGGAAGACATGGCAGAAGAAGTGGCCGTAGTGGAGGTCGTGGACCAGGCGCGAGGCGATCCGTGGCGGCGGCCGGTCGAACCAGTCTGGATCGTTGCGCCGAAGCGCGACGTCGAAGGCCACGATGTCTTCGACTTCACCGGCGTGCACTGCCCGGTATCGGTTGGCCGCACTGGCGGCGACGAAGCGGTGCAGGAAGAGGCGCTGTCCTTCGTCGTCGCTGCACTCGAGAAATGTCCCGGAGGACGCGACGGCGGACCCGCCTCGGCCGAAGAGGCGTTCGAGGGACGCGCGCATCTCTGCTGCGGCCTCCTCCGGGACCTTCACGACCAGGTGGTGCTCGTAGGGCTCGCTGAAGCTCGCGCAGGCGCTCGCCCAGCGGGGGCGGCAGCAGGCGGGCGAGCCCTTGCAGCAGCCGGTCGGATGCCGATGAGGGTCGCCGCGTGAGACGCGAGATGCAGGCGTCGAGGCGGTTCCTCAGCGCGAACAAGGTCGGCAGGTGTTGCGTGCCCACCCAACGGATCAACCAGAAGAGGTCCTTCCCGTAGCGCGCCGCCAGGTCGAAAGCGCCCCGGTGCATGTACTCGGCCGCGATGGGCAGGTGCACGTGATGGCGCAACACCTGGCGCCGCAGGGCCGTCAACGGCTCGGGGCGATGGGTCCCGACATAGAACACCTTCGTCTGCTTCTCCCGCGGGAATGTGTCGAGGCGCACCGCCAGCACCACCAGCTTGCCGGCGCAGCCCGAAGCTTCGTAGAGGCGGCTCGTGTCTGCGTTGTAGCGCGCCGGCGTGTCGGCGTCGACGTCGCGCACTTCCATCGCGTAGCGGGCGTCGGACGCGGCTGACGCCGTCTGCAGGATGTCGCTGTCGCCGAAGTGGCCGCTTTCGATGCGGGCCAGTGCTTCCTCGGGCGAGGCGGGGAGACGGATGTCGAGGTGGTTGACGAGGTGCAGCGCGCCCGAGGCCTCGACCCTCGCATGCAGCGACTGCTCGGTGTACGCCGGGCCGCGTCGCAACAAGGCACCGCCGGAGTTGTTGCAGATGCCGCCGATGACCGAAGCGCCGATGCAGGATGAGCCGATTTCGGAGTGCGGTGCCCTGCCCAGAGGCTCCAGGAGCCGCTCGAGCTGGTACAGGGTGGCTCCGGGCAGGCAGATCACCTGGCGCCCCTCGTGGATGAGGTGCACCTTGGCCAGTCGACGCATGCTGATCAGCACCACGGCACGGTCGTAGTCGTCGCCGTCGGGAGTCGATCCTCCGGTCAAACCGGTGTTCGCCGCCTGCGCAATGACGATCGCGCCCGCCTCGACACAGGCTTCGAGGACTTGCCACAGCGCCACGAGGCTTCCAGGTTGTACGACGGCGAGGGCCTTTCCGCGTCCGAAACGAATGCCGGTCAGGTAGGGTCGCTGCTGCGCGGCGCGCGTCAGGACATGGCGCGATCCGACGATCTTCGTCAAGGCGGCGACGAAGCCGGCGTCGTGCCCGAGGTGGAGACCAGGCTTCATGAGGGAAAGAGACGATCGAAAAAAAGGCCACCGAAGTGGCCAATGGACAGGCCTAGGAGAAGCCTGTCCCCGCTGAGGGTCGTGTCGCTACGACCCGTGTAGGAGGTCAGAAGTTGTGCTTCAGGCCGAGGTCCACGGCGGTGGTGCGGGTGCGCTCGATCAGCCCCGTGCGGCCTTCCTGGTCGGCGCTGCCGACATCGGCGTAGATGGAGGTGCGCTTGCTCAGGAAGTACTCGTATCCGAGGCCCACCTTGGTGGTGTTGTTGTCGGCGCCCGTCGGGTCGAGCCGGAACCAGCCGGCTTTCAGGACGCCGGCGCCGATCGGTGCCGTGAGGGCGGCCGACAGGTTGCGGTGGTCCACACCGGCGACCTTCGAACGCTGGTACGTCAGCATCGGTTTCACGAACCCGAAGTCATACGACCCGCCCACGAGTGCGACCTTCTGCGCATCGCTCTGGCGGTCCATCGCGGCGGCCAAGTACAGCCCGCCGCGCAGGTATTCGACGTTCACGCCCGTGCCGCGCGGCCGGGTGCCTTCGCCTGCCGCAATCGCGGCCTGGACCGTGAGACCGGCGAAGGAGGGGGTCTGGTAGCCGACGGTGTTGTTCGACCGGATGCCACCGTCGATCGTGTAGTTCGCCAGCTGGTGCTTCGGGCCCGGTGTGCCGACCGTGTCGAAACCCCAGGGGTCGAGCCTCAGCGCAGGGAAGAACGCGGGGATGTATTCGCGGCCCAGGTAGACGCGGCCCAAGGTCTTGCTTTGCAGCTGCAGATAGGAGCGGGCAGCCCAGAAGGTGGCATCGGCAGCGCCGTTGTCAGCGGTGAACCGGTGTTCGAAGTGGAAACCGGCCGACAGGCCGCCGCCGAGGTCTTCGGTGCCGCGAAAGCCGAGCCGGTTGCCCGAACCCTGGCGCACGTCCCAGCGTTTGCCGGCGGCGCCGGTCTGGCCGTTGCTGCCGTTGAGGCTGGTCGTGCCGTCGTTCTGCCGGGTCACGCCGACATCCAGACGGCCGTAGATCGTGACGCTCGACTGTGCCGAAGCGGTGGCGGCGCACGCCAAGGCGGCGAGGGCGACGAGAGACTCTTCATGTGTGTCTCCAAGATGAGAAATGTGGACCTGCTTGACGCGCCAGATCGCGTGCAAGAGCCACCATCATATGATGGATTTTATAAAATATGTGTTGTAGAATTGCCGCAAACTTGTGAGGAGGTCACGCATGCGGCCGAGTCATCCGAAGGGGCCTGCTCGGCTCGTCCGAGCGTCCAGCACAACAACTCCGTAAGGCGTATCCGATGCGAATATCAGACGTACGTTGCCATCTCATGCAGGCGGGGGCGCCGCCCCACACCGGCTGGACGGCCACCGGCAAGACATCCTTGGCCACGAGCCGCAACTGGCTCTTCGTCACGCTGCACACCGAGGATGGACGCATCGGCGTGGGTGAGGGGTCGGGCTGGCCGCGGGTGGTCCGTGCCGCGGTCGAAGACCTGCGCTGCCTTCTGGTCGGCGAGGACGCCGGGCAGATCGAGCGAATCACCCAGCGAATTCGCGTCGCGACGATGGGGCACGGGCAGACCGGCGTGGTGGCGTCGGGTGCACTCGCGGCCATCGACACTGCCCTGTGGGACCTGAAGGCGCAGTCGTTGGGCGTTCCCATCTTCGAATTGCTCGGCGGCCTGACGCGCGATGCCGTGCACTACTACACGCATGCGTCGAGCCCGGAGACAGCCCTCGAAGCGGTCTCTCGCGGGGTCCGCGGGATCAAGGTCGGGGGCATCAAGGATGTCGTCGAGCGCGCGTACGCCATTCGCGCAGCCGTCGGCGACGACGTGGACCTGATGGTCGATCTTCACGGGCCGCCGTGGCTGAGTGCGGCCGATGCGATCGCCATCGGGCGTGCGCTGGAGCCCCTCAACCTGCTGTTCCTGGAGGAGCCGGTCGCACCCGACGATCTTGCAGGCTGGCGGCGCGTGCGCGACAAGGTGGCCCTGCCGCTGGCCGGCGGCGAGCGCTTCGGCACGCTCGCCGACATGCTGCCCTTCATGACGGAGGGCCTGCTGGATGTCGTACAGCCCGACACCGGACGCTTCGGAGGCCTGACGCAGATGCGCAAGCTCGCGGGCATGGCCGAGGCGCATGGGATACAGGTGGCGCCGCACAGCGGTTCGCTTGGGCCGGTCGCGGAGTTCGCCGCGGTGCACCTGCTGGCATCGATTCCCAATGCCCTGGCGCTGGAGCGCCTGGAGCCCGATTGGAGCCAGCGCGAGGAAGTTCTCACCTCACGCCTGCAGTCTTCCGGCGGGCGCATCGAGATTCCCAGGAGCCCCGGTCTCGGCACGGGTGTGAACACCGAGTTCGTGCAGCGCTACCCGAGCCAGCAGAACGTGGCGATCGCAACGGGGGCCTTCAACCCCGGCACCGAACAGGAAACCCCCTACCTTCAGCCCCGCCGGCCCCGCGCCGGCATCACCAGGACCGGACTGGAATGACCACCACCATGAACGACCTTTCGCCTTTGCATCCGCTGACCCTCGACCGCCTGCGTGCCGTGTCCACCGCGACGCTCACGACCGTGCTCTTCAAGAAGGGATTCCGAAACACCTTCCTGCAGAACCTGCGGCCGCTGAATCCGAAAGGTGCGCGCCTGGTGGGCCCGGCGTACACCTTGCGCTACATCCCGGCCCGTGAAGACACCGACCCGCTCACCGCGTTCGAGGACCGCCGGCACCCGCAGCGGGTGGCTGTCGAGGAATGCCCTGCCGGTCACGTGCTGGTGATGGACAGCCGAAACGATCCACTCGCGGCATCGGCGGGCAACCTGCTCGTGACCCGCCTGATGAAGCGCGGCTGCGCCGGTGTCGTCACCGACGGGGGCTTCCGCGATTCGCCGGAGATCGAACGGCTCGACATCCCGGCTTACCATCAACGCCCCTCGGCGCCGACCAATCTCATCCGCCACCATGCGGTCGACCTGCAGCTGCCCATCGCTTGCGGTGGGGTCGCGGTGTACCCCGGCGACGTGATGGTGGGCGATGCGGAGGGGGTCGTCTGCGTGCCGCGCGACGTGGCAGACGCGGTGGCCCAGGAGGCCTACGCGCAGACGCTCTACGAAGATTGGGTTGAAGCCCGCATCTTCGGCGGCGCTGGCCTGTTCGGCCTGTATCCGCTGACCGATCCGGACCTCGCCCGGGAGTTCACCGAATGGAAGGCCCACAACGCGGTGCGATACCCGCTGCTCGACAAATGACCAACCCCTTGCCGAAGATCCTGCTCACGGGCGCGTGCGGAAAGCTGTCGCGCAGCATCAGGCCGTACCTGGTGCAGTGGTGCAGCGAGTTGCGTTTGACCGACATCGTGTCGCCCGTGGCCGAGCACGACATGGAGACCTGCCACCGCGCCGACATCGCGGACATCGACCAGCATCCTGAAACCTTCGACGGCATCGACGCCATCGTCCACTTCTCGGGCTATCCGCGCGAAGCGGACTGGGACACCTTGATGGCCCCCAACGTCATCGGAAGCGCCAAGCTCTGGGAGATGGCTCAGCGCCACGGCGTCGGCCGGATCGTCTACGCCAGCTCCAACCACGCCATCGGCTTTTATCCACGGTCCCACACGGTCGACGGTCACGTGTTGCCCAGACCGGACACACGATATGGCGTGACCAAGGTGTTCATGGAAGCCTTGGCGAGCCTCTATGCCGACAAGCACGGCTTGCGCGGCTTCGGCCTGCGCATCGGCCACGGCAGCCTGGAGCCCAAGGACCGGCGCATGCTGGCAACCTGGGTGCATCCCGAAGACCTGGCAGACCTCGTGCGCGTGGGCCTCCAGGCCGACTACCTGTGCGAGATCGTCTACGGCGTCTCCAACAACGCCAGTGCCTGGTGGGACAACCAGCGCGCCCACGACCTCGGCTACCGTCCCCGCCACAGCTCCGATCCTTTCATCGAGGCGCTGCAGTGCGTCGTGTCGGACGATCCCGTCGCCGAACGCTACCAGGGCGGTACCTTCGCTGCCGCCGAATATGTTGGCGATCCCCTGCGGCCCATCCGCGCCCGTTGAGCGGCGCGAACTGAGCTGGCACGGGCCGGGGCTTGTCCAGGCCTACCTCGTCGGAAACCGTGTCGGTGAGGCGCCAGTGTGGGACGCGCGCCGTGGCTGCCTGTGGTGGATCGACGTGCGCGCTCAGCAGGTGCTGCGCCTCGAACCCGACGACAGCCTGGTGACCCGCTGGACGTTTCCCACGCCCCTGGGCGCACTTGCGCTCGCCAGCGATGGCCGGCTCGCGGTCGCGATGCGGCATGCGCTGGTCCTCTTCGACCCGGCGACTGGGGAGATGCAGGCTCACGCGGTGCTCGAAGAAGGGGTTGCCGGCAACCGGCTGAACGACGGCAAGGTCTCGCCCTCGGGCCAGTGGTGGGTGGTCGGATCGATGGACGACGCACCTTCGGGCAAGCGACCGACGGGCGCCCTCTATCGCGTCGGCGCCGAGGGGTCCGTTGCCACGCTTCATCGCGGCC
This sequence comes from Rhizobacter sp. J219, assembly GCF_024700055.1. Lineage (GTDB taxonomy): Bacteria > Pseudomonadota > Gammaproteobacteria > Burkholderiales > Burkholderiaceae_C > Rhizobacter. The sequence goes on from NZ_JAJOND010000001.1 coordinate 4,950,914, forward strand.
TGACGGTGGCCAACGGCATTGCCTGGAACCGCGCCGGCACCACGCTCTACTTCTCGGACAGCCACGCCGGGCGCATCTGGCGGGCGGCCTGGGACGAGCCGTCGGGCACCATGGGAACGCCGCAGCTCATGGCGGTGGCTGACGAAAAGGCCGGTCGGCCCGATGGCGCATGGGTCGACGCCGACGATGGCTATTGGTCGGCGGGTGTGTCGGCGGGGCGACTGAACCGCTTCCGAGACGGGCGCCTCGATGCGAGCCTCGAACTGCCCTGCCGCGCGCCCACGATGCCGTGCTTCGGCGGACCTGGCTTGCAGGAGCTGTACGTCACCTCGCTGGTGCGCCCCACGTGGTCGAGCGACAGCGGCGGCATCGATGGCGCCTTGCTTCGAATGCCGTCCCCGGTGCGCGGCGCGCCCGCTGCCCTGTGGGCCGTCGAGGCCGGTGCGCCCGCGGGGATCGCCCCGTGAGACGCCCGGCCGCGGCGCTTACTCCGCCTTGATGTTGGCCGCCTTGATGAGGGCGGTCCAGCGCTCGAGTTCCGTCTGATAGTGCTTCTGGAAATCGGCCGGCGTCTTGCTGCCTGCGACTTCGGAGCCCAGTTGCTCGACGCGCTCCTTGAAGGCCGGCGACTTGATGGCGGCCGTCACGGCCGCGTGCAGCTTCGCCACGATGTCCTTCGGCGTGCCCGCCTTCACGGCGATGCCTTGCCAGCTGCGGATGTAGGTCGAAGGTGACAGGCCCAGCTCCTTTGCGCTCGGAACGTTGGGCAGCGTCGGGATGCGGGACTCCTGCATCACCGCGAGCGGGCGGATGCGCCCGCTGTCCACCGTCGACTTGAGGGACCCGGACATCAGGTCGAACATCAGCTGCACTTCGCCGGCCATCAGCGCCATGTTCGCGGGCGCACCGCCCCGGTAGGGCGCGTGGATGAACTCGAGCTTGTGACTGCGCATGAAGATCCGGCTGCCAGGTGCGACGAGGTGCCGTTGCCGCCGGAGCCGATCTTGAAGCCACCATTCGACGTGGCCGCCTGGCGCACGACGTCAGCGGGCGTCTTGAGGGCGCTTTCGCCGGGAGCCAGCATCACCACCGGGACGCTGGTGATCTGCGAGACCATCGTCAGGTCCTTTCTGCGTCGTACTTGGTGTTCATCAGCGACGGGTTGGTCGCCAGGTTGATCGCGGCGAACAGCAGGGTGTGGCCGTCGGGCTGCCCGCCCACCACGGCGAGGACGGCCACGTTGCCACCGGCGCCAGCGCGGTTCTCGACGATGACCCGCTGACCCAGGTGCTTGCTCATTTCGTCGGCCAGCAGGCGCCCCACCGTGTCGGCGGCGCCGCCGGGCGCGAAGCCGACGACCAGCGTGACCGGCTTGCTTGGATAGCTGGCTTGGGCTTGCGCCGAACCAAGGCTGAAGCCGAACGCCACTGCTGCCAGCGCGGCGACCAGCTTCGTGCGTGCTCGTGAGGGGAAGGTCATGTTGTCTCCTGATGAATGAGTGAAACGGTCAAGTGCTGGCGCCGCTGCCGGGAGGTGCGCGTTCCATGAAGTTTTCACACGCAGGCCAGCTTTGCCAACAATCCGGATTGCCACAGTATCGTAGATTTTATAAAATGGATCAACCAACATATGAAGTCAAAGGCGGCCACATGAGGAACGATTGCATGAAGAGAAACCTCGTCGGGGGCGAGTGGGTGGCAGGCGACGGGCACGAGAACCGAAACCCGTCCGACATCTCGGATGTGGTGGGCATCTACGCACATGCCGACGTGCAGACGACCGAGGCCGCGATCGTGGCTGCACAGCGCGCCCAGGGCGATTGGGCGCACGCCACCGTGCAGCGGCGCTTCGATGCGCTCGACTTCATCGGAAGCGAGCTGCTCAGGCGCAAGGACGAGCTGGGCGCGCTCCTGTCCCGCGAAGAGGGAAAGACCTTGCCGGAAGGCATCGCAGAGGTCGCCCGCGCGGGCTACATCTTCAAGTTCCATGCGCATCAGGCGATCGCGCCTCAGGGCGAACTCGCCTCGTCCGTGCGTCCCGGCATCCAGGTCGAGGTGACGCGTGAACCGGTGGGCGTGATCGGGATCATTGCGCCCTGGAACTTTCCGATGGCCATTCCGGCGTGGAAGATCGCGCCGGCCTTGGCGCACGGCAACTCGGTGGTGTTCAAGCCGGCCGAGGCCGTGCCCGGCTGCGCCTGGGCGCTGGCGGAGATCATCTCGCGCAGCGGCCTGCCGGCAGGGGTGTTCAACCTCGCCATGGGCAGCGGCACGGTCGTGGGGCAGACGCTGCTGAACGACTCGCGTGTGTCGGCCATCAGCTTCACCGGCTCGGCGACGACCGGTCGCAATGTCGCGCGTGCGGCCGCGCATCGCATGGTGCCGGTCCAGCTTGAAATGGGCGGCAAGAACCCGATGGTCGTGCTCGATGACGCCGATCTCGAACTGGCGGTCGAATGCGCCATCCAGAGCGCGTTCTACTCGACGGGCCAGCGCTGCACCGCGGCGTCTCGGATCATCGTGACGCGCGGGGTGTACGCCAGGTTCCGCGACCGACTGGTCGATCGCGCACGGGAGCTGCGGGTCGGGCACGCGCTCGCGGCAGACACCCAGATCGGCCCCGTGGTCGACGCGCGCCAGCTCGATCAGGACCTGCGCTACATCGACATCGGCAAGTCGGAAGGCGCAAGCCTCGCATGCGGTGGCGAGCGGCTGGTGAAGGACACGGACGGCTATTTCTTCTCGCCCGCCGTCTTCGTCGACTGCAACAACCGCATGCGCATCGCACGAGAGGAGATCTTCGGTCCGATCGCCGCGCTGATCCCGGCGGCCGACTACGAGGAGGCCTTGTCGATTGCGAACGACACGCCGTTCGGTCTCTCCAGCGGCATCTGCACGACCTCTCTGCGCCACGCCAAACACTTCCAGCGCCATGCCCAGGCCGGCATGGTGATGGTCAACGCACCGACGGCCGGAGTCGACTACCACGTCCCGTTCGGTGGCACGAAAGGCTCGAGCCTCGGCGGCCGGGAGCAAGGCACGCTGGCCAAGGACTTCTACACGAAGGTCAAGACGACATATGTCTGTGCATAGCGTGCATCGGCTGCTGCGAGGGCGGCGCAACGCACACCAAGGGGAGCTGTGAACAGGGCGGCATGTACTGCCCTGACGGTTCGGAGACATTCGCATGAGCACAAGAACTCCTGGCGCGGCCCCGCTGGGCGCATGGGCCGCCCACCGCGCGGCACGCTGGTCCGTCTGGGTGGTGGCGGCCATCGCTACGGGCGCGCAGGCGGCCACCATCACCTTGACGCAGGTCGCTGACTTTTCCGGTCGAGGGCGGGGCATCGCCGTGCCGACGAGCGAAGGCGCAAGAGCGTGCATCGCGGCCTACAACGCGACGCCCGCCGGTGCTGTGCTCCCGGCGCGCTTCGTCGTGCAAGACGATGGGTTCGACCCGGCCAGGAGCAGGGCGCTCTCCGAGCAGGCGGTGAGGGCCGGCACCACCGCCTTCATCAACACCGTGGGCGCAGACACGTCCCGGGCGATCGCCGAGATCGCCGATGCCGCATCGGTGCCCGTGGTCGGCGCGATCACCGGCGCGTCGAGCGTGCGATCTCGCAAGCACGCGTCCCTCTTCTTCATCCGGTCCAGCATCGCGCACGAAGGCCGGCATGCGGTACGCCACCTGGTCACGCTGAACCTGAAACGCATTGCCGTCCTTCACACGGACGATGCCTATGGCCGCGATGGCCTGGAGGCCATCCGCTCGGCCATGGCCGAGGCCGGCCTTCAGGCGCCTCTGACGGCAAGCTACGTCACCAGCGCCAAGGACTCCGGGGATGCGGCCCAGAAGCTGGCAGGAGCGGAAGCGATCGTGATGTTCGGCTCCGGGCCTGTGCTGGCTGACTTCGTGACCCGGATCAAGGGGCTGCGCAGTGGGGCGATGCTGATCGCCGCGAGTGCCGCCAACATGCGTTCGCTGGTCGACTCGGTGGGGCTTCAGAATGCACGTGGCATCGGCTACCTCCGTAGCGCCCCGCCGGTCTCGCAACGGACGACGCTCGGCAGGCAGTTCGGCCTGATCTGGAAGCAGTACGGGCTGCGGCAGGAGCCCACGCCCTTCCACCTCGAAGGTTGTCTGGCGGCCCAGGTCGCGCTTCGCGCAGCGCAGCCCAGTGGCGCTGCGCTCACGCCTGCCAGGCTGATGCGCACGCTTCAGACCTCGAGCATTCCGCCCTTCGGCGACTTCCGCCTCGATTTCAGGAACCCGGCCAACGAAGGGTCTTCGTGGGTCAGCATCGCGGTCGTCAACCAGGCGGGCGTCTTGCTCGACTGAGCCGGCCCGCATCCGCAACCCGAATTGCGAGGCAAGCTCGCCCAGCCTGATCCGAATGCAGTTGCGGCTGACGAACCGGCGGGCGTCAGATCCGACGGGCCTCCGTCACACCTTTGCGATGTGCAGGAAGTTCGTCGTGCCGGTGACCCCGAACGGCATGCCGGAGGCAATCACAACCACGTCGCCCGGCTGGGCGAAGGCCTCGCGGTGGGCCATCGCGCGGGCCTGGGCCACCATGTCGGGTACGTCGGCCACGTGGTGGGCGGTGTGCACCGAGTGCACACCCCAGGCGAGCGCCAGGCGGCGCGCGGTGGCGAGTTCGGGTGTCATGCTCAGCACTGGCACCGCCGGGCGCTCGCGTGCGGCACGTAGGCTGGTGGCGCCCGACCGGGTGTGAGTGACCAGGGCCGAGACCGGCAGCAGGCTGGCGGTTTGGCGCAGCGCCAGGCAGATCGCATCGGCCACCACCGCTTGCGGCGCGGTGTGTGACGCATCGATGGTGCTGCGGTAGTTGGGGTCGGACTCCACCTCGGCGATCAGCCGGTCCATCATCGCGACCGCCTCTCGCGGATGCTGGCCCGAGGCCGACTCAGCCGACAGCATGACCGCATCGGCCCCGTCGTAGACGGCGTTGGCCACGTCGGAGGCCTCGGCGCGTGTGGGCACCGGCGAGCTGATCATCGATTCGAGCATCTGGGTGGCGACGACGACCGGCTTGCCGGCAGCACGGCACGCCCGCACGATGCGCTTCTGCAAGCGTGGCACCTGCTCCACCGGCAGTTCAACGCCCAGGTCGCCGCGCGCCACCATGATGGCGTCGGCTGCATCGATGATCGCGTCGAGCGAGTCGATCGCCGCCGGCTTCTCCAGCTTGGCGAGCACGGCGGCACGCCCGGCGACGATGGCTTTTACCTCGTGCACGTCCTCGGGCCGCTGCACGAACGACAGCGCCACCCAGTCGACATGCAGGCTCAGCCCGAACTCGAGGTCGGCGCGGTCCTTGGTGGTCAGGGCCGAGATGGGCAGCAGCACGGAGGGCACGTTGACGCCCTTGCGATCCGACAGCGTGCCGCCGACGATGACCTGCGTGTCGACGAAGTCCGATGCTCGGGCGAGCACCCGCAGGCGCAGCTTGCCGTCGTCGATGAGGAGATCGGTGCCGGCCGTGAGCGCCGCGAAGACCTCCGGGTGCGGCAGTGGGGCGCGGGTCGCGTCGCCCGGCGCCGGGTCGAGGTCGAGGCGGAAGCTCGCCCCCGGCCTCAGCGTGACCGGGCCGTTGGCGAGTGCACCGATGCGCAGCTTCGGGCCCTGCAGGTCGAGCAGCACGGCAATGGGTCGACCGGTTTCGCGCTCCACGCGGCGGATGATCTCCAGCCGCTCCTGGTGCTGGACGTGCGTGCCGTGGCTGAAGTTGAGCCGGAACACGTCGGCGCCGGCATCGAACAGGGCACGCACCGTGCGGAAGTCGGAGCTCGAGGGCCCCAGCGTGGCGACGATCTTGGCTTTGCGCAGGCGTTTCATGGCGGTGTGACTCACAGGATGAAGCCCATGTTGATGAACTTGGAGTGGTGCTCTCGCACGATGGCATTGAGCAGCTGCACGTTGGGCTCGCTCTGCCGGGTGCTGACCATCGAGCGGATCGAGAAGGCCCGCAGGGCATCGCTGACCGACAGCGTGCCCTCGGCCGAGTCCTTGCGGCCCCCGAACGGGAAGACGTCCGGGCCGCGCTGGCACTGGCTGTTGAGGTTGACGCGGCACACTTGGTTGACCAGCAGGTCCACCAGCCTGCCGATCTGCAACGGGTCACGGCCGAAGACGCTCACCTGCTGACCGTGGTCGGAGGTGATGACGTAGTCGAGCGCTTCGTCCACCTCGTCGAAGGCCATCACCGGAACCACCGGGCCGAACTGCTCCTCGCGGTAGAGCTGCATACCTTCACGCACCGGGTAGACGACGGCCGGATAGAAGAGCGTGCCGCAGAAGGCGCCGCCGCCCTCATTGACGACGCGCGCCCCTTGGGCCGTGGCGTCGTCGATCGCCCGCGTCATGTAGGCGGTGCGATGCGGCCCGGGCAGCGGCGTGATCTGCACACCGCTCTCCCAGGGCATCCCGACCTTGAGCTTGGCCAGTTCGGCGGTGAAGCGTGCGAGGAAGGCATCGATGATGCGCCGGTGCACGATCAGCATCTTGAGGGCCGTGCAGCGTTGCCCGTTGAACGACAGGGCGCCCAGCAGGCATTCGCTGACGGCAAGTTCCAGGTCGGCGTCGGGCAGCACGATGGCCGCGTTCTTCGCGTCCAGCCCCAGCACCGCGCGCAGGCGGTGCGACTTGGGGTGCTGCTTCTTCAGGTGGTCGGCTACGCGGCTGGAGCCGATCAGCGCCAGCACGTTGACCTTGCCCGAGGCCAGCATGCGCGGGACGACCAGCTCCCCGGGCGCATAGACGGTGTTGACGACCCCGGGCGGAAATGCATCGCGGAACACCTTGAGCAGTGGCTCGAACAGTAGCGTCCCGTACTGTGGCGGCTTGAGCACGACGGTGTTGCCCATCAGCAGCGCCGGGATCAGCGTGCAGAAGGTTTCGTTGAGCGGGTAGTTGTAGGGTCCCATGCACAACACCACGCCGAGCGGCGTGCGCCGCACCTGGCCGATCGTGTTCTCGACCACGGTGAAGCGCGAGTGGCCGTTGTCCATGTCTTTCAGGGCCTCGATCGTGGCCTCGATGTAGTCGAGGGTGCGGTCGAACTCCTTGCCGGCATCGGCGATGCTCTTGCCGATCTCCCACATGATCAGGCTCACGATGGCCTGCCGGCGGTTGAGCATGCCCTTGGCAAAGGCTTTCATGCAGGTGATGCGCCCGGCCACCGCCATCATGGGCCAGGCCCCTTGGCCGTTGGCGTAGGCCGCCACGGCGGCGTCGAGCGCGGCGTCGCTCTCGGCGGGGCCCATGTCAGGGTGGCTGCCGATCGGCACCTGGCGCACGCTGCCGTCGGGCTGCGTGGTGCACACCGGCGACAACACGGTTTTGCAGGGCCCGTCCCAGCGCTGCAGGCGCCCGTCGATCAGGTAGTTGCGTTGATGGAGCGGCGTCGCCAGTCCATGGCCGTCGGGGAGGGCTCCTTCGGTCGGAAAGAGTCGCTTCAGGCTCTCGCGGTCGGTCATGTTTCACCCGTGGTCGATGTCTGGCGCCAACAAAAAAAGCGCTGCGCGTGTGAGCGCGCAGCGCCAACCCGCCGCAGCCAACGTTTCCAAAATCTGCGCGGGGGTGACACCGAGCGCTCTTCCTTCGCCGGTGTCACGCAAGGTCTCAGAAGCTGTGGAACACGCCGACGGCGTAGCCCGACTTGTTGGTGCCTGCCGGCGCCTTGTTGTCGTTGGCGACGACGGCGAACACGTTGGTGCGCTTGGACAGGTCGTAGCGCACGCCCACCGACAGCAGCTGCTCGACGCGCACGCTGTTCTGGTCCTGCTGGTTGTACGAGCCGATGAGCGCGGCCTGGCCGAGCGGCGCACTGAAGCCGACGAGCACGTTCTTGCGGCTGACCTTGGCGGCGTCCTGGCCGGAGCCGTAGCCGGCGTAGAGCTTGACGACACCGAAGTCGTAGTTGGCCGCCACGCTGCCCCAGTTGGCGTCTTTGCTGCCGTCGTTCGAGACTTCGTACCCCACGCCCAGGTAGAGCGGGCCATCGGCGTAGCTCAGGCCGACGTTGGCCGGCCGCTTGCCGCCGGTGCCGACGGTCTCGGCCGACACCTGGGCGCCGAAGCTAAAGCCGCCAACCGAGTTTTCGTAGCTCACCGAGTTGTTGACCCAGAAGGTGCCCAGGCAGCCGCCCACGAAGGCCGGGCCGCAGCCCACGCTGCCGTAGGTGCCCTCGCCCAAGGTGCCCATCCCGAACGGGTCGGCGGCGTACTGGGCCTTCAGGAAGGCCTGCGACCACCAGCGGCCGAGCTTCACCGAGCCCAGGGTGCTGCTGCTCAGGCCCACCCAGGAGCCGCCCTTCCAAAACGTGGCACCCCCGCCGACCGTGCCGTCGTCGGGGTTGAGGCGGTGCTCCAGATAGAAGGAGGCGGACAGGCCGCCTCCCAGGTCTTCGGTGCCTTTGAAGCCCAGGCGGCTGCCGCCCATGTCGAAGAGTTTCGTCCCCGGCGAGTCCTGCGTCTGCCGGCCGACCTGGGCCTCGATGAAGCCGAACGCCGTCACCGATGACTGCGCCCATGCGCTCGCCGAGCAAACCAGGGCCGCCGCCCCCACCACCACGTGTGCTTTCATCACAAAGTCTCCAGGTTGATTGAATTTCATGATCAGTTGCAAATTTCGCTGACGAACAACGTGTTCAAAGTCAACATCTTGTCGCAACGTCACAATATTAAATCAATCTAAAGAAATCAACTACAGAAAAAACGCATCAAGCCGATAAGCGACTCACGAACTGCGTCTTTTTGACACTGGAGCCCCCATGAACCCCCTTTCCGCCGACGCCCCCCGCGCCTCCATCGCCCGCCGCATCACCCTGGTCGGCGGCGCCTGTCTGCTGGCCGTGCTGGCCGTGATCTGTGCCGTCATGACGGTGATGCTCAGCAAACGGGCGCAGGAGCGCACCGTGTCGTGGGTCGACGCCAAGGTCGAATCGGTCGCGCAGGCGTTGGATGCCTACGACCAGACGGCCAAGCTGCTGGTGGAGCGCTTCTTCAAGGTGTTCGGTGACCAGTTCGGCAAGAACTTCACGCTCGACGAGGCCAACGGCCGGCTGCTGCAGTTGGGCATTGCGCTGAACGAGTACCACAACCCCTGCGACAAGTTCACCGACTTCACCGGCGGTGCCGCCGCGGTGCTGATGAGGCAGGGCGCCACCTTCGTGGCGGTGAGCACCTCGCTGAAGGATGCCCGGGGCGAGCGAGCGATGGGCATGGCCGTCGATGCCGCACACCCGGCGCATGCCGCCCTGCTGCGCGGCCAGCCCTACCTCGGGCGCGCCACGCTCTACGGCCGCCCGTTCATCACCCGCTTGCAGCCGGTGCGCGACCTGCAGGAGCGGGTGGTCGGCGCCTTGTTCGTCGCCTTCGACCTAACCGAGTTCGACCGTTCGCTGGAGCAGATGGTGACCAACGCCCGCTTCTTCGACAGCGGCGGCGTCTACGTGCTCGACCCGCGGGGCGGCGACGCGAAGCAGGCGGTGCTGATGCTGCCGCCGGCGCTGCGCGGTCGCACGCTTGCTGATGTGGCCACGGCCGCGGGTGGCGCCGACCTGCTCTCGGCCTTGAAGACGAGCCCAGCTGGCACCGAGCTGCGCGGCTTCCGCCCCGTGCTTCGACCGTCGGACCCCGACCGCTTCGCCGTGGCGCGGCCCAGCCCGGCCACCGGCTGGATGGTGGTCGGCGAGGTCTCGGGCGGCGAGACCATGCGGGCGCAGTGGCTCACGCTGGCCCCGTTTCTCGCGCTTTTCGGCATGGCGGCGCTGGCCTTGTGCATCGGCCAGTTCGTGCTGATCCGGCGCTGGGTGGGGCAGCCGCTGCAGCTGCTGACGTTGTCGCTGGAGCGGGTGGCCGGGGGCGACCTGTCGATCGTGGTCAGCAGCAGCCGTGCCGATGAGATCGGCGGCCTGATGCGCGGTGTCGAGCGCATGCGCCGGCGCCTGGTGGAGATGCTGGGGGCGGTGCGCGCATCGGCCGAGGCGATCTCGTGCGCGTCGTCGGAGATCGCCCGCGGCAACGAGGACCTGAGCCGCCGCACCGAGGAAACCGCCGCACGCCTGCAGCAGACGACCTCGGCGATGGAACAGGTGCATGCCAACGTGCGCCAGACCGCCCAGGCCACCCACACCGCCGACGACCTGGCGGCCAGCGCGTGCGAAGCGGCCGAACGAGGCGGCACCGCAATGCGCGACGTGGTGGCCAAGATGACGAGCATCAGTGCCAGCAGCCAGCGCATTGCCGAGATCACCGGCGCCATCGATGCAATCGCCTTCCAGACCAACATCCTGGCGTTGAACGCTGCGGTGGAAGCCGCCCGTGCCGGCGACAGCGGCCGCGGCTTTGCGGTGGTGGCCGCCGAAGTGCGCAGCCTCGCGCAGCGTTCAGCCGCCGCCGCCCGCGAGATCAAGGAGCTGATCGCCGGCAGCGTGGCCGAAGTGCAGGGTGGCTCCAAGCTCGCCGATGCGGCGAGCCAGCGGGTGCAGGAGATCGTGGCCGGCGTACAGCGGGTCAACGCTAGGCTCGGGGTCATCACCACCAACACCCGCGACCAGTCCGACGGCATCGGGCACATCAACGAGTCGGTGGCCACGCTCGACCGGATGACCCAGCAGAACGCCGCGCTCGTGGAGCAGTCGGCGGCCGCGGCCGAATGCCTCAGGAGCCAGGCCGCGGCGCTGGTCGATGCGATCGCCCGCTTCCGGCTCGACGCCGACGCGCCCCACGACCCGGCCCTGGAGGCCGAGGCGTCACCAGCGCAATGAGGCGGTGGTGACGGGCGCGTCCCAGAGGCTGGTCAACTCGTCGTCCAGCGCGGTTAGCGTGAGCGACGCGCCGGCCATTTCGAGCGAGGTCGTGTGGTTGCCGACCAGCCAGCGTTTCACCGTCAGGCCGGCGCTGCGCAGGCGCTGCGTGGCGATGTGGTTGAGCAAATGCAGCTCGATCAGGGGTGTGCCGCCGAAGCCGTTGACATGCAGCAGGACCGAGCGGCCGGGCGAGAGCGACAGGTCGGCCAGCAGCGGCTCCAGCAGCAGGGCGACGATGTCATCGGCCGGCATCATCTTGCTGCGGTGGCGCCCCGGCTCGCCGTGGATGCCCACGCCCACCTCCATCTCGCACGAGTCGATGTCGAAGGTGGCGGCACCCGCTTCCGGCACGGTGCAGCTCGTGAGCGCGACGCCCATCGAGGCCGTGTTGGTGTTGACGCGTGTGCCCAGCGCCTTGCACTCGTAGAGATTGGCGCCCGCCTCGGCGGCGGCCCCGACCATCTTCTCGACGATGACGGTGCCGGCCACGCCGCGCCGCCCCGGGGTGCGGGTGGAGTGCTCGACCGCCACGTCGTCGTTGATCAGCACGGTGGCGCACTCAAGCTCCAGCATGTCGCTCGCGACCTGGAAGCTCGCGCAGTCACCGGCGTAGTTCTTTACTAGCAGTAAGACGCCCTGGCCGGCCTCGACTCGCTGTGCTGCGGCGACGATCTGGTCGGGCGTGGGCGCGGTGAACACCTGCCCGGGGCAGGCCGCATCAAGCATGCCGTGGCCCACGTAGCCGGTGTGCAGGGGCTCATGGCCCGAGCCGCCACCCGACACCAGCGCCACGCGGCCCTGCTTGGGCGTGCGCCGGCAAATGAACAGGGGCGACTGGTTGAGCGCCAGCAGATCCTCGTGGGCCATGACCAAGCCCGCGGCGCTGTCCCTTACCAGGTCTTCGGAAGAGTTAATGAATTTTTTCATTCTTCCCCGGTCTCCTCGGGAGATTGTGTGCCTGCATCACCCCACTGTCACGCGAGGTTTTCCGCAGTGAGGATCTCGACCCGGGGGTTGTTGATCGCCAGCGCGCCGCGCACGCCGTCGCACAGGGCGCGCAGCACACGGCTGGCGGCGGTGACGGCGTATTCCACGTCCTGGTGGAGCAGGTAGCTGAGCGCGCCCGACAGCAGCATCGAGCGGTGCACCTCCAGCAGATCGTGGGCGACGAACATCAGTTCATGGCCGTAGCCGTGCTCCGCCAGCGCGCGGGAGATGCCGAAGCTACAGGGGCCGACGTTGTAGAGCGCGCTGATGCGACCTCCGGTCGCGTCAGGGGCCAGGACCACGCGCGCGTATTCATACGCTTCGTCTTCCGATTCGGGCAGTTCGAAGAGCCGTAGCGGCTTGGCCTGGGGGAAACGCTCCTCCAGCACCTGTTGGAATCCGATGCGTCGGTCGATCTCGGCGGCGTAGCGTGTCGCCGGCGACAGCAATGCGCACAGCGACTCGGTGTCGCGTGGCAGCGAGCGGCCCATCAGCAGGCCGGCGGTGCGGCCGGCGGCGCGGTTGTCGGCGCCGATCGCCGTTTCACGCAGCGAGCCGGGCACGTCGGAGAACAGCGTCACCACGTGCACGCCGGCACGCACCAGCTCATTGACCGCGAGCTTGACGGCCGGCACGTCGGGGGCCAGCAGGGCCACGCCGTCGAGGTCGGAGAGTTTCGCGAGTTCGGCGGCGAACACGTTGGCGTCGGCAGCGGGCAGGCGATGCGTCACCTCGGTGATGTGCTGGTGCCGGAATTCACCTGCGGTCTGCGCGACCACCCGGTCGACCAAGTCGAAGAAGCCCAGGCGGGCGGCCGGCAGCACGAAGGCAAAGCGGTAGTTCGACGTCGAGCGCGGGCGGCCGCGGATCGGCGCGCCGCCACCCAGCGTGGCCATCGCATCCCGCACCTTGCGCACGGTGGCGGGGTTGACGCCGGGCCGGTTGTTGAGCACCCGATCCACCGTGGCGGTGCTGACGCCGGCGGTCTCGGCAATTTTGGTGATGGTGACGGGGTTTGTCATGAGGCCGGGCCGGAAAGGGGCCAAAAACTAAATCCATAGCAGTGTCGCCGAATCGCCCCGGTGCACCAAGCGTCGCCCGGGCCGGTTGTTCTGCAGCGCGCACAGCCTCGCCCGGCACAAGGTCACGTTTGATGTTCTTTGATGATGTGTTTAGGGTTTCTATTGAGTGATTTATTAAATGATGGACCTAGACTGCTTCTCAAGGTCACCGCCCTTTCACGGTTTGCAGGGCGGGTCCCCAAGTCGAGGCTGGCAGGTGCCGGTCTCATGCCCTAGCTGCGGCGTGGCCGCGATTCACCGAGAACAGGAGACCCAGGATGAGCTTCAACAAACGCAAGCTGGCCGTTGCCGCGAGCGCGTTCGTGACGGCAGCGCTGATGTCCGGCGGCGCACAGGCGCAGCAAAAGCAGTTGACGCTGTGTTGGGCGGCGTGGGACCCGGCCAATGCCCTGGTCGAGTTGTCGAAAGACTTCACCGCCAAGACCGGCATCGCCATGAAGTACGAGTTCGTGCCCTGGCCGAACTTCGCGCAGCGCATGCTCAACGAGCTGAATTCGAAGGGCAAGCTGTGCGATCTGCTGATCGGCGACAGCCAGTGGATCGGCTCGGCCGCCACCGAAGGCCACTACGTCAAGCTCAACGAGTTCTTCGACAAGAACGGCATCAAGATGACCGACTTCGCGCCGGCCACCGTCGAGGGCTACTCGACCTGGCCCAAGGGCACGAAGAACTACTTCGCGCTGCCGGCGATGGGTGACGCGGTGGCGTTCACCTACCGCAAGGACTGGTTCGCGCGCCCCGACCTGCGGGCCGAGTTCAAGCAGAAGAATGGGCGCGAGCTCGCACCGCCGAAGACCTGGGACGAGTTCAAGCAGATCGGCCAGTTCTTCCAGAACCGCACGATCGACGGCAAGAAGGTCTACGGCGCGGCGCTCTACACCGAGCGCGGCTCCGAGGGCATCACGATGGGCGTGACCAACACGATGTACGCCTACGGCATGAACTACGACAACCCGAAGAAGCCGTATGACATGAAAGGCTTCATCAACGGGGCCGGCGCCGTGAAGGGCCTCAAGCTCTACAAGGAGCTGTACGACTGCTGCACGCCGCCCGGGCACTCGAATGCCTACATGACCGAGAACCTCGACGCGTACAAGTCGGGCCAGGTGGCGATGCAGATGAACTTCATCGCCTTCTTCCCCGGCATCTCGAAGGACCCGCAGGTCGGTGGCGAGAAGACCGGCTTCTTCGCAATTCCCAAGGGCGACGTGCAGCACGCGCAGCTGGGCGGGCAGGGCATCTCGGTCGTCAAGTACTCCGACAAGAAGGACCTGGCCCTCGAGTACATGAAGTGGTTCGCGCAGCCGTCCGTCCAGCAGAAGTGGTGGAACGGCGGCGGCTTCACCTGCCTCAACGAGATCCTCAATGCGCCGGGCTTCCTCACGAGCACGCCGTACGCGCCGGTGTTCCAGGACTCGATGAAGATCGTCAAGGACTTCTGGGCCGAGCCGAGCTATGCGCAACTGCTGCTGGCCATGCAGAAGCGCACGCACGACTACGTCGTGGCCGGCAAGGGCACGCCGCAGGAGGCGCTCGACGGTCTGCTGAAGGACTGGACCGAGGTGTTCAAGGAGGACGGGAAGATCAAGCCCTGAACTCCAACGCGTCATCCCGGCGCGTGCCGGGATGACGCCTCAACCAGAGAACCGTCATGAGTTCCGTTCACCTGAGGCCCGCCGCCTCGACCCCCATGCGAATCCGCCTGCACTCGGCGCAGGGCCTCTCCGACCGAGCGTTGGCGTGGCTCTTCGTCAGCCCGACCATCGCGCTGCTGCTGGCGTTCAACATCTTCCCGCTGCTGTGGACGATCTACCTGTCGTTCACCAACTTCCGCGCCAACCGCCCCAACCTTGACACCGTGTGGGTCGGCATCGCCAACTACCAGCGCGTGCTCAATGACGAAGCCATCTGGGAAAACATGCGCGCCACCGCGCACTTCCTGGTCTCGTCGATCGTGCTCCAGCTGCTGCTTGGCTTTGCGCTCGCGCTGCTGCTCAACCGGCGCTTCCGCACCCACAGCTTCTGGAGTACCGCGATCCTGCTGCCGATGATGCTGGCACCTGCGGTGGTGGGCACCTTCTGGAAGTATTTCTTCGAGCCGCAGTACGGCATCTTCAACTACATCATCAACTTCTTCGGCGGGCCCGGCACCTTCACGATGCTCGGCGACACGCAGCTCTCGCCCTGGGCCATCGTGCTGGTGGACACCTGGATGTGGACGCCCTACGTGATGCTCCTGTTGCTGGCCGGCCTGCGCTCCATCCCGCCCTACCTGTACGAAGCTGCCGAGATCGACCGCGCCTCGGCCTGGACCAAGTTCTGGCGCATCACGCTGCCGATGGTGATGCCTTTCATCATCCTCGCGCTGCTGTTCCGCGTGATCGAGAACTTCAAGATGTTCGACCTGGTGGACCAGCTCACCAACGGCGGCCCCGGCTCGGTGACCGAGCTGGCGTCGATCAAGCTCAAGCGCGAGGCCTTCGAGAAGTGGCGCACCGGCTATGCCTCGGCGCTGGCGATCATCATGTTCGTCTCGATCTACGGGCTGTCGCTGGTCACGGTGCGCTATCTGGACAAGGTGAAGCAGCGATGAGAAACATCCCTCACAGCCCGCTGGAGCCGAGCGCGCGCTCCAAGTGGTTCGCCGGCATCGTCGTGATCGGCTACGCGGTGATCTCGCTGATCCCGCTGGCGTGGATCTTCATGACCAGCCTGCGCACCCCGCAAGACGCGATCGCTTACCCGCCGAAGGTCGTGGCCGAGCAGTCGCTGGTCGGCTTCGTCAACCTCTTCACCACTCGTTCGCGCGTCTCGGCGGAAGAACTGGCCGCGCTGCCGCCCCCGGCCACCTGGTACGAAGGCCTGGTGCGCGACCAGCAGATGATCCTGGCGGGCCCGTCGCGTTTCATCGACCGCTACAGCAACTCGCTGCTGATCGGCTTCGGCTCGACGCTGCTCTCGGTGGTGCTGGGCACGCTCGCGGCCTACGCCTTCTCGCGCTTCCGGGTGCCGGGCAAGGACGACCTGCTGTTCTTCATCCTGTCGACGCGGATGATGCCGCCGATCGCGATCGCCATTCCGGTGTACCTGATGTTCCGCCACGTCGGGCTCAACGACACCCATGCCGGCCTGATCCTGCTGTACACGGTGGTCAACCTGTCGCTCTCGGTCTGGCTGCTCAAGGGCTTCATGGACGAGATCCCGCGCGAGTACGAAGAAGCGGCGATGGTCGACGGCTACACACGCTGGCAGGCCTTCGTGAAGGTGGTGCTGCCGCAGGCGGCCACCGGCATCGCCACCACCGCGATCTTCTGCCTCATCTTCGCGTGGAACGAATACGCGTTCGCGCTGCTGCTCACCAGCGGCACCGCGCAGACCTCGCCACCGTTCATCCCCACCATCATCGGCGAGGGTGGCCTCGACTGGCCCGCGATGGCGGCCGGCACGACGCTCTTCCTGCTGCCGGTGCTGCTGTTCACCGTGCTGCTGCGCAAGCACCTGCTGCGTGGCGTGACCTTCGGAGCGATCCGCAAATGAAGCACTACTTCCGCCGCGCGCCGTGGGAACACGGCACCACCGCGCTCATCGGCTTGGGCCTGGTGATGCTGATGCAGCCCTGGTCGATCGAGGTCTACAGCTACGGCTTCACCGTGCTGCTGGCCGGTGTCGTCGGCTACTCCATCGCCGGCAAGCTGCCAAAGGGCTGAAAACATGAAACCCCCACGCTCACTTCGTTCACTGCCCCCCAAGGGGGCGTGTCAGCCCCTAGGGGCGGCCCGTCGGGACTGACCATGGCCGAGATCCAGATCAAGAACCTGCAGAAGCGCTTCGCCGACTTCACGGCGGTGCGCAACTCCTCGCTGGTGCTCGAAGACGGCAAGTTCGTCGTGCTGCTCGGGCCCTCGGGCTGCGGCAAGACCACCACGCTGCGCATGATCGCCGGGCTCGAATACCCGAGCGGCGGCACCATCACCCTCGACGGCGACGACGTCACCTACCTGCGGCCGCGCGAGCGTGACATCGCGATGGTGTTCCAGCTGTTCGCGCTCTACCCGCACATGGGCGTGCGCGACAACCTCGAGTTCCCGCTGCGCAACGAGGGCGTGCCGCGCGTCGAGATCGATCGACGCATTGCCGAAGTGGCCGGCATCCTGCGCATCGAGCACCTGCTTGGATCGCGCGTGGGCGGGCTGGCCGGCGGCGACCGCCAGCGTGTCGCGCTCGGCCGGGCCATCGTGCGCCAGCCCAAGGCCTTCCTGATGGATGAGCCGCTTGGAACGCTGGACGCCGAGTTTCGCGAGCTGATGTGCGTCGAGCTGCGAAAGCTGCACGAGCGGCTGAAGACCACCACGGTCTTCGTCACCCATGACCAGAACGAGGCGATGGCGCTGGCCGACCACATCGTGGTGATGAACAGCGGCGACATCCTGCAGGCCGACGACCCGCATGGCATCTACAACTTCCCGTCGTGCGTGTTCGTGGCGCGTTTCATCGGCCGCCCGCCGATGAACCTGCTCGACGTGCACGGCTCGGTGGCCGCCGGCGCCTGCCAGGTGCAGGTCGATGGCCGCCAGGTCGGCGTGCCGCGGGTCGAAGCCCCGGCGGCACGGGCCCTGCTCGGCGTGCGTCCCGAGCACGTGCGCCTGACGGCGCCCGGCGAGGGCCTGGCAGGGCGCGTCGAGCGGGTCGAGTACTTCGGCTCGCACTGGATCGCCGAGCTGCAGACCGATGCCGGCCCGCTGAAGGCCGTGGTCGAGAAGGCCACGCGCCCGGTCGAAGGCGAGCGCGTGGGCGTCGGCTTCGACGAATCGCGCATCGTGCTCTTCGATGCCGACACCGAGCGCTTGTTGCCAAGCGTCACCACCACCGCCCACCGATCGAGCGTGCGTCATGGCTAGCATTTCACTTCAAGGCATCACCAAACGTTTCGGCGACACGACGGCGGTCGACGACCTGCGGCTCGACATCGCCGACGGCGAGTTCTTCGTGCTCCTGGGCCCGAGCGGTGCGGGCAAGACCACCACGCTGCGCCTGATCGCCGGACTGGAGACGCCGGACGCCGGCTGCCTGCGCATGAACGGCAACGACATCACCGCGGCCGCGCCGGCGCAACGCGACTGCGCCTTCGTGTTCCAGCAGTACTCGCTCTACCCGCACCTGACGGTCTACGACAACATCGCGTTTCCGCTGCGGGCGCCGATGCGCCGCCTCGACGAAAAGGTGATCCAGCGGCGCGTCGAGAAGGTCGCGGCGCTGCTGCATATCGAGGGCAAGCTGCAGCGCAAGCCGACGGCGCTGTCGGGCGGCGAGATGCAGCGTGTCGCGATCGGCCGCGCGCTGGTGCGCGAGCCGCGGGTCTACCTGATGGACGAGCCGCTGTCGTCGCTCGATGCCGGCCTGCGCGAGGAGCTGCGCGTCGAACTCAAGCGGCTGCAGCGCAGCAGCGGCGCCACGGTCGTCTACGTCACCCACGACCAGGTCGAGGCGACGACGCTGGCCGACCGCATCGCCATCATCGAGCACGGCCGCATCCGCCAGGTCGGCACACCGCTCGAGATCTACGACCGGCCGCAGTCGCTCGAAGTCGCCCAGCGGCTCGGGTCGCCCGCCGTCAACATCCTGCCGGCGGCGTGGTTCGCCGGCATCGCCAGCCCCCATGCACAGCATGTGGCCATCCGCCCGGAGGACGTGGTCTTCGGACCCGACGACGAAGGGGAGCAAGGCTACGAGGTCATCGAGGAGCTCGTTGGTCAAGCACCTCGTGGTGGCGGAACGCCTGGGCGTCGAGGTGCGGGCTCGCACCATGCTCGACAAGGCCCTTGTCCCTGGTGCTCGTGTGCGGCTCACTTTCCCGCCCGAGCGCTGCATGTTCTTCGACGCCTCCGGGCAGCGACTCGCCGCCTGAGCGCCTCACTGGAGATCCATCATGAACGTCTCGTATCAGCTGAGTTTTCGCTCGATCTGCGATCCGCACTGCGTCTGTTCCTTCCCCTGCAGCGTGTCGGGGGATGTCGACATGGACGCGCTGAGCGAGCGGGCGAGGGTTCGTTATCTCTACGCCAGGACCGTCATCGGGCGCGAGTTCGCCGCGCCCTACGTTCAGCCGGTTTCCGTCCACTGACCGCACCGCCCCGACCGCCCCTCAAAGACAAGGAGACACCTTGAACACCCATCTGATCATCGAAGCGCTCGCCGCCGTGCAGCGCGCCATCCTCGACAGCGAGTCGCAGATCGAGTCACTCGACCGCGCGATTGGCGACGGCGACCATTTCATCAACGTGCGCCGCGGCTGCGAGGTGACTGTCGCCCTCAGCCCCGACCTGAAAGACATGCCGCCGGGGCTTGCGCTGCACAAGATCGGCATGAAGCTGCTCGGCACCATCGGCGGCGCTTCCGGCCCGCTGATCTCCAGCTTCTTCATGGCGATGGGCAAGACGCTCGAAGGTGTCGACGAGCCCGACCGCCGCCTGTTCGCCGAAGCGTTCACCAGCGGCGTCGAGGCGATCAAGCTGCGCGGCAAGGCCGATGTCGGCGAGAAGACGATGCTCGACGTGCTGATCCCGGTGTCGCGCCTGCTGCTCAAGCTGGCCGACGAGGAGGTCTCGCTGTCCGTCATGTGCGCACAGATCACCGAGGAGGCACATCGCAACATGCTGGCCACCCGCGACATGATCGCCAGCAAGGGGCGGGCCTCGTTCCTTGGCGAGCGGGCGCTTGGCCACATCGACCCCGGCTGCAAGACCTGCGAGGTGGTGATCGCTGCGGTCTGCGACACCGTTCTTCAGCACAACCAAGCGCAGGAGACCACATGAAGAAGTTCATCAACGACATTGACTCGGTGATGCGCGAGTCGCTGAGCGGCATGATCGACGCCCACCCCGGCCTGCTGCGGGTGGAGTTCGAGCCGACCTTCGTGGCCCGTGCCGCGCGGGCCACCAAGAAGGTGGCGCTGATCTCGGGCGGCGGCTCGGGGCACGAGCCCTTGCATGCCGGCTTCGTCGGCCGCGGCATGCTCGACGCGGCCTGCCCCGGCCAGGTGTTCACCTCGCCCACGCCCGACCAGATGCTGGCGGCGGCCGCGGCTGCCGAGTCGGGCCGGGGGGTGCTGTTCATCGTCAAGAACTACGCCGGCGACACGATGAATTTCCAGATCGCGAGCGAGATGCTCGATCTGGAAAACGCCACCGTGCTGGTGAACGACGACGTTGCCATCGAGAACTCCAAGCACACCACCGGACGGCGCGGCGTGGCCGGCACCCTCATGGTCGAGAAGATGGCCGGCGCGGCCGCCGAGGCAGGTGCCTCGCTGCTCGAGTGCAAGGCGGTCGGCGACCGTGTCAACGCGGCCACCGCGTCGATGGGGGTGGCCTTCACCAGCTGCACGGTGCCGGCGGCCGGGCGCGCCACCTTCGACATCGACGCCGACGAGATGGAGGTCGGCGTCGGCATCCACGGCGAGCCGGGCCGGCGACGCGAGAAGGTCAAGCCGGCCGGGCAGATCGTCGACGACCTGCTGGGTGCGATCCTGGGTGACCTCAAGCCGGCGCGCGGGCGCGAGGTGCTGCTGCATGTGAACGGCTTCGGCGGCACCCCCTTGATGGAGCTGTACCTGCTGCACCACTGTGCCAGCCAACGGCTGCGCGAGCAGGGCCTGAAGCCGGTGCGTTCGCTGGTGGGCAACTACACCACCTCGCTCGAGATGGCCGGCGCCTCGCTGACCGTCACGCTTCTCGACGACGAGATGATCACCCTGTGGGATGCGCCGGTGCAGACCGCCGCCCTTCGCTGGTAGGGGCCCATCATGCGACGCCGTGTGTTGTTTCTCGGCTTGCCGGCAGCAGCTGCGCTGCTGCCCACTTTCAGCCTGCCCCGCGCTTCGCATGCGCGCACCCGCAGCAGCTCGCCGCCGATCCGCCTGGGCCAGTCGGCGCCGGTCTCCGGGCCGCTCGCCCAGGTGGGCACCGCGGTTCGCGAAGCCGCGCTGGCGGTGTTTGCGGACGCCAATGCGCAGGGCGGCATCGGCGGGCGCGACATCCAGCTGGTGACGCTCGACGACGAGGATCGTGCCGAGCGCACCGCCGTCAACGTCAAGCTGCTGGCCTCGCAGCACCAGGTGGTGGGGATGTTCGGCTTCGTCGGTGCCGGGGCGCACCGCGCCGGCGCCCGCGGTGCCGCAGAGGAGGGCCTGCCCTACATCGCCGCCTTCAGCGGCTCGCAGGAGCTGCGCTCCGGTGCGATCCCGTGGGTCTACAACCTGCGGGCCGGCCACATCGACGAGATCGAATACATCGCCCGGCACACCCGCCAGGTCGGCATTCGCCGCGTCTCGCTGGTGTCGGAATACAACTCGCACGGCTGGGAGCTGCGCGACGCGTTGATCGCGTCGCTGGAGTCGCGCGGTGACAACGTGGCCTCGATCAGCAGCATCGACCACGAAGGCAGCCGCTACAGCCTGCCGGGTGCGGTGGCGTCGGTGCTGGCGGGGGACCCGCAGGCGATCGTGCTGGGCGCCGATTACGTGGCCAGCGCGCGTTTCGTCGATGCGGCGCGCCGGGCCGGATTCACCGGGCTCTTCTACACCCTGTCTACCGTGGGCGGCAACGCGCTGACCGACATGCTGGGAGCGCAGGCGGCGGGCCTGTCGGTCACGCAGGTGGCGCCCTTCCCGTGGACGGCGTCGTCGCCGATCGGCCGCAACTTCCAGGCCTTCTGCGCGCGGCACACGATCGAGGCCTCGTTCGCCGGCATGGAGGCCTATCTCGGCGCCAGCCTTCTCGTCGATGCGCTGCGTCGGGCACGCGAGATCACGCCTGCCCGGCTGGCCGAGGCGATCGAGGGTCTGCCGCCGCGCGACTTCGGCGGCTTCGTCGGCGCGTTCTACGGCAAGGCCCGCAAGGCGCCGGCGCAGGTGGACCTGACCGTGTTCTCGCGCAACGGGAGGTTCGTCAAATGACGCTCGTCATCGAGCAGCCATTCAGGGAGATTTGTCGGTAGTGCGGCTGTGGCCGTGCTGCCCTGCCAGAAGGAAATCGTGATGTGCATCAAGGTCACCGCAGATGAGGCGCTGCGCTCGAAGAATCGCCCGCGTGTCGAACGCGCCGCAACGGGAGTTCAAGGCGAATGGGAGGCGATCGTCGATCGCGCGCGAATGGCGGCCGGTGCGATGGTGGCGATCTTGTCCGCACGCACTGTCGGGACCGTGATCACGAGTGGCACGCTCCCGAACTCGGCGCAGGGCCTGGCCCCTGCCATTGCGCGGGTCGTGCCGCGCGGCGCCAGGGGCGAACCCGGCGCTGTCGGCTTGAGAAAGAGCTGGGGCGTGCAGGTCTGCCCCGACGTGCTGGCCCTGCGGGGTGAGTTCGGCCTGCAGGATCTGTCGTTGCTGGCCTGGTTCGACGAGTCGGCGCTGTCGTGGTCGTGGGTCGCGATGGCGAACCTGGCCCAAGACGGCGCGCTGCATGCGAACTGCGATCAGCTGCGCGCGATCGCGGAGGCGCTGCGCGAACGGTGCATCCTGCAGGCGCAGATGCGCGGGGCGACGCTCCTCACCCAGCGCCTGGAAGACGTGGCGCACGCCTCGGGTGACTGGAGCTGGGAGACCGACGAACACTTTCGCTACACCTGGGTCCACGGCACCTTGCCGTCCGGGGCGCATGCCGTGTTCAGGCCGCCCACCATCGGCGAGCTGATTCCGTCGGGCCTGGTCGTCAACTGGCTGGGCGAAGTCGACCCGCCGATGCGCGACCTCCACGCCGTGCTGCGCCAGGGCGAACCGATCGTCCGCATGGTGACGCGTGAGTATGCGTACGGCAGCTCGCGCTATGTGTCGCGCAGTGCGGTGCCCTTGCTGCGGGCCGACGGCAGCCTGCGCGGCTTCCGCGGATCGGCGCGCGATGTCACGCAAAGCATCGAGGCCAAGGCGCAGGTGTGGCACCGCACCGAGGTCCTGTGCCAGGCCAAGGAGCAGGCCGAGGCCAGCAGCCAGGCGAAATCCATGCTCGTGTCGAAGATGGGGCACGAGCTCAGGACGCCGCTGAACGCGATCGTCGGGCTGGCGCAGCTGATCCAGACCGGCGGCGCCCGCTGCGAAGCCGCCACGCTGGAGCGCTGGGTGGCGCAGATCGCGAAGACGGGCTGGCACATGGTCGACGTGCTGGACATGCTGATGGAGCTGGGCCGTACCGGGACGGTGGGCGTGCCGCTCGCCCAGAAGCCGGTCGATCTTGTCGAGGTGGTGCGCGAGGCGACGCACCTCCTGGAACGCGAGGCCCAGGCTCGCGCGATCACCGTCGCCGTCCACGGCCCGGCGCCCGTGCTGGCCGTGGTCGACCGCCGGGCCATCCGACAGGTCGTCGTCAACCTGCTCAGCAATGCGCTCAAGTACAACCGCGAAGGCGGCTGGGTACGCCTGACCGTGGCCCAGTGCGAGCAGACCCGCATCGAGATCCAGGACACCGGGCCCGGGCTCACACAGGAGCAGGTCGCCCGCATGTACCAGCCATTTGAGCGCCTGGGGGCAGAGGCCTCCAACGTGGCGGGCCACGGCCTCGGGCTTTTGATCTGCAAGGAACTCGTCGCCTCGATGCGCGGGACGATCGAAGTCCACAGCACGGTGGGGCAGGGGACGACCTTCACCGTGCTCCTGCCCCTGTCGGACTGTTGCGGCGACAGCGCTGACAGCGGGCTTGCGCCCGTGCCGGCGCCCCGGGGGCGCGGTCACCTGAAGCGCATCTGGCCT
The DNA here is from genome assembly GCF_024700055.1 of Rhizobacter sp. J219. GTDB lineage: Bacteria > Pseudomonadota > Gammaproteobacteria > Burkholderiales > Burkholderiaceae_C > Rhizobacter. The sequence continues at coordinate 4,974,555 of NZ_JAJOND010000001.1, forward strand.
CCCGACCCTGAGACTGCGGCGAAGCGCCGCCTGCCCTGCACGGTGTGCGGGCAGGCAGCTGGACGCGACCGTATGTCGCAATGCCGCCAGAGGCAGTCCTCCCGGCCTCGCGCACGCCACCTTCCTGCTCGCTAACCCGGGGCGCCCGCCCCGGGAAGCTCAGGCATCGCTTTCACTGCCCCGCGCAAGTCCTTATTTCATAAGCAATTTTTCACGCAGTTTCATCCTTTCAGATTCCATCGCTAAGTCCTTGATTCCATTGATTTTTTGTCCGCAAAGCCGTTGACCCTGGCTCTTCTGATGAGCTACAGTGCAGATAAGTGCACTTCAGTGGGTTTTTGTGGCAAACATTGTGTTTCAGGGTCCAGCCGCGCTGACGCTGGACGGCAAAGGGCGTATCGCCATGCCGTCGCGTCATCGCGAGGTCCTGTCCGCGATGAACGTCAACCAGCTCACCATCACCAAGCACCCGGAAGGGTCGCTGCTGGTGTTTCCCCGTCCCGCCTGGGAAACCTTCCGTGACCGCGTGGCCGCCCTCCCGATGGAGGCCGCCGGCTGGAAGCGTGTCTTCCTCGGCAATGCGATGGACGTGGAGATCGACGGCTCGTCGCGCGTGCTGATCGCGCCCGAGCTGCGCGCGGCCGCTGGCCTCACGCGCGACGTGATGCTGCTCGGGATGGGCAGCCACTTCGAGCTGTGGGACGCGGCCCGCTACGCCGAGCACGAGGCGAAGGTGATGCAGTCGCCGATGCCCGAGTCGCTGAAGAGCTTCAGCTTCTGAGCGAGCCCGGTCATGTTTGAACACACCACCGTGCTCCTCAACGAGGCGGTCGACGCGCTCGTGACGACTGTCGACGGCACCTACCTCGACGGCACCTTCGGCCGTGGCGGACACACGCGGCTCTTGTTGTCGCGACTCTCCGACAAGGGGAGGGTCGTCGCCATCGACAGGGACCTGCAAGCCGTTGCCGCTGCCACTTCAGGAGCAACGCGGGTCGATGACCCGCGTTTTTCCATCCATCACACGAGCTTTGCGCACATGGCCGAGACCTTGGCCGCGCAGGGCATCTCCAAAGTCAATGGGCTCCTGCTCGATCTGGGCGTGTCTTCCCCGCAGATCGACGACCCGGGCCGCGGGTTCAGCTTCCGTCACGACGGGCCGCTGGACATGCGCATGGACACGACCCGAGGCGAGAGCGCCGCGGATTTCCTGGCCCGCGCCGACGAGCGCCTGATTGCGGAGGTGATCAAGAACTATGGGGAAGAACGGTTTGCTCTACAGGTTGCAAAGGCGCTTGTTGCTCGGCGCCAAAGCGGGAATCCAATTCGAACCACTCGCGACCTTTCCGAAGTCGTGGCTGGCGCGGTCAAAACCCGCGAGCCGGGCCAGAACCCTGCAACGCGCACATTTCAGGCTCTTCGGATTTTCGTCAACGCCGAGCTTGAGGAGCTCGAACAAGCTCTGAAGGCCGCGATCGACCTCCTGCTGCCCGGTGGGCGGCTGGTGGTCATCAGCTTCCACTCGCTCGAAGACCGCATCGTGAAGACCTTCATCGCCAACGAAAGCAAGGAGGTCTACGACCGCCGGGCGCCGTTTGCGGCGCCGAAGGCGATGCGTTTGAAGTCCCTGGGCCGCGTCAAACCTTCCGACGAGGAGGTCAACGCCAACCCGCGTGCCCGTTCGGCGGTGATGCGGGTTGCTGAAAGAACGGAGGTCGCAGCATGAAGACGGTGCTGTGGAATCGGAAGGCGGCATGAAGCGAGCCCGAGCGCGCGGCCGCCCGGAGCCGGGCTCGACCCTCTCGGAGGGTCGGGCCATGTACTCATGGACCGGGGTGTCGTCATGACCCGTCTCAACGTGATCCTGCTGGTGGTGCTGGTGATTTCCAGCGTCTACCTGGTCCGCGTGTCGTATGACTCGCGGCGCCTGTTCGCGCAGCTCGATCGCGCGCAGGGCGAGGCACGCCAGCTGGAGATCGAACACGAACGGCTCGTGGCCGAGAAGCAGTCGCAGGCCACGCCGCTGCGGGTGGAGAAGGTGGCGCGCGACCGGCTGGCCATGCGCAGCGCCACGCCGGCGGTGACGCAGTACGTCACCTATTCCGCCTCGGCGCCGGCTTCGTCGTCAGAGGGGGCGCGGTGATGAAGAAGAACGCCCCGAAGGCCGGCGCCGTCAACGTGCGCAGCGTCATGTATTCGACGAGCCCGCTGCTCGCCTCGAAGACGCCGCCCTGGCGCTCGAAATTCCTCGTCGGCCTCGTGGGCCTGGGCTTCTGCGTGCTCGCCGGCCGCGCGGTCTACGTGCAGATCGTCGGCAACGACTTCTTCCTGAAGCAGGGCGAGATCCGTTACGCCCGCACGCTGGAGCTTGCCGCCAGCCGCGGCCGCATCACCGATCGCAGCGGGCTCATCCTCGCGTCCAGCGTGCCCGCGCCGTCGCTCTGGGTCATCCCCAAGGACTTCGAGGCCGACAAGCACCAGCGCGCCAACCTCGCGAAGCTCCTGGGCATGACGCCCACCGAGCTCATGAACCGGCTCGACGACAGCCCCAACTTCGTGTGGCTGCGCCGCCAGGTCGACGACGCCGTGGCCAAGAAGGCGATGGCGCTCGGCATCAAGGGCCTCTACCAGGTGCGCGAGTTCAAGCGCAAATACCCCGAGGGTGAAGCCGCGGCGCACGTGGTGGGCTTCACCAATGTGGAAGAGAAGGGCCAGGAAGGCATCGGTCTCGCCTTCCAGAAGGACCTGCAGGGCCGCAACGGCACGCGCCGCGTGGTGAAGGACCGGCTGGGCCGTGTCGTCGAAGACATCGGCGAAAGCGTGCAGCCGGTCGACGGCCGCGACATCCAGCTCTCGATCGACTCCAAGGTGCAGTTCTACGCCTACCAGCGCATCCGCGACGCGGTGGCGCAGCACAAGGCCAAGGCCGGCAGCGTGGTGGTGCTCGACGTGCAGAGCGGCGAGGTGCTGGCGCTGGCCAACTTCCCCAGCTACTCGCCCAACGACCGGCAGAACCTCACCGGCGCGCAACTGCGCAACCGCGCGCTGACCGACACCTTCGAGCCCGGCTCGACGATGAAGCCCTTCATCGTGTCGCTCGCGATGGAGACCGGCCGCGTGTCGCCCAAGACCGTGATCGCGACCGCCCCCGGCACCATCAACATCACCGGCTCGACCATCCGCGATGCCCACCCGCACGGTGACCTCACCGTCGAAGAGGTGATCCAGAAGTCGAGCAACGTCGGCACCGTCAAGATGGCGATGCAGATGCAGCCGCGCGAGATGTGGGAGCTGTACACCCAGGTGGGCCTGGGGCAGCGGCCGCAGATCGACTTTCCGGGCGCAGTGAGCGGGCGCCTGCGCCCCTACAAGACCTGGCGCCCGGTGGAGCAGGCGACGATGAGCTATGGCTACGGCCTGTCGGCCAGCCTCTTCCAGCTGGCGCGTGCGTACACCGTGTTCGCGCGCGATGGCGAGCTCGTGCCGACGTCCATCCTGAAGAACCAGAACGTCCCAAGCGACGTTGCAGCACCGGGTGTGCGGGTGATGTCGCCCAAGACCGCGCAGGCCGTTCGCCACATGCTGCAAATGGCGGCTGGCCCCGGCGGCACCGCGCCCAAGGCGCAGACCATCGGCTACTCGGTGGGCGGCAAGTCGGGCACCGCGCACAAGCAGGAAGGCAAGGGCTACGCCGACAAGAAATACCGCTCGTGGTTCGTCGGCATGGCGCCGATCGACAAGCCGCGCATCGTGGTCGCGGTGATGGTCGACGAGCCGAGCGATGGCCGCTACTTCGGCGGCGACGTGGCGGCGCCCGTGTTCAGCGAAGTGGTCCAGCAGACGCTGCGCTCGATGAGCGTGCCGCCAGACCTTGAGGTGAAGCCGCAGATCGTCACCAACAAGCTGCCGGTGGTGGAGGAGAGCTTCTGATGGCAGCTCTGACCACCTTGCACGACGTGGGCAGCGCCGTTGCGTGGCTGCGCAGCCGCGGCGTGAAGCAACTGCGCACCGACAGCCGGCGTGTGCAGCCGGGCGACGCCTTCATCGCGTGGCCGGGCTATGCCAACGACGGGCGGCAGTTCGTGCCGGCGGCGTTGGCGGCAGGTGCGGTGGCGTGTCTCGTCGAAGCCAAGGGGGCCGAGGCCTTCCACTTCGAGGGTGGGCAAGTCGGTGCATTGCCGGGCCTGAAGGCCGCGACGGGGCCTTTGGCGAGTGCCTGGTACGAACAACCAAGCAAGCTTCTCGACGTGGTGGCGGTGACCGGCACCAACGGCAAGACCTCCACCGCGTGGTGGGTGGCGCAGGGGCTCTCGTTGCTGGGCAAGCGCTGCGGCGTGGTGGGCACGCTGGGCGTGGGCGAGCCGCCGTCGGCGGCCGCCGCGCCGAACGCGTCCATCCAATCGACCGGCCTCACCACGCCCGACCCGGTCACGCTGCAGGCCGGCTTCAAGGGCTTCGTCGACCAGGGCTTCAAGGCCTGCGCGATCGAGGCCTCGTCGATCGGCATCGTCGAGCGCCGCATGGCCGGCACGCAGGTGGCCGTCGCGCTCTTCACCAATTTCACCCGCGACCACATCGACTACCACGGCAGCATGGAGGCCTACTGGGCCGCCAAGTCCGAGCTCTTCATGTGGCCCGGATTGCGCGCCGCGGTGCTCAACGTGGACGACGAGCGCGGCGCGACGCTGGCCCCGGCGCTGATCGGCCTGATGGACGTGTGGACCTACAGCACCCAGTCAGAGGCGCGCCTGCGCGCGAGCGACATCGCGTACCGCGACGGCGGCCTCGCCTTTACCGTGCACGAGGGCGGTGCCTCAACCCCCGTGCGCACCGGCCTGATCGGCGACTACAACGTCTCGAACCTGCTGGCGGTGATCGGTGGCCTGCGTGCTCTCGGCTTCGCGCTCACCGACGTGGCCCGTGTCTGCGCCCAGCTCACCCCCGTGCCCGGCCGCATGCAGCAGATCGGCGGTGGCGAGCAGCCGGTGGTCGTGGTCGACTACGCCCACACGCCCGACGCCCTGGAAAAGGCGCTGCAAGCCGTGCGCCCTTTCGCGCAAGAACGCCAAGGCACGCTGTGGTGCGTGTTTGGCTGCGGCGGCAACCGCGACGCGACCAAGCGCCCGCTGATGGGGGCCATCGCCGAGCGCCAGGCCGACCAAGTGGTGGTGACGAGCGACAACCCTCGCATGGAGCCCCCCGGCCAGATCCTCACGCAGATCACCGCTGGCATGGCGCGGCCCGACCGCGCACTGGTGATCGAAGACCGGCGTGCCGCCATCGTGCATGCGGTCCGGAACGCGAAGCCGCAGGACGTGATCCTCGTCGCGGGCAAGGGCCACGAGGCCGAGCAGGACATCGGCGGCGTCAAGCACCCCTTCTCGGATGTGGACGAGGCGCGCACGGCGCTTGCCACGAGGGGGTCGCCATGATGATGACGCTCGCCCAAGCCCACGCGATGCTGCCCGGCTCCACCCTCGTCGGCGACGGCGCCCTCGAACTCGGCCGTGTGCATTCCGACACCCGCACGCTGCAGCGAGGCGACCTCTTCGTCGCCCTGAAGGGCGAGCGTTTCGACGCGCACGATTTCCTCGCGCAAGCGAAGGCGGCTGGCGCGGTGGCGGCACTGGCCGAACGTGGCCTCATCGAAGCCGGCATGCCCGGCCTGCAGGTCGCCGACAGCAAGCAGGCGCTCGGTGCGCTGGCCGCCGCGTGGCGAGCCCGCTTCCACCTGCCGCTGATCGCCATCACCGGCAGCAACGGCAAGACCACCTGCACGCAGATGACCGCCTCGGTGCTGCGCGCCTGGCAGGGCGAGGCCGCGTTCTGGACCGAAGGCAACTTCAACAACGACATCGGCGTGCCGCTCACGCTCTTGCGCCTGCGCGACCAGCACCACGCTGCCGTCATCGAAGTCTCGGCATGAACCACCCGGGCGAGATCGCCGGCCTGGCTGCGATGGCGGCGCCGACGGTGGCCCTCGTCAACAACGCCCAGCGCGAGCACCAGGAGTTCATGGCGACGGTGGAAGCGGTGGCGCGCGAGAACGCGATGGTGTTCGATGCGCTCGGCCCGACCGGCACGGCGGTGTTCCCGGCCGATGACACCTATGCGCCGCTCTGGCACCAGCTTGCCGGCACCCGCCCCACGCTCACCTTCGCCCTCAAGGGCGCCGCCGACGTGACCGCCGATGCCGAGTGGGCGGTCGACCACTGGTCGCTGATGCTGCACACGCCGGCCGGTTTTGCCGCCGTGCAACTGCGCATGCCCGGCTGGCACAACGTGAAGAATGCCCTGGCGGTGACGGCATGCGCACTCGCCGCCGGCGCCCCGCTCGATGCGATCGTGCGTGGCCTCGAAGCCTTCGAGCCCGTCAAAGGCCGCTCGCAGCTCAAGCGCGCGCAGGTGCAGGGCGTGCCGGTGGCGCTGGTCGACGACACCTACAACGCCAACCCCGACTCGGTGCGTGCCGCGGTCGAGGTGCTCGCACAACTGCCCGGCCCGCACTGGCTGGTGCTCGGCGACATGGGCGAGGTGGGCGACCAGGGCCCGGCTTTCCACCGCGAGGTGGGGGCTTATGCGCGCACCCATGGCATCGATGCCCTGTGGACGGCCGGCAAGCTCTGTCGCTACGCCGCCGATGCCTACGGCCCTGGCGCGCGTCACTTCGACACCGTGGCCGAGCTGCTCGCCGCGCTGCCGGCCGCACCCGACTGTGCCGCGGTGCTGGTGAAGGGCTCGCGCTTCATGAAGATGGAACAGGTGGTCGCCGCGCTCGTGCCGGCGGCCCCTGCACAACAACAAGGACACTGACCACCATGCTGCTGAGTCTCACCCAGTGGCTGCAGAGCCTCTACCCGGACCAACTGGGTTTCCTGCGCGTCTTCCAGTACCTCACCTTCCGCGCGGTGCTGGCGGCGATGACCGCCTTGCTGATCGGCCTGGCCTTCGGGCCGTGGGTCATCCGCCGCCTGACCGCCCTCAAGATCGGTCAGCCCATCCGCGAATACGGCGTGCAGCAGCACATCGCCAAGAGCGGCACGCCCACCATGGGTGGCGTGCTGATCCTCATCGGCATCGGCGTCAGCACGCTGCTGTGGTTCGACTGGAGCAACCGCTTCGTCTGGATCGTGATGATCGTGACCATGGGCTTCGGCGCCATCGGCTGGGTCGACGACTGGCGCAAGGTCGTCAAGAAAGACCCCGAAGGCATGCGCTCGCGCGAGAAGTTCTTCTGGCAATCGCTGATCGGCCTGGTGGCGGCGTTGTACCTCGCGTTCAGCGTGTCGGAGACGTCGAACCTCCGCGTGCTCGAACTCTTCATCCGCTGGGTGCAGAGCGGCTTCAGCAACGACCTGCCGCCCAAGGCCGACCTGATGATTCCCTTCGTCAAGTCGATCAGCTACCCGCTGGGCGTCTTTGGTTTCATCATCCTCACCTACCTCGTGATCGTCGGGGCGAGCAACGCGGTCAACCTGACCGACGGCCTCGATGGCCTGGCGATCATGCCGGTGGTGATGGTCGGCTCGGCGCTCGGGGTGTTTGCCTACGTGGTGGGCAGTTCGGTGTATTCGAAGTACCTGCTGTTCCCCTACATCCCCGGGGCCGGCGAACTCTTGATCTTCTGCGCCGCGATGGCCGGCGCGGGCCTCGCCTTCCTCTGGTTCAACACCCACCCGGCGCAGGTGTTCATGGGCGACGTGGGCGCGCTCTCACTGGGAGGCGCGCTCGGCACCATCGCCGTGATCACTCGCCAGGAGATCGTGCTCGGGATCATGGGCGGCATCTTCGTGGTCGAAGCCCTGTCGGTGATGGCGCAGGTGGCCTGGTTCAAGTACACGAAGAAGAAGACGGGCACCGGGCGACGCATCCTGAAGATGGCGCCGCTGCACCACCACTTCGAAAAATCCGGCTGGAAGGAGACGCAGGTCGTCGTGCGCTTCTGGATCATCACCATGCTGTTGTGCCTGGTCGGTCTGGCCAGCTTGAAACTGCGATGAGAGACAACAACATCAATCGACGCGAGCGGGCCGAGCGCCGGGCCGCTCCCAAGCCGGCCCGCATCCCCTCGGGGGATCGGCCGACGTACTCGTCGGTCGAGGGGCTGTCATGAAGCATTTGAAGGACGCTCATGTGCTGGTGCTGGGACTCGGTGAGTCCGGCCTGGCCATGGCGCGCTGGTGTGCGGACCACGGCGCGCGTGTGCGCGTGTGGGATTCGCGCGAAACCGCTCCGCAAGACGTGGCGCTGGCGGCACAGGTGCCGTCGGCCGAGCGCCTGAGCGGCACGCTCGACGTCGCGCTGCTGCGCGAGGGTGTGCAGCTGGTGCTGAAGAGCCCCGGCCTCGCGCCCGGCGATGAACGCATTGCCCCCCTGCTCACGCTCGCCCGTGAGACCGGCGTGCCGGTGCAAGGTGAGCTCGACCTCTTCGCCCGTGCGCTCGCCGACCTGAAGGCCGAGCGTGGCTACGCGCCGAAAGTGATCGCGATCACCGGCACCAACGGCAAGACGACCACCACCTCGATGACGGGCCAGTTGGTCGAACGCACCGGCAAGCGGGTCGCGGTGGCCGGCAACATCGGGCCGACGATGCTGCAGACGCTCGCAGATGCGCTGGCGCTGGAGCCGGCCCCCGCAGCCGATGTGCCGTCGGTAGAGCCGATGGCCGAAGCCACGCCGGAGACGCTCGCCGCGCCGGCTCCGGGCGAGCCGGCGGACGCAGTGCCCGACGCCCCGGTGATGGAGCCGCCGAGCCCCGTCGACGACGATGCCGTGGCCGCCGAAACGGAAACCCTGGGCGCACAGGAGATCCCGGCCGACGCCGAAGCTGCGGCCCTGACCGCCGAGCCCGCCGCCGTGCCCACGGCTGACGTTGCCGCGGTCGAGCCCCCGGCGGCCGACGACGAGACCGCGGGAGGCGGCCCGCCGCCGCACCTGATCCCCCCGCCGCCGCCCGGCCCGGTGTTCGAGCACCTGCCCGAGGTGTGGGTGCTGGGGCTCTCGAGCTTCCAGCTCGACGGCGTGCAGGGCTTCGAGCCGAGTGCCGCCACCGTGCTCAACGTGACGCAGGATCACCTCGACTGGCACGGCAGCATGGAGGCCTATGCCGCCGCGAAGGCGCGCATCTTCGGCAAGAACGCGGTGATGGTCATCAACCGCGACGACCCGCTGGTCGAGAAGATGATTCCGGCGCCGATCCCCGGCAAGGGCCGCTTCGCCAAACCGATCGAGCGTCACGTCGTGCGCTTCGGCCTCGACGCGCCGCAACGCCCGGGTGACTTCGGCGTGCTGGTCGAAAACGGCATCGCCTGGCTGGTGCGTGCGATGGAGTCCGACGAGACGGCGGTGAAGAAGCCCAAGAAGGGCGCCGCCGTCGAGGAAGAAGAGCTGGTGATCCAGCGTCTGATGCCGGCCGACGCGCTGCGCGTGCGCGGCCGCCACAACGCGGCCAACGCACTCGCCGCGCTCGCCCTCGCCACCGCGGCGGGCTGCCCGCTCGCGCCCATGCTGCACGGCCTGCGCGAGTACGCGGGCGAGCCGCACCGGGTGGAGTTCGTCGCCACCGTCAACGGTGTCGAGGCCTACGACGACAGCAAGGGCACCAACGTGGGCGCCACGGTCGCCGCGTTGAACGGCCTGGGCGACGACAAGGCGCCGAGCAAGCTCGTCGTCATCCTCGGCGGTGACGGCAAGGGGCAGGACTTCACGCCGCTGGCCACGCCGGTGCAGCGCCATGTGCGCGCAGTGGCCACGATCGGCCGCGATGCCGAGGCGATCGAGCAGGTGCTGCGCTTCACCGGCGTGCCGGTGCAGCGGCACGGCTCGCTGGAAGAGGCCACGCGCTGGGCCTTCCAGCGTGCGCATGCGGGCGATGCGGTGCTGCTGAGCCCGGCCTGCGCGAGCCTCGACATGTTCCGCAACTATGCGCACCGCGCCGAGGTCTTCGTGGCCGAGGTGCAGGCCATCGCATCCGCCGGTGGGGAGGTGGTGTGACGACGCTTGCCGGACGCCTCGCCTTCGTCGGTTCGCTGAAAGAGCGGCTGTTGTCGCTCGTCAAGCGCGACGGCGGCGGCAGCGTGCCCATCCGCGACTGGACGGGTGCTTCGGGCCAGCCCACCAAGTTGCAAGGCTTCGACCAGCACCTGATCTGGGTCGTGGTGGCCTTGATGGCGCTCGGCCTGGTGATGGTCTATTCGGCCTCGGTCGCGCTGCCCGACAACCCGAAGTTCGCGCGCTACGCGCCCACTCACTTCCTGCTGCGGCATGCGCTGTCCATCCTCGTCGCGTTCGTCGCGGCGGTGGTCGTGATCCAGGTGCCGGTGAGCGTGTGGGAGAAGTTCGCGCCCTGGGTCTTCGTGGTGGCGCTGCTGCTGCTGGTGCTGGTGCTCATCCCCGGCATCGGCAAGGGTGTGAACGGTGCCCGCCGCTGGATCCCGCTCGGCTTCACCAACTTCCAGCCCTCCGAGCTTGCCAAGCTCGCCATCGCGCTCTACGCGGCCAACTACATGGTGCGCAAGATGGAGGTGAAGGAGAACTTCTTCCGCGCCGTCATGCCGATGGCGGTGAGCGTGGCGGTGGTGGGCCTCCTGCTGCTGGCCGAGCCCGACATGGGCGCCTTCATGGTGATCGCGGCCATCGCGATGGGCATCCTCTTTCTCGGCGGTGTGAACGGGCGCATGTTCTTCCTGATCACCGCCGTGCTGGTGGGCGCCTTCGTGCTGATGATCAGCTTCAGCGAATGGCGGCGCGAGCGCATCTTTGCCTACCTCAACCCGTGGGACGAAAAGTACACGCTGGGCAAGGCCTACCAGCTGTCGCACTCGCTGATTGCTTTCGGCCGCGGCGAGATCTTCGGCCAGGGCCTGGGCGGCAGCGTGGAGAAGCTGCACTACCTGCCCGAGGCACACACCGACTTTCTGCTCGCGGTGATCGGCGAGGAGCTGGGCTTCATCGGGGTGCTCGCGGTGATCTGCGCCTTCTTCTGGCTGGCGCGCCGCATCTTCCACATCGGCCGCCAGGCCGTTGCGCTCGACCGGGTGTTCGCCGGCCTCTTCGCCCAAGGCGTCGGCATCTGGATCGGCGGCCAGGCTTTCATCAACATGGGGGTGAACCTGGGCGTGCTGCCGACCAAGGGGTTGACGCTGCCGCTGATGAGCTTCGGCGGCTCGGGCATCCTGATGAACCTGGTGGCGCTCGCGATCGTGATGCGAATCGACATCGAGAATCGACAGCTGATGAGAGGGGGGCGCGCATGAGTGCCAAACACCTCGTCATCATGGCGGCAGGCACCGGGGGGCATGTGATTCCCGGCCTCGCGGTCGCGGCCGAAATGCAGAAGCGCGGCTGGACCGTCAGCTGGCTCGGCACCACGCACGGCATGGAGAACAAGCTGGTGCCGCCCTCGGGCATCCCGATGGACAACATCACGTTCAGCGGGCTGCGTGGCAAGGGACTTCTGCACACCGCGACCGGCGGCTTCCGCCTGCTGCTCGCGTTCTGGAGCTGCCTGCAGATCCTGCGCAGGCGCCGCGCGAATGTGGTGCTCGGCATGGGCGGCTACGTCTGCTTTCCGGGTGGTCTGATGGCCTCGCTGCTCAGCAAGCCGCTGATGCTGGTCAATGCCGATGCCTCGCTCCTGATGAGCAACAAGAGCCTCCTGCCGGTGGCCGACAAGGTGGCTTTCGGCTTCGACGGTGAAGCGGCGCACAAGGTCAAGCAAGGCATCGTGACCGGCAACCCGGTGCGTGCCGAGATCGAGAACCTGCCGCCGCCGCTGGAGCGTTTCGAAGGCCGCCTCGGCGCGCTGCGCGTGCTGGTGGTGGGCGGCAGCCTGGGCGCGAGCGCGCTCAACGATGCGCTGCCGCGTGCGATCGCGTTGCTGCCGCTGCGCGAACGGCCCCTGGTGACGCACCAAACGGGCACGGCCAATTTCGAGAAGGCGCGCGCCGACTACGCCGCGCTGCAGGTCGAAGCCGAGGTGCTGCCCTTCATCCACAACATGAGCGAGCGCCTGGCCGAGTGCGACGTGATCATCTGCCGCGCCGGCGCGGTGACGGTGAGCGAGTTGTGCGCGGCCGGTGTGGCGAGCGTGCTGGTGCCGCTGGTGGTGAGCACGACCAGCCACCAGCGCGACAACGCCGACTGGATGGCACGGCAGGGCGCGGCGATCCACCTGCCCCAGAGCGAGCTGACGCCGCAGCGATTGGCAGATTTGTTGAAGAGCCTCACGCGCGAAGCGCTGATGAGCATGGCCACCAAGGCCCGCGCGCTGGCACGTGTGCATGCGGCGGCGCGGGTGGCCGATGAGTTGGAAGGACTTGCGACATGAGGCGATTCGAGCGCCGGGCCGCCCCAAGCCGAATCGCGTCCCCTTGGGGGACCGACCGGCAAATGCCGGGCGAGGGGTCAACATGAAACACGCCGTCAAGCACATTCACTTCGTCGGCATCGGTGGTGCCGGCATGAGCGGGATCGCCGAGATCCTGCACAACCTCGGCTACACGGTCTCCGGCTCCGACCAGAGCGACAGCGCGGTCTCGCGCCGGCTCGCGTCGCTCGGCATCAAGGTCTTCGTGGGCCACGACGCGGTCAACATCGAAGGCGCGCAGGCGGTGGTCACGTCGACCGCGGTGAAGGGCGACAACCCCGAGGTGCTCGCCGCCCGCGCCAAGCGGGTGCCGCTGGTGCCGCGCGCGGTGATGCTGGCCGAGTTGATGCGCCTGAAGCAGGGCATCGCCATCGCCGGCACGCACGGCAAGACGACGACGACCTCGCTGGTCACGAGCGTGCTGGCCGAGGCCGGCGTCGACCCGACCTTCGTGATCGGCGGCCGGCTCAACGCGGCCGGCGCCAACTCGCGCCTCGGCTCCGGCGACTACATCGTGGTCGAGGCCGACGAGTCGGATGCCTCGTTCCTGAACCTGCTGCCGGTGATCAGCGTCGTGACCAACATCGACGCTGATCACATGGACACCTACGGCCACGACCTGACGAAGCTCAAGGGCGCGTTCGTCGAGTTCCTGCACCGCATGCCGTTCTATGGCGCCGCCATCCTGTGCGGCGACGACCCGGGCGTGAAGTCGATCATCCCGATGGTGTCGCGGCCGGTCGTGACCTACGGCTTCGGGCCCGACAACCAGGTGCGTGCGGTCGACGTGCAGGCCCTCGTGGGCGGACAGATGCGCTTCACCGCGCAGCGCCGCAACGGCGTCGTGATGCCCGACCTCGACATCACGCTCAACCTGCCCGGCGAACACAACGTGCTGAACGCCCTGGCGGCCGTGGCCGTGGCGACCGAACTGGAGCTGCCCGACGCACCGCTCGTGAAGGCGCTCGGCGAGTTCCACGGCGTCGGCCGTCGTTTCCAGCGCTACGGCGACTGGCCGGCCAAGGACGGCGGCAAGTTCACCCTGATCGACGACTACGGCCATCACCCGGTCGAGATGGCGGCGGTGATCGCCGCGGCGCGCGGTGCGTTTCCGGGCCGGCGCCTCGTGATTGCCTTCCAGCCGCATCGGTATACGCGCACACGGGATTGCTTCGAAGACTTCGTGAAGGTCATGGGCACGGCCGACGCGGTGCTGCTCGGCGAGGTCTATGCCGCGGGCGAGGCGCCGATCGTCGCGGCCGACGGGCGCTCGCTGGCCCGTGCGCTGCGCGTGGCCGGCAAGGTCGACCCGATCTTCGTCGACGACATCGCGCAGATGCCGGCGGCCATCGCCGAGCAGGCGAAGGGCGGCGACGTGGTGATCGCGATGGGCGCCGGCACGATCGGCGCGGTGGCAGGGCAGGTGGCGGAGATGTTGAAGGAGGCCCCATGAGCAGCGTTGATGTGAAGGCCTTGGGCAAGGTGGCCGTGCTGATGGGCGGCACCTCGGCCGAGCGCGATGTGTCGCTGATGTCGGGCGAGGGTGTGCTGCAGGCGCTGCAATCGCAGGGTGTCAACGCGCATGCCTTCGACCCCGCGAAGCAGGACCTGGTGGAACTGAAGAAGCAGGGATTCGACCGCTGCTTCATCGCGCTGCATGGCCGCCACGGCGAAGACGGCACGGTGCAGGGCGCGCTCGAACTGCTGGGCATCCCCTACACCGGCTCCGGTGTGATGGCCTCCAGCATCGCGATGGACAAGGTGATGACCAAGCGCATTTGGCTGGCCGAAGGCCTGCCGACGCCGCGCTACGTGGTGCTGCCGTCGAACCGCCAGTCGCGCGAGGACGTGCGCGCCGTGCCCGACGAGATCGGCCTGCCGTTGATCGTGAAGCCGCCGCACGAAGGCTCGTCGATCGGGGTCAGCAAGGTGAGCGGCTATTCCGACATGGCCGACGCGGTGGCGCTGGCGGCGAAGTACGACCACGAGGTGCTCTGCGAGGAGTTCATCGACGGCGAGGAAGTGACCTGCCCGGTGCTGGGCCAGGGCGCGAATGCGGTGGCGCTGCCGGTGGTACGCATCGCCGCACCCGAAGGCGCCTACGACTACCAGAACAAGTACTTCACCGATGTCGTGAAGTACCACGTGCCGAGCGGCCTGCCGGAAGCCGAGGAACGCGAGATCCAGCGCATCGTCGTCGAGGCCTATCGCACGCTGAACTGCCGCGGCTGGGGCCGCGCCGACCTGATGATCAGGAAGCGCGACCGCAAGCCCTTCCTGCTGGAGATGAACACCTCGCCGGGCATGACCTCGCATTCGCTGGTGCCGAAGTCGGCGGCGGCGAGCGGCATGCCCTATGAGCAGCTCTGCCTGCACCTGATCTCTAACGCATCGCTCGACAGCTCCAAGACCTGAACATGCGCGCCCACGCCGCCACACCTCGCTTCAACCCGGCCGCCGTCGAGCTGCCGGGCGAGGTGCGCCTGCTCAACGTCACCGCCTCGATGCTCTACGTAGTGGGCGGGGTGCTGATGGCGGCGCTGGCGCTGATGTGGCTGATCCGCCAGCCGGTGTTCAACATCAAGTCGGTGAAGGTGGAGGGCGAGGTCACGCGCAACAGCGTGTCGACGATCCGCGCCAACGCGCTGCCACAGCTCGCGGGCAACTACTTCACCCTCGACCTTGCGCGCGGCAAGCAGGCCTTCGAGGCGGTGCCCTGGGTGCGCCAGGCCATCGTGCAGCGGGTGTGGCCGAACCGGCTGCGGGTGCTGCTGGAGGAGCACCACGCGGTGGCGCTGTGGTCCATGAAGGATGGCGACGACCAGCTCGTCAATGCGCAAGGCGAGGTTTTCCAGGCCAACCTGGGTGACGTGGAAGACGAGTCGCTGCCCACGCTCAAGGGACCGGATGGCAGCTCGGCCGAGGTGCTGGCGATGTACCGCCGGCTGGTGCCGGTGTTCGAGGCGCTGGAGATGCACATTGACCAACTCTCGATGAGCGGCCGCGGTTCGTGGCATGCCGAATTCGACAACGGCGCCGAGATCGAAACCGGCCGTGGCACACAAGACGAACTGGTGGCACGCAGCGAGCGATTCGTGGCCACCGTCACGCAGGTGATCGAGCGTTACCAGCGTCCGCTGGTCTACGCCGATCTGCGACACAACGAAGGTTATGCCGTGCGGCTCAAGGGGATCACCACCACGACGGTGGCCACTCCGCCCGGCAGGAGAAATTGAGGGAACACATGGCCAAGGAATACAAGGACCTGGTCGTCGGCCTGGACATCGGCACCGCCAAGGTGATGGCGGTGGTGGCCGAAGTCTTGCCCGATGGCGAGCTGAGAGTCGCCGGTCTCGGCATCGCGGCGGCACACGGGCTCAAGCGCGGCGTGGTGGTCAACATCGACGCCACGGTGCAGAGCATCCAGCAGGCCTTGAAAGAGGCCGAGATGATGGCCGACTGCAAGATCACGCGCGTCTACACCGGCATCACCGGCAGCCACATCCGCGGGCAGAACAGCACCGGCATGGTGATCGTGCGCGACAAGGAAGTGACGCCGGTCGACGTGACACGCGTGGTCGAGACCGCCAAGGCGATCAACATTCCGAACGACCAGCGCCTGTTGCTGGTGGAGCCGCAGGAGTTCGTGATCGACGGCCACGAGGTCAAAGAGCCGATCGGCATGAGCGGCGGCCGGCTTGAGGTCAAGGTGCACATCGTGACTGGTGCGCAGAGCGCGGCCGAGAACATCGTGAAGTGCGTGCGCCGCTGCGGGCTGGAGGTGGACCAACTGGTGCTCAACCCGAGCGCCAGCAGCCACGCCGTGCTGACCGAAGACGAGAAGGACCTGGGCGTGGCCATCGTCGACATCGGCGCCGGCACGACCGACGTGGCGATCTTCACCGACGGGGCGATCCGCCACACGGCGGTCATTCCGATCGCCGGCGACCTGATCACGAGCGACATCGCGATGGCCCTGCGCACGCCGACGAAAGACGCGGAAGAAATCAAAGTGGAGTACGGCGTGGCCAAGCAGCTGCTCGCCGACCCGAGCGAGCAGCTCGAAGTGCCGGGCCTAGGCGATCGCGCGCCGCGCATGCTGAGCCGCCAGGCGCTCGCCGGCGTGATCGAGCCGCGCGTGGAAGAGATCTTCTCGCTCGTGCACCAGGTGATCCGCGACAGCGGCTACGAAGAGCTGCTGTCGAGCGGCATCGTGCTGACCGGCGGCGCGGCGGTGATGCCGGGCATGGTGGAACTGGGCGAAGACATCTTCCTGAAGCCGGTGAGGAAAGGCATCCCCACCTACCACGGCTCGCTGCACGACATGGTGGCCAACCCACGCTCGGCGACCGTCATGGGCCTGCTGGAAGAAGCACGCCTCGGCCGTGCGCGCGGCATCAAGGCGGCGCAGCAGGCCGGTTCCGTCAAGACCTTATTCGGCCGGGCCAAAGACTGGTTCCTCGGCAATTTCTAGAACACAGGGAGTTCACATGACACGCCATCCACATCTCATCGATCGTCTCCAGCGGGCGCACCACCTGGGCCATGACCCACCGGGCGCCTGGCCACCTCAGACCGCGGGCCCACCCGCAGCACAGCAAGAAGAGAAGACGAGTTTTTCAACACACACGGCAACTGCAAAGAATTGGAGTCAGACATGGCAATCGAAATGATCGAAGAGTTCGACCTGGGCACCCAGATCAAGGTGATCGGCGTGGGCGGTGGCGGCGGCAACGCGGTCGACCACATGATTGCGCAAGGCGTGCAAGGCGTGGAGTTCGTCTGCGCCAACACCGACGCGCAGGCGCTCAACCGTTCGAGTGCGCACCACCTCATCCAGCTCGGCACCACGGGCCTCGGCGCCGGTGCCAAGCCGGAAGCCGGCCGCGCGGCCGCTGAAGAGGCGGTGGACCGCATCCGCGACGCGATCAAGGGCAGCAACATGCTCTTCATCACCGCCGGCATGGGCGGCGGCACCGGCACCGGTGCCGCCCCCGTGATCGCGCGCGTGGCCAAGGAGATGGGCATCCTGACGGTGGGCGTGGTCACCAAGCCTTTCGACTTCGAAGGCAACCGCCGCATGAAGGCCGCCGACAACGGCGTGGCTGAGCTTGAAGCGAATGTCGATTCGCTGATCGTGATCCTCAACGACAAGCTGCTCGACGTGCTGGGCGACGACGTGACGCAGGACCAGGCTTTCGCACACGCCAACGACGTGCTGAAGAACGCCGTCGGCGGCATCAGCGACATCATCCACGTGCCAGGCCTCGTGAACGTCGACTTCGAAGACGTGAAGACGGTGATGAGCGAGCCTGGCAAGGCGATGATGGGCACCGCGATTGCGAGCGGCCCCGACCGCGCGACCAAGGCCGCCGAATCGGCCGTGGCCTGCCCGCTGCTCGAAGGCATCGACCTCTCGGGCGCGCGTGGCGTGCTGGTGCTGATCGCCGCCGGGCGCAGCACGTTCAAGCTGAGCGAAAGCCGCAATGCGATGAACACCATCCGCCGTTACGCCGCGGACGATGCGCACGTGATCTACGGCACCGCCTACGACGAAAGCCTGGGCGACCAGCTTCGCGTGACGGTGATCGCCACCGGCCTGTCGCCGGCCAAGCGCCAGCAACAGGCACCGATGACCGTGGTGCACACGACCGTGGCCCAGCGCACGGGCACCGACAACATCCCGGTGCTGACCCAGCCGGTGCACACCGCACAGGCCGGACACGACTACAGCGGGCTGTCGGTGCCGAGCGTGTGGCGCAACGGCCGCACGGCGGCAGCGAAGGTCGATGCGCTGGCCTCGAACGGGATGGACGAGATCGAGATCCCGGCTTTTCTCCGCAAACAAGCGGATTGAGCTGAGCCCTCGCTATCGGAGTAGTAGGCAGAACCAAGCCGGGGCTTAGCCCCGGCTTCTAAAATCATGGCCATGCTCGCTCAACGCACCTTGAAGTCCATCACCCGCGCCGTCGGCGTGGGTGTGCACGGCGGCCAGCGGGTCGAGCTGACCCTGCGGCCGGCCGCGGCCGACACCGGCATCATGTTTCGCCGGGTCGACCTGCCGGTGCCGGTCGACATCCCGGTGAAGGTCCACGCCGTGTGCGACACGCGCATGGCGACGACCATCTCGCCGGGCGGCGACCCGGGTGCGCCCAAGGTCAACACCATCGAGCACCTGCTGTCGGCCTGTGCCGGTCTCGGCCTCGACAACCTGGTGGTCGACATCACCAACGAAGAGGTGCCGATCCTCGACGGCTCGGCCGCCTCGTTCGTGTTCCTGCTGCAAAGCGCCGGTATCGAGGTGCAGAGGGCGCCCAAGCGCTTCCTGCGCATCAAGAAGCCGGTCGAAGTGCGCGAGGGCGAAGGCAATGCCCTGAAGTGGGCCCGGCTGGAGCCGTTCGACGGCTACAAGCTCACCTTCGAGATCGAGTTCAAGCACCCGGCGGTCGACCAGACCGGCCAGCAGTTCACCTTCGACATGGGCTTGGGCCAGTACAAGCGCGACATCGCCCGTGCGCGCACCTTCGGCTTCACCAAGGACGTGGAGATGATGCGTGCCCGTGGCCTGGGCCTCGGCGGCAGCATGGACAACGTGATCGTGGTTGACGACTACCGCGTGCTCAACAGCGAAGGCCTGCGCTACGACGACGAGTTCGTGAAGCACAAGATCCTCGATGCCATCGGCGACATGCACGTGCTCGGCCACCCGCTGATCGCCGCCTACACCGGCTACAAGTCGGGCCACGCCCTGAACAACAAGCTGCTGCGCGCGGTGCTGGCCGATGCTTCGGCCTATGACATCGTCACCTTCGACGACGAGCGGCAGGCGCCTGCCGGCCTGGCCGAACTGGCCCCCGCCTGGTAGGCGACCTACCAGAGATCTGGTAGAGCCGGGAAGTTAGGGGGTGCCCTCGGGCTGTGGCGCAGCCGCCCGATGGTATGGTTCGGGGTCGTCAACCCCCCAATCGCATGGTTATCTTTGGCTGGATCATCGCCGGCATCGTCGGCTTGTTGCTCGCGTTGAGCGCGATTTGCTGGGGCATCTTCATCGCCGCCGACAACAGCGACTGGAAGCGGCTCGGCGTCAAGATCTTCCGCATTTCGCTGGTCTTCGTGCTGCTCTACATCAACGTGTATGTATACGCCCACATCTTTGGCGTGATGAGCGGCACGCAGAAGCCGGTGGCCGAAGTCGTCGCCGAGGAATAGCGGCTCAGGGCTGCAGCCAGCGGGCGCTGGCCGCCCCGAACATCGCCCGGCGCTGGCCGTCGGGGTGAAGCTCCAGCCAGTCGATGGCCTGCACCTGGGCGTCGACCACCGCGAAATGACCGAGCGCCTGCGGGTCGGGCCGCGGCAGGGCCGTGTCGTCATCGAGTTCGGTGCCGGGTGGCAAGGGCGACAGGTAGTCCTGCGCTGCGGGTGAGAGTTTGATCTGCGCCCAGCGCGAGGTCACGGCGAGGCCCGAGGTGTCCAGGCTCAAGGCGACCCGGCAGCGCAGCTGCCAGCCGAGGGCCGGTGCCCACATCACGAGCGTGCCCCGGGGGTGCGAGGCCAGCTGGGTGGCTTTGGCGCTGCGCCGATCGGTGTAGATCAGCAGGCGCTTCTGCTCCGGGGTCACCTCGCGCAACACGACGATGCGGCCGTCGCCCAGCTCGCCATCGGTGGTGGCCAGCACCGGCGTGCGCCAGGGGTGCTGCTTGTCACCGACGCAGGCGGCCAGTTCGCGCCACACCGCGGCTTCGATTTCCGTCAAGGACTCGAGCCGCGGCGTGCCCATCTCACGCTTCCTTGCGTAGCGAGGGGAAGAGGATCACGTCGCGGATGCTGGGGCTGTCGGTCAGCAGCATCATGAGCCGGTCGATGCCGATGCCGCAGCCGCCGGTGGGCGGCATGCCGTATTCGAGCGCGCGGATGAAATCGGCGTCGTAGTACATCGCCTCCTCGTCGCCGGCTTCCTTGTTGGCGGCCTGGGCCTGGAAGCGCGCGGCCTGGTCTTCGGCGTCGTTCAGCTCGGAGAAGCCGTTGGCGTATTCGCGGCCGGTGATGAAAAGCTCGAAGCGTTCGGTCACCGACGGGTCGGCGTCGGAGGCACGCGCCAGCGGCGACACCTCGACCGGGTAGTCGATGATGTAGGTCGGGTCCCAGAGCTTTTCTTCCACCACCGCTTCGAAGAGACCGAACTGAAGCTCCGGCAGCTTCCAGTGCGCCGGGGCTTCTTCGCCCAGGTGCTTGAGCTTGTCGCGCAGCAGCTTCTCGTCGCTCGCTTCGGCCACGCTCAGGCCGGCATGGGCCACCAGCGAATCACGCACCGTCAGGCGGGCAAAGGGCTTGTCGAGGTTGACCGTCTTGCCGCCGTAGCTGAGCACCGCCGAGCCGGTCGCGCAACGTGCGGCGTGGCGCAGCACCTGCTCGGTGAAGTCCATCAGGTCGTGATGGTTCCAGTAGGCCGCATAGAACTCCATCATCGTGAACTCCGGGTTGTGCCGGACGCTGATGCCTTCGTTGCGGAAGTTGCGGTTGATCTCGAACACCCGCTCGAAGCCGCCCACCACGAGCCGCTTCAGGTACAGCTCGGGCGCGATGCGCAGGAACATGTCCTGGTCGAGCGCGTTGTGGTGGGTGACGAAGGGCTTCGCGTTGGCGCCGCCCGGGATCGGGTGCAGCATCGGCGTTTCCACTTCCAGGAAGTGGTGCTCGACCATGAACTGGCGGATGGCCGAGATGGCCTTGCTGCGGGCGGCGAAGCGGGCACGGGCGTCGTCGTCGGTGATCAGGTCGACGTAGCGCTGGCGGTACTTCTGCTCCTGGTCGGTCATGCCGTGGAACTTGTCGGGCAGCGGACGCAGGCTCTTTGTCAAGAGGCGCAGCGTGGTCACGCGCACCGACAGCTCGCCGGTCTTGGTCTTGAAGAGCGTGCCCTCAGCGCCGAGGATGTCGCCCAGGTCCCAGTGCTTGAAGGCGTTGTAGACCTCTTCGCCCAGCGCGTCCTTGGTGACGAAGAGCTGGATGCGCGCGGTGCTGTCTTGCAGCGTGCCGAAGCTTGCCTTGCCCATCACCCGCTTGAGCATCAGCCGGCCGGCCACGCTGACCGCGATGCCTTGCGGCTCCAGCGTCTCGTTGTCGAGGTCGCCGTGCTTGCGCACCAAGTCGAGCGCGCGGTCCTTGGGCTTGAAGTCGTTGGGGAAGGCCACGCCCTGTTTGCGGATCGCCGCGAGCTTTTCACGTCGTTCGGCGATGAGCTGGTTGTCGTCTTGTTCCATGGCAGGGCGGGGGAATGAAGCGGTTGAGCGAACCGGCGATTCTAAGTGGGCCACCCCTAGAATCGCGGCCCTATGAGGCATGTGGCCGATCAGCTCTATTTCATCGCCTTGGCGCTGATCAACACCGTGCACGGCCGGCTGCCGTTTTTCGTCCGCCCGGTGCTGTACCGCCTGTGCGGCTTTCGCATCCATCGCAATGCCACGCTGCAGGGCGGCATCCGCTTCTTCCACGTGGGCCGGCTCGCCGTGGGCGAGGGTTCGCTCATCAACCGCGGGGTGTACCTCGACAACCGCGGCGGCATCGAGATCGGCTGCAACGTGTCGATCGCGCACGACGCCAAGCTCTACACGATGGGGCACGACCCGCGCGACCCGAGCTTTGCCACCAAGGCCGCGCCGATCCGCATCGACGACCATGCGGTGGTGTTTGCCGGTGCGATGCTGATGCCCGGTGTTCACGTGGGGCAGGGCGCCGTGGTGATGGCCGGCGCGGTCGTGACGAGAGACGTGCCGCCCGGCCGCATGGTCGGCGGCAACCCGGCGGTCGACATCGGCGAGCGGGGCTGCGTGCCGGCGTACACGCTCAGGCGCCGTTTCTGGTTCGCGCATTGAAACGTATCGCCATCGTCGACCCGGGCTCCTTCGTGCTGCCCTACGACTTCCACCTCGTGAAGGCGCTGGCGGCGAACGGGCGCACGGTGGACTTCTACGGCTCGACCACCCGCTACAACGGCGAGTTCCTCGACGCGATGCGGGCGTTGCCGGGCGTGTGGGTGGTCGCCCGGGCCATCTCCAGCAGCGTGGCGCCGCGCTGGCGGGGGGCGCTGGCCTATGCGATGCAGTTGCTGTCGCTGCTGTGGCATGCGCGTCGCTACGACATCGTCAACCTGCAGTTCAGCGGCTTCTGGCCGGCCGAAGTGCTGGTGTTCGGGTGGCTGCGCCGCAAGTTTGTCTTCACGGTGCACAACGCCGTGCCGCACGGCTTCGAGGGCGCGCAGCATGGGCCGACGCGCCGGCTGGCGGAACGCGCCCGCCGGCTGGTGTTCGTGAGCGAGGCGAGCCGGGACGACTTCCTGCGGCGCTACGGCGAGGCCTTCCGTGCCAAGGCGAGTGTGTTGCCGCACGGACTGCTGCCGGTCACGCCGACCGCGCCCGTGGTGCCCTACACCTCGACCACCGTGCCACGCACGCTGGCGTTCTGGGGCCGGGTGCAGCCCTACAAGGGCGTCGAGCTGTTTGCCGACCTCGCGCGCTCGGCCGAAGTGCAGCGCCGCGGCATGGTGCTCGCCGTGCACGGCGCCTGGGCGCCGGCGCTCGCACCGTTGCGCGAAGAGCTGGGGCAGCTCGGCGTGACGGTTCGCGATGCCTTCCTGGGCGACGCCGAACTGCTGACCCTCCTCGGGCAAGACGCCGTCTTCCTGCTGCCCTATCAGCGCGCCACGCAATCGGGCGTGCACTACGCGCTGCTCAACCACGGCCGCCTCTTCTTCTGCACCGACACCGGCGACCTCGGCGCCTTCATGCGCCGCCACGGCCTGGAAGGCCTGCTTCTGCGCGATCGCACGCCCGAAGCCGTGCTGGCCTGCCTGGACCACCTGGCCGCGAACGGCGAGGAGGTGCGGCGCAAACTGGCGGCCGCGCAGGCGGCGCTGCAGTGGGAGCGGCTGCTCGCGGAGTCCGGCGAGGCGTACCGGGCCTAGCCTGCACTGCACCCGGTGCGACAATCCGGCCCTTCGATCCGCGGCCGCCTGCCGCCCGATCGACCCCATACCACCCATGAAAAGACTCTTCAAAGCCGCGCTGGCGCGCGCCGGTTGGGAACTGGCCCGCACCGGCGACCGTGACGCGCAGTCGCTCGCCGACCTGACGCCGGCCGACCGCCAGATCATCCAGCGCGTGTCCCCCTTCACGATGACGAGCCTGGAGCGCCGCGCGAGCCTCCTCGGCGCCGTCGACCACATCGTCAAGCACCGCATCGCAGGTGACATCGTCGAGTGCGGCGTCTGGCGTGGTGGCAGCATGATGGCCATCGCGCTCGCGCTGATGGCGCGTGGCGACACATCGCGCCACCTCTACCTCTACGACACCTTCGAGGGCATGAGCGAGCCCACCGAGCACGACAAGGCACTGAGCGGCGAACTGGCGCAAACGCAACTCGAGCGCACCGACCGCGAGCACCCCCTGTGGGCCGTGGCCGGGCTGGAGGACGTGAAGGCGAACCTGGCGTCGACCGGCTACCCGGCCGAGCGCATCCACTACGTGCAGGGCAAGGTCGAAGACACCATCCCGGCGACGCTGCCGAAGCAGATCGCCCTGCTGCGACTCGACACCGACTGGTACGAGTCCACCCGCCACGAGCTGCAGCACCTCTACCCGTTGCTGGCGAAGCACGGCCCGCTCATCATCGACGACTACGGCCACTGGCAAGGCGCCCGCCAGGCAGTGGACGAATACTTTGCGAACGCCGCCGAGCCGGTGTTCCTGCACCGCGTGGACTACACCGCGCGCTTGCACATCAAGGCATGACGGCCACGGCACCCAAGCTCTCGCGCACCTTGCCGGCGGTGTATGCCGCGGCGGCGGTGCGCCTGCTGCTGCCGGTGCTGGTGCTGCCGCTGATGGCCACGCGCATGGGGCCGGAAGAGTTCGGCCGCCTGAGCTTCGTGCTGGTGTGGAGTGCGCTGCTGGCGATGGTGGTGGAGGGCGGCTTCCTGGCCGCGGCCACGCGCCTCGCGGTCAACGCCGATGCACCGCGCCGCTGGCAGCTTGCGCAACAGGTGTTCAGCGCACGCTGCGTGTTGTGCATTCCGGCGATCGTTCTGTCGTTCGTGGCCGTGCAGGTGGCGGGGCATGGAGGCGACGCCTGGGCCGACACGCTGACGATCGCGGCCCTGGCCTGTGCGCTCGGCTGGCCCGCCACCTGGTACCTGCAGGCCACGCAGCAGCTGGCCCGATGGGCGCAGGTGGAGCTGGTGGTCTATGCGCTGCTCATTGCCGCCAGCTGGGCGTTCGCCCACAGCGCGATCGTCTATCTCACGCTGCAGCTCGCGGCCTCGACCGTGCTGGCCGCCCTGGGCTGGTGGTGGCTGCGGCGCGACCTGCCGGGCGAGCAGGGCCTCTGGAGCGTGCCCGCCGTGCGCCCCGGGCTGCGCCTGGGCTGGACCATGATGCCCGTCTCGATCGCCGGGGCCGCCTACTCCTACGCCTTGCCGGCGGCCGCCTCGCTGCAGATGAGCAAACCCGATCTCGGCACCTATTTCATGGCCGACCGCCTGGTGCGTGCGGTGCTCAATGCGGCCGAGCCGGTGTTCGCGGTGGTCTACCCGCGCATCGTCACGCTCTTCCAACAGGGCGCACGCATGGCCTTGCGCTATGCCGCGCGCTGGAGCGTAGGCGGGGTGGTGGTGGGTCTCGTGCTGTACGCGCTGGGCGTGGCCGGCTGGCAGGTCATCGAGCCGCTGGTGCTCGCGCGTGCCGGCAGCATCGACCTGGCCACCCTGCGCGCGACCATGCTCGTGCTCGGCGCCTTGCTTCCGCTGCTGCTGGGCTGGAAGTTCATTGGCTACTGGATGCTTGGCAGCACCCGGTTTGACACCGCCTACCGCAGCTGCGTGGTGATCGGCGGCATCGCCGGCACGCTGGGCGCCGCGACCTGGGGCGGCGCGGCCGGCCCCGTCGGCCTGGCCTGGGTGGCGATCGGGGTCGAACTGCTGGTGATGACGGTTGCGGTGGTGGGCATGTGGCTCACGGCACGCCGCTGAAAAGAAGAGACGAACGATCGTGGGCATCGACATCCACAACCTCAACTTCCTGGCGCATGCGCAAGACCTCGGCGTGCGCTACGAGCGCACGCTGGCGATCGGCCGCCAGGCCCTGTTCATCGAGTCCTTCGAGCTGGAAGACCACCGTCGCCTGCGCGGCCTGCCGCCGCTGGTCGAACCGGCGCGTGCGGCGGGCGTGCCGCGCTACTTCGAGCCGCTGATGCAGCAATGGCTGGGGGCGCGAGACGCCGAGTCGGTCGACGCCTCGGCCTATGAGAACGCCACGCACCTGCACGACATGAACCTGCCGTGGCCCGAGCCCAGCGCGCAGCGCGGTGCGTATGACGCGGTGCTCGACTTCGGTTGCCTGGAGCACGTCTTCAACTTCCCGGTGGCGTGGCGCAACGTCGTCGACCTGTGCAAGGTCGGCGGCCATGTCTTCCATTCGCTGCCGGCCAACAACCTGTCGGGCCACGGCTTCTACCAGTTCTCGCCAGAACTTTTCTTCAACCTCTACCGCCGCGACAACGGCTTCGCGCTGCTCGGCGTGTGGTTCGCGGTCAAGGGCGACCGGCGCCACTGGTGGAAGGTGGCGAATCCGATGGAGGTCAAGCGGCGCGTGAACCTGTGCAACAGCCATGAGGTCTACATGCTGGTGCTGGCGCGCAAGCTGCGGGACATCGGGCCGCTGCCGGCACCGCAGCAGTCGGACTACGCACAGGACGAGTGGGTGACCGGTCCTTCCGCGGCAACCCCAGCGGCCGTGGCACCGACCGTGCGCCAGCGCCTGGTGCGGCAGTTCGCGCAGTGGGGCCTGATCGATGCATTGCGCGCGGGCCGCGAACGCCTTCGTGCAATGCAGCGTGCGAGCCTCGCGCTGCCCGCCCCCGACTACCAGCGCGTGGACGTGCACACGCTGATCCGCAAGCCCCGATGAGCCGACCCGTGCGCGTGCTGCTCCTGTGTGACCGCCTCGACATCGCGGGCGGCGTGGAGCGCTTCGTCTGCATGCTGGCCAATCACCTCGCGGGCGAGGGCCTGGACGTGGCCGTGGGCAGCGTCGCCACACCTCGCAGCGCGGTGCGCTACCCGCTTGCGCCCGCCGTGCGGGTGCTGGCCGGCACGGCGGCGCTGCCGCAGGACGAATCGCGTTCGCGTGTAGGGCGAGCCTGGCAGCTGCTGCGCACGCAATGGCACATCGGCCGCGCGCTCTCTCGCCTGATCCGCGACGACCAGCCCGACGTGGTGCTGCTCAACGGCTTGACCACCGCGTGCTCGGTGCTGCTTTTCAGCGGCCGTTTCGCCCCGCGCATGGTCTGCTGCGACCACAACCACTTCGCGGCACGTTCGCGGCTGTGGCAGCGTCTGCGCGAGCGGCTCTACCCCCGGGTGGCGGCGGTGGTGAGTCTCACGCAGGCCGACGCGCCGCGCTTCCGTGCGATCAACCCGCGCACCGAAGTCATCTACAACTGCTCGGCGCTGCAGGCCGGCGCGCCGGCCCTTCCGGCGCAGCCGATCGTGCTGGCGGTGGGGCGGCATGTGGCGCAGAAGGGTTTCGATCTGCTGCTGCGCGCGTGGGTCGACGTGGTGCGCCGGGTGCCCGACGCGTGCCTGCGCGTCGTGGGTGATGGGCCGCTGCGCGCCGGGCACGAAGCGTTGGCGGTGCAGCTCGGTGTGGCCGGCAGCGTCGAGTGGCTGGCGCCGACGCTGGCAATCGAAGGGCTCTACCGCGAGGCGGCCGTGTTCGTGCTGCCCTCGCGCTACGAAGGCATGCCGCTTGCGCTGCTGGAAGCACAGGCGTTGGGCGTGCCGGCGGTGGCGTTCGATTGCCCGACCGGCCCGGCCGAGATCCTGAGCGACGACACCGGCCGCCTGGTCGCGGCCGGTGATGTGCCCGCGCTGGCCGCAGCCCTCGTCGAGCTGCTGGCCTCGCCGCCGCTGCGCGCCAGCATGGGCCGTGCCGCCATCGAGCGCAGCCGTGCCGTCTTCAGCCCCGACGAGCATGCACGGCGCTGGACGGCGCTGCTGCGCGAGGTGGGCGTGAAACAGGCCTATGGCCCGGCGGTGGCGGCATGAACGGCGAGCGCGTCGTTTCGGTGATCGTGCCCTGTCGCAACGAGCGGCGCTACATCGAGCGCTTCTGCGCCGGCGTGCTGGGCCAGCAGCTGCCGGCCGGGTGGCGACTGCAGCTGGTGGTCGCCGATGGCCAGAGCGACGATGGCACGCGCGAGCTGCTGCAGCAACTGGCCGCACGCGACGAACGCATCGTCTGGATCGACAACCCGGCCCGCATCGTGTCTCCCGGCCTGAACGCCGCGCTCAAGATGGCCGAAGGCGAGATCATCGTGCGCATGGACGTGCACACCGACTACGCGCCCGACTACGTGGCGCAGTGCCTGGCACTGCACGCCGAGACCGGCGCCGACAACGTGGGTGGCCCCTGGCATGCGGTGCCCGATGCGGGTGCCGGCGCCATGCAGCATGCCGTGGCCGCCGCGTTCCAGTCGCGCTGGGTGGCGGGCGGCGCCTCCTCGCGCCGGCTCGACTTCGAGGGCTGGGTCGATACTGTCTACCTCGGCAGCTGGCCGCGCCGCACCTTCGAGCGCTTCGGCGGCTTCGACGAGCAGCTCGTGCGCAACCAGGACGACGAGCACAACCTTCGCATCGTCAAAGGCGGCGGCCGGGTCTGGCAGTCGGCGCGCATCCGCAGCACCTACCGGCCGCGGGCTCGCCTGGGCCAGGTGTTCCGGCAGTACCTGCAGTACGGCTACTGGAAGCCGTATGTGATGAAGAAGCACGGGCAGGCGGCGTCGCTGCGGCATCTGGTGCCGAGCGTCTTCGTGGCGGGGCTCGCGGTGCTGGCGGTGCCGGCCGGGTTCGGCCTGGTGTGGCCGCTCGTGGCGCTGCTTGCCCTGTATGGCAGTGCGGTGCTGGCAATGACGGGGGCGGTGTGGCAGCAGCAGCGCTGCGCCCTGCCGGTGCTGCTGCGCATTCCTGCGGTGATCGCGGCCTACCACCTCGGCTATGGCATCGGCTCGCTGGCGGGCTGGTGGGATGTGCTGCGCGGGGCCGCGGGCCGTGCGGGCTTCACGACGTTGACGAGGTGAACATGGGCAAGGCGCCGCAGGAATCGACCGAAGCCCAGGCCGTGCGCGAGCGCTACGCCCGGCGTGCGGCGCAAGACCCGCGCTACAGCCTGCTCAACCCCGCGGCGCTGTGGGCGATGCAGGAGCGGCAGCGGGCGATGCTCGCGCTCTTTCGCCGGCTCGGCTGGCACGACCTTTCGACGCTGCGCCTGCATGAAGTGGGCAGCGGCACCGGCAGCAACCTCGTCGAGCTGGTCCAGCTGGGCTTCGACCCGGCGAAGCTTTCCGGCGTGGAGCTGCTGCCCGAGCGGCATGCGCAGGCGCGTGAACGCCTGCCCGCTGCCGTGGCGCTCTCGCAAGGCGACGCGCTCACGCTGAGCCCGGCGGCGGCGAGTGTGGACATCGTGCTCCAGTCCACCGTCTTTTCCTCACTGCTCGACAACGCCTTCCAGCAGCGGCTGGCCGCCGCAATGTGGGCCGCGGTCAAGCCGGGCGGCGGGGTGCTGTGGTACGACTTCACCGTCGACAACCCGCGCAATCGCGACGTCCGTGGTGTGCCGGTGGCGCGCATCCGGCAGCTCTTTCCGCAGGCCCGCATGATGAAGCGCAGGCTCACGCTGGCTCCCCCATCGCCCGTGCCGTCGCGCGGGTGCACCCTGCGCTCTACACTCTGTTCAACGCCATGCCGCTGCTGCGCACCCACGTGCTGTGCTGGCTTGCCAAGACCTGATTCCATGACCGAGAAGTTGCCGTTCCTGCCATTCGCCTTGCCCGACATCGGTGAAGAAGAAATCGCCGAAGTGGTGGACACGCTGCGCTCGGGCTGGGTCACCACCGGCCCGAAGACCAAGCGCTTCGAAGAAGACTTCACCGCTTTCCTCGGCGACCCGTCGCTGCAGTCGCTGGCGGTTAACTCCGCGACCGCGGGCCTGCACCTGGCGCTGGAAGCGCTGGGCATCGGCCCCGGCGACGAGGTGATCACCACCACGCACACCTTCACGGCCACGGCCGAAGTCGTGCGCTATCTCGGCGCCGACGTGGTGCTGGTCGACATCGACCCCGCCACGCTGTGCATCGACCCCGCGGCCGTGGAAGCCGCCATCACGCCGCGCACCAAGGCCATCCTGCCGGTGCACTATGGTGGCCTCGCAGCTGACATGCCCGCCTTGCTGGCCATTGCGAAGAAGCACGGCCTGAAGGTGGTGGAAGATGCCGCCCACGCACTGCCCACCACCTGCGGCGGCAAGCTCATCGGCACGCTCGACTCCGACGTGACGGTCTTCAGCTTCTACGCCAACAAGACCATCACCACCGGCGAAGGCGGCATGGTCGTCACGCGCCACGCCGAGCTGGCCAACCGCATGAAGGTGATGCGGCTGCACGGCATGAGCCGCGATGCCTTCGACCGCTTCACCGCCAAGGTGCCGAGCTGGTACTACGAGATCGTGGCGCCGGGGTTCAAGTACAACCTGACGGACATCGCCTCCGCGCTGGGGTTGCAGCAGTTGAAGAAGGCCTGGGCGTTCCAGAAAGCCCGTCAGCGCGTGGCCGAGCGCTACGACGAGGTGCTCGCTGGGCTGCCGCTGATGTTGCCGCGGCACGCGGCAGCGGGCGAGGTGCACTCCTGGCACCTCTATGCGGTACGTTTGGCGCCTGACGCTCGCGCGACGCGAAATGAAGTGATCGAAGCGCTCTTTGCTGGCGGCATCGGTTGCAGCGTCCACTACATCCCTCTGCACCTGCAACCCTACTGGCGTGACCGTTACGGGCTGACGCCTCAGATGTTCCCGCGCAGCCAAGTTACTTTTGAGCGACTCATCAGCCTGCCCATGTACTCGCGCATGACGCTCGCCGACGTGGACCGTGTGGTGCGCGCACTCGAACGAGCATTGGTCCGTGCCGGCGTATGACCAAGCGTGCGTTCGACTTCGTGGTGGCACTTGCAGGCCTGTTGGTACTGTTCCCGCTCTTTCTGTTGCTGGCGCTGGCGATCAAGCTCGACTCACCGGGCCCGGTGTTTTTCAGGCAGGTAAGGGTAGGCCGCCATGGTAGGCCGTTCCGGATCTTCAAGTTCCGCACGATGAGCGTGGCGCAAGCCGATTCGGGCTCCGAAATTACCATAGGAAACGATGTGCGCATCACCCGCGTCGGCGGGTTTCTACGGCGCTGGAAGCTCGACGAACTGGCGCAACTGATCGATGTGTTGCGCGGCACCATGAGCCTGGTCGGCCCGCGGCCGGAAGTGCCACGCTATGTGGAGCACTATTCCGACGAACGCCGCGAGCATGTGCTGAGCGTGCGGCCGGGCATCACCGACTTTGCCTCGCTCCGGTTTCGCGATGAGAGCGAAGTGCTGGCCCGTGCGGTTAACCCGGAGCGTGAGTATGTGGAAGTCATTCTCCCCGAAAAGCTGCAGTTCGCAGCCAACTATGTCGATCATTCCTCGCTGTCGACCGACCTGCGGGCACTCGGCCTCACCTTGCGTACTGTGTTGCTCCCCGATTCAGCCAAGCGCAAGGTGCGACGCATCGTGAGCAATCTCACCTTCTGGCGTTGGGTGGAAGCTCACCTCACCGACACGTCCGGCCTCCGAAAGTGGCTCGCCGTTGCGGTCGATGCCGTGATCGTGCTGGCTTGCTGGCACATCACCTACCTCTTTCGCCTTGGCTTCGAGAGGTGGCAGCCAGGGCGTCCGCCTTATGACGACGCAGTCTCAATCGGAGTGGTCGTCGCCTATCTGATCAGTCTGCAGCTCTTCGGAGTGCGTCATTCGGTATGGCGCTATTTCGGCTTCGACGATTTCCGACGCCTGATGCTGTCTTGCCTGGCCGCGGGTCTCGTGAGTGCCGCTGCCGTGCTCATGGCGCAACTCAGTGGCGTGGCGCGTGCGGTGTTGGTGCTGCACCCCGTTTTTTGCCTGGTCGCCTTGGCACTGGCACGCATGGCGCTGCGCGTCGTTTGGGAACACGCGAATGCTGTGGCGAGTGGTGATGACGACGCCACGCGGCGCTACGTGATCGTGCTGGGTGCGGGGCCAGTGGCCCGGCGGTTGCTGGCAGGCCTGCATCAGCGCCACGGGTGGCATGTGCTGTGCCTGCTCGATGACAGTCCGGCGCTCCAAGGCATCCGGGTGGCCGGCGTGCGGGTGGTCGGTGGATACGACCGCATTCGCGACCCGTCTCTGACGGCGACCGCCACGCATGTGATCATCGCGACGTCGGAAACCGGTGCCGACCAGCGCCAGCGCGTATTCGAGCTTGCCCGCCAGTCGGGCTTGGTCGTGTTGTCAGTCCCTGATCAGAGCGAGCTGATCAGCGCGTCTTCAGCGACGCACTGACCTCGCCGTTGACCTCATCGGCCGACCGGTATTCCGGCACGATGTTTTTCATTTGCCGGATCATTCCGTCATGGTCGTTCGCGTCGCAACAAGCCTTGAGCGAATCGATCATCTTGTCGAGCAGCAGCGGGTCGATGTGGCGCTCGCGCGCACTCATGATGCGGGGGTGCTGGCTCGGGATGACATCGCTGCCGATGAGTAGTTCCTCGTAGAGCTTTTCCCCCGGACGCAAGCCGACGAACTTGATCTCGATGTCTCCATTGGGATTTTCGGGGGTGCGTTCGCTCAGACCTGAGAGTCGGATCATCGAGCGCGCTAGGTCCGCAATGCGAACAGGCTCAGCCATGTCGAGCACGAACACCTCGCCACCCTGTGCCATGGCACCGGCCTGTATCACCAGTTGTGCGGCCTCGGGGATGAGCATGAAGTACCGGATGATGTCCGGGTGCGTGATCGTAATGGGGCCTCCCTCATGGATCTGCCGCTGGAACAGCGGGACCACCGAACCGGAGGAGCCTAATACATTGCCGAATCGGACCATCGAAAACACGGTGCCGTCGGTGCGTTGTGCGGCGGCTTGGAAGATGAAGCTCGGCAGCGCGCTTCGATGCTCCCATCACGTTGGTCGGGCGCACGGCCTTGTCGGTCGAAATGAGCACGCAGGTTTCGACGCCGGCTGCGATCGCTGCACGGGTGATCGCCTGCGTCCCGATCACATTGTTCAGGAGGCCTTGCCTGACGTTGCACTCCACCATGGGCACGTGCTTGTATGCGGCCGCGTGGTAGACCGTCTCGACACGATTGCCAAGGAATGTTCGCAGCAGCAGGTCCTCATCGAGGACAGAACCCAGGCACGGCACGATACTGGGGGGTTGGGATGCTGGCGCAGTTCGTGATCGATTGAGTAAAGAGCGAACTCGGAGTGGTCGATGAGAACCAACGCAGCCGGCCGTTGCGACACGATCTGGCGGCACAGTTCGCTGCCGATGGAGCCTCCCGCGCCGGTCACGAGAACCACCTTCCCCCTGATGTTGCGTGAGAAGAGCTGGGAGTCCGGCGGTACTGGGTCGCGGCCCAGCAGGTCGGCTACATCGACCTCGCGGATGTCAGAGACGTCGGCCCGGCCATTCACCAGATCCACCAGACCGGGCAGCATCTTGATGGGCAGGCCGGAATGTTCCAGGTCGGTGATCAACTGGCGCTTTCGCGACATTGTGGCCGAAGGCATTGCGAGAACGATCTGTGCGACATCGTGCCGATCGATTGCTTTGGCGAGCTGTTCAGGGTGGTAAACCTTGAGCCCCGCGACCGTCTTGCGGTGCAGGTCTGCTCGGTCGTCCAGGAAGCAGACGGCACGGTACTCAGTGCTGAACTGCATGGCCTGGGCCAGCTGAACCCCTGCGTCGCCGGCGCCATAAATGGCGGTGTGCAGGCGCGGCCGGTCGGGCTTCTTGAGCCCTTGCCGCAGTACCTGCCGTGCGATGAAGCGCGAGGTGATGACGTAGGTGAAGGCGACAAACCAGTAGATCAGGAGCGACGAGCGTGGTAGCACATGCACGTTGAGCAAGTTTGCCAGTGCGAACACCACCACCACCACCACTGCGAGCGCGGCACTTGCCGCGGCGATCACCCGCACGTCAATGTAGCGCACCACGGTGCGGTAGAGGCCCGCGGCGCCCAGGACGGGCAGGGTCAGTAGACCGAGCATCAGTTGTACCGCAAGCCCGGTCTCCAGCGCATCGCTCAAGGAGCCAAGCCTGAACGAAACTGAGGCCAGGACGCACAAGGGCAGTAGTACCGCATCGCTGCCGATCATCAGCGCGAGCTTGGCCTGCGGAGGGAGCGTCGCGAGAAACTTGCCGAATCTGGTTTTCAGCATAAATGTGGAACCGTCAGACGGCGAGTGCGTTGATGGTGGTATTGGGTGGGCTGCGTTCTCCAGGTTTCAACGAGACGCGCTGGAGGAGCCTGCTGTTTTCACCCAAGATTGCACCACCTGCCAAGCAAGAACCGGCGCCCAAGTGTCCGAAGTCCTGTACTTCGGCGTGATGATCGACGATAGCTCCGGTGTTCACCAAGGCCCCGTCACCCAGTTTGGCTTCACAGCCGATGACTGCCCCGGCCATGACGGTCACACCGCGGCCCAGCTTGGCACTGGGCGAGACAACTGCGGCCGGGTGGATCACATTGGCCAGTTGCATGCCACT
Source organism: Rhizobacter sp. J219 (assembly GCF_024700055.1). Taxonomy (GTDB): domain Bacteria; phylum Pseudomonadota; class Gammaproteobacteria; order Burkholderiales; family Burkholderiaceae_C; genus Rhizobacter. The sequence goes on from NZ_JAJOND010000001.1 coordinate 5,008,573, forward strand.
TGCGAGGACGGCCTCGCAAAGCAGGCGACGCCTTTCGTTGTCGCCGAGTGCCACGATCGCAGCATCGGCGTGCGCGGAAAACTGTGCGATTTGCGTCTTGCCCAGAACAGGGTGACCCCAGACCGGCTCCACATCGGGCCAGCGATCATCGAGGAAGCCCACGAGGGCGTAGCGTGAAGTCGCGAGGACGGCTTCGGCAACAGACCGCCCAAACCCCCCCGCACCGACGATCAGCAAGCGTTCCATCCCTCAGACCTCCTGGTGGGCGCGGTCACCAGCCTTGTACCTGAATGCCAGCGCGACCAGCGGAATATAGGCGACGATGGTGGTCGCCAAACCATCTAGCTTGCCCAGGGCGACGGCCACTGCCAGAGGCAGCAGCCACAGCGTGTTGATCGCCGCGACGGCCATCGTGATGCGCTTGTGCGAGCCGTGCTTGCGCGAGGCGTACTGGTAGGCGTGGTTGCGGTGTGCCTCGTTGAAGCGTTCTCCGCGGCGGACTCTCCGGACCAAGGTGGTGGTGGCGTCGACCATGAAGACGCCCGTCAAGATGAACCAGCTCCAGTAGACGGCCGGTGCCTGAAAGGCGGCCCACAGCGAGAGGAAACCCAGCACCAGGCCGAGGAAGCCACTGCCGGCATCTCCCATAAAAATCTTGGCGGGCGGGAAGTTCCAGGCCAGGAAGCCGGCGACGCAGGCAGCGAAGAGTGCGGGCACGGCCCACATCGAGGTGCCAGTGGCGAGCCACCAGCACAGAGCCCCGCCGAGTGCGACGCTGATAGCTTCGACGCTGGCAAGACCATCGATGCCGTCCATGAAGTTGTAGAGGTTGATCATCCACGTGATGTACGACGCGGCGAGGGCGACGCCGAACCAGCCCAGATCAACCTGCCAGCCCAGCATGGGCACGGGCGGCAGCACGACTCCGAGGGCCACCACGCAGCCGATCGAGCCCGCCATGTGGGCCAGGAAGCGCCAGCGCGCTGGCAGTGGCTTGCGGTCGTCGACGAAGCCCACCAGCGCGACCAGCGCAGCCGAGAGTCCGAAAAGCCAGAACATCGGGCGCGGCACCCAGCCCAGCACCGCCAGAACGGTGCACACCAGGAGGAAGCTGAACACGATGGCGACACCCCCGCCACGCGGCGTGGGCAGCGTGTGGGAGCTGCGGGCGTTGGGATGGTCGAGGAGTTTGGCCGAGATCGCGTAGCGGCGCACCAGACCAGTCAGCAGTGCAGACGCGCAGGCTGCAGCGAAGAGGAGGATGAGGACGGTCATCGTGAAGGCGGTGCGGGCGTGTGCTGGCTTCGATCGGTGGACAGCAGCTCGTCCATCCAGCCAGCGATGCTGTAGCGCTGGTAAACATCTGGAGCAAGTTCCTCATAGGGGGAGTGAAGGAAGCTTGGCGGAATCGCAGGCGCGCGTCGGTCGATGATGCAGACGTTTCCGGGGCGGTAGAAGTCGTAGTTCTCGACGTGCCGGTTGGTCGTGACGAGCTTTTTCCGAGCGCCGACGGTCTCAAGCGTTCGCATGGTGAGACCGCGCTGGAGGGGATGCTCGATGTCCACGATCGCCCGGGATCGTCCGAAGACTTCCTGCACTGTGGCCTTGTCGAGCGGCACGAAGTGGAACTCTGCAATGCTGGCCCGGCGCATCGCGGGTTTCGCGAGTTTGTACGCGTGGTAGACCCAAGGCGCTTGAAGATAGAGATACCAATACGCCTGGATGTCGGCCGTCAGCGTGTCTCTCAAGCGGCTCACCACCGCGTAGCGATCGCTGTGGGCAGTCCCGATGAAGCTCAGGTGGTGGTCGAAGTCCGGCGTGACCGGGCGGCTGAAACCCGGTGAAAAGAACAACGGCCTCAGCTGCATTCCGAAGTGCTTTGCGCATTGGGGATCGAAGCTGAAGGTCGCGTCGAACTCACCCAGGTTGTCCACGATGCCACGGCGGTTCTCGATGGAATCCCAGGCGTAGAGAACTGTCCTTGCCATTGGGAAGCTGCGCCGGATCTCTCTCAGCATTTCCAGGGAAAGCGTCTGACCGTTGACTACGAACACCCAGTCGTAGTGGCGCGCGTCCCACTGCGAAAGCATCTTGCGGTAGAGACGATTGGCCAAAGGCAGCACCGTGCTGCGGCCGAGCCGCGTCACGGCCTTCTGCAGTGGGGTGTCGAAAGGACGATCGGGCAGCCAGTCCACCTGAGCGCCACGCCGCTCGAGTTCCTGGCGTATCGCGACCTCGTAGCCGAAGAAGCGCGGGGCGACATACAGCACCCGCTGGCCTGTCAGCATCCCGCTCATGTGGCAACGGTGCGGCGCTTGGGTGCGCTCAATTGGCCAGGCCCTTGCGCCTGAGTTCCTCGGTGGCTGCGGCAAGGCGGTCTTCGTGAACGGGCTGCGCCTGGGCCCACGCACAGAAGCGCCGCAGTCCTTGCGAAAGGCTCACCTCCGGTGTGTAGCCGAGCAGCGAGTGCGCTTGCGTTAGATCGGCGAAGCAATGGCGGATGTCGCCTACCCGGAACTGGCCCGTCACCCGCACGGGCACGGTCAGCTCTGCAGCGGCCAGCAGTTCGTGCGCCAGTTCGGTCACCGACGTCGGGCGTCCTGCGCCGAGATTCATCACAGCACCGGGCGGAAGGTCGGCCCCGACGGATCGCGTCAGCGCGTTGACGATGTCGTGCACGTGCACGAAATCGCGCGACTCAAGGCCGTCTTCATACAGCGGGATCTCCATGCCCTGGCGGGCGCGGTTGAAGAAGATGGAGATGATCCCGGTGTACGGGTTGCGCAGCGACTGGCCTTCACCGTACACGTTCTGGAAGCGGAACACGGTGCTCTTGAAGCCGAGCGCGGCCGATGCCGACATCAGCAGCAGCTCCTGAGAGGCCTTGGTGGCGGCGTACACAGAGCCCGGCGCGAATGCGAGCGTCTCCGGCGTGGCCACTGCCTGCAGTGGCACGCCATCGGAGTCGAGCGGCTCCCATTGGCCGCGGTCGAGCTGGGCTCGCGTGCGCGGGGCGGGCTGCAGCAGGCGATCCGGGGCCTTGGGCGAAACATACGCGCCTTCGCCGTAGACGCTCCGGCTGGAGGCCACCACGATTTGCGCTGGCCGCTTGTTGCACTTGGCGATGGCTTCGAGCAAGGCCGCAGTGCCGAATCCGTTGACGCTCACATAGTGGGCGATCCTGTACATTGACTGGCCAGTGCCGGTCTCTGCTGCGAGATGGAACACGGCGTTGGTCCCTTCGAACAGGTCGGGCCGCTCGGCGAGTTCGCGTACGTCGAGCCGTACAGCGCGAGTGCCCTCAGGCACGACGGTCGCCGGCATTTCGCCGTGAATTTGCGGGGACAGGTTGTCGATGGCTACCACCTCGTGGCCCTGCCCGACGAGGCGGCGGCAGAGTTCGAGACCGATGAAGCCGAGGCCTCCGAGGATGACGATTCTTTTCATGGTGCAGTCTCTAGTGGGTGGCGGCCGCGGAAGCGGCGGTGGCCGCCGGGAGGAGTCCATGCAGGAACCCGAACGTCTGCTCTGCGCAGGTCTCCCAGGAATAGCGATCCGCCAATGTCTGACCGATGCGAACGCGCTCAAGGGCGGCCGGCCAATCCATCAGCACCCCCCCTGATGGCCTGCACGATCGACTGGCTGTCGGACGGATCGAAGTACAGGCAGGCGTCTCGGGCAACTTCGGGCATTGGCGGGTGCCGTGAACTCACGATGGGGATGCCGAAGCACAGGGCTTCGATCAGCGTGTTGGGAAGATTCTCGCAAGACGAGGCGAAGACGAGCAGGTGGGACTGTCCGTAGAGCGGTGGAAGGGCGGCCAATGGCAGCTCGCCGTGGTATCGGACCGCCTCGGGTCCCAGGCCGGAGGCGTCCAGCGCTGCGTCGACGATCACCTTGTAGTCTGGGTTGGCGGGGCCGCACAGGTCGATGGTCAGCTGGGGATATTCACGGCGCAGCGCCTTCACGGCTTCAATGACTTGCACTTGGTGTTTGTACGGCTCGAGGCGGCTAGGGTAGACCAGGCGGATCGGCCCCTGGGGGTCTATCGTGGCAGGAAGCGGCGGTGAATCGTCGCTGCGACGGAACAGCTTGCGGTTGACGCCGTGGGCGATCACCGCCGTGCGACCGCGTGGGGTACCCATCGCACCGCCCACGATGCGCTCTGCAATGGTGGTGAGGAACACCATGCCGTCGGCCCGGCGGAAGGTGATGGCGTGGAAGCGGCGTAGCAGGTGCAGGCGCAGCCGGTCGAAGCTAAAGGTCGGGTACATGCCCCAATGCTCGGGTTCAAAGGGCATCATGTTGCGGCTGATCGTCGCGAAGGGACGGATGCCGCCGAAGTAGAGCCCGCCCGGGCTGTACAACAAGGAGCACCCGGTGCGCCGCAGCTCGCCCCCTAGCAGGAAGAACACGAAGAACAGGCGGAACAGCAGGTTCCTGGACAGGATAGCCTGCGGATGTTTCTCGATGTGCGGGCCATCTGGCAAAAGTGCCAACACCTCGTTAGATCCGAACACGCAGACACGGCTGAAACCATGCTTGTGCGGGTCGAACACGCGAAGGATGTTGGAGATGTAGCTCACGCCCCCGCCATTGCGGACGTTGTGCATGTCGATACCAAGCTTCATGCGGCGGCATTCCTCGCAAGTTGCAATGCGGGGCGTTCCACCCTGTGCCAGCTGGCCATCGCATAGGCTGTCGCCAGCACAAGCACCAATGCGAGGAAGCCGCCTGCGCCGAGGCTGGCGGCACCAGCGCCGATCAACAGCTGGATGATCGGGAAGTGGGACAGATAGACCCCGTAAGAGAAATCGGCGTCTTCGAACGGTGTGCGCCATTGCCGCATGTGTGTGGCCGCAAAGATGAAAAGAGACACGAGCAGCATCTGCAAGGCAGCCCGCATGTCGCCCAGTGTGTAGGCGAGCAGTAGCGCGCCAAGGGCGATCCATGCATTGCCGAAACGATGCGCGGGACGGTTGGCTAGGTCGAACAGCAGCACGCCCAGTCCGAAGAAATGAAGCTGGCCAGGCAACTGGTGCGCCAGGGACGGGTGAATGTTTTGGCCGGTCGATGCCTGCAGCAGATCCAGTAGCGGGCGCCAGCACAGGCCGATGATCATCAGCATCGCGGCGACCAGCCTGAATGACCACCGCCGGCCGCACGCGTGCAGCAAGGGGACGAGTGCGTAGAACATCATTTCGATCTTGATCGTCCACAGTGCACCGTTGATCTCCGTGTAGGCGTGGCTGTGGAAGACACCCGTCACGCCGGGCTGCAGGAAGTTCAGCAGGCTCAGGTTGGCGACCAAGTAGCGCCCCACCTCGCTGAAGTGCACGTCAGCGCCGAGGGATCGGGCCTGGGCGATGCCCAATGCCAGGAAGAGCAGCACGGCCACGACATAGGCGGGGTAGATGCGGAGGATTCTTCTCAGGTAGAAGCCGCCGATCTGCGGGGTGCGGGCATAGCTCCCGAGTACCAGGAACCCGCTCAGGATGAAGAAGGCCTGAACTGCCACCTCGGACGACAGGATCAGTCGCCATGCGTCGTACTGTTTGAAGCCGGCCAGCTGGATCGTGTGGGAGACGACGACACACAGCGCGAATAGCAGCCGAAGCTCTGCGATGTTGTTGAACTTCACGTCGAATGTCTCTTGCCGGCCATGCTCAGGAGGTGCTTGGTTCGGCGTTCACAGGTGCCGCCCGTTTTGCCTTGCGCCGTTTCGGTCTGACCTTCGCATAGGAATGGGCGATGAACGCCATGAGCATCACCACGAGCGTGGTCTGGTCGAAGATGACGTCGGTGTTGACCGAAAAGACGGCGGCTGTGAAGGCGAGTGAACCTAGCGTCAGCCCCATGACGGTCTTGCGCAGGGCTGCGCGCAGGTAGATGGTTGCGAGCATGCCCGTCAGGAAGGGCACCAGGAGGAAGCCGAACCATCGGAAATCACCCCAGGGGTAGATGAGGTAAGTGGCTGCGTTCAGGCCTTCGAAGTATTTGGTCGGATTGAGCAGTTCGCGATTGGCGATGAAATGCGTGAGGACTGGCCGTGTCAGCACCATGCCGTAGGTCGGTGCGTCGCTCGGCACGTGCCCTTCAACGGCCGCAGAGAGATTGAGCACGGCGGTCGCGCCGCTGTAGATGAAGGTCTGCTCGACCAGGGGTGACTCGAAGGTCGTGTTGGGGATCAAGCCGATGCCGCGCATCGCATTCATGATGAACAGCCCGGCGATAACGGTCAGTACTGCCAGGCCGGTTACCAAGCGGCGGGTCATCGTGCCGAAGACCAGTTCCCGCGCTTGCGCTGGATAGAGCAGCAGCAGGAACACTGCAGACAGGCCCATGAACATCACGCGGCTCTTTTGGAGCGTGATCATGTAGCCCGCGATGGCGATCAGCATCGGCAGCACATACACCATGCGCCGGTTCTCCATCAACTTGGCGAAGAAGACGATCGCCGTGACGTCGAGAAAGAGGACCGCCGAACTGATGGGTCCCAGATGGAAAGCCAACCGGCTCTTGAAGATCTCGTCGGGTTCAAGCCCCAGCTGGAACGCGAGGCCGGAGCGCGAGAATGCGTACGAGAAGATTGCCAGCCCGACGAGAAAGAGTTGCAGCAGGCGCCTGTCATCTGTGGCCGTGATTGCTGAGTGCCTGGCGGCAATCATGTCCCAAGGTTTGTGGCCATAGAAGGCATGCGTGACGAGCACCCCCATGGAAAATCCTGCGAAGCCCATCAGCATCGCGACGACGGCGGGCAGCCCGACGCCCTTGTTCAAGTGATCGTAGAGGGGCAGCACGAATTCGTATGGGATGGTCGTCAGTACCACCGCCGGAGTCCATGCGAGGAGTGCGATCACGATCGGGTTGAGCCGATACCGCCATGCCGACCATGCCGTTGCCAGCGCGATCCCCATCACGGACATGACGAGCAAGGAGTGGAGCGTCACAGCAGTATTCGCCTCACCAGTGCGCGAAAGGCTTGGTAGGACAGTCGCAGCCTCGCGAAATCTACGCCTTCCTCCGACATTGCATGGCGAAGCTGCGCATTCTCTGCCGCAGTCCCCAGAACGCGGAGCCACTCGTCCTGTGTCGGGACGGAGAAGCCGACCCCGGATTCTTGCATCAGGTCGTGTGCAATGCCCAGATCGGTGGCGACGAAGGGCACACCAGCAGCCATGTAAATGAAGAGTTTGCCAGCTCCTCTCCTCTTTGACCGTTCGGACCCGTCGAGTACGAATAAGCCCAAGTCGAAGCTCGGTACGAGCCGGAACTCCTCATGCTCATTCCATGGCTGGCAGGTGAGCTTGAGGTATTTGAAGTCATGGTCCACCGACGACACACCGATTAGCATGGAGCCGATCGGGTGTGTCCGCGCCAGCTCGTCGAGCGCGGGAAACAGTGGGGCGATAAAAGGCAGCGTGCCTGGGCTGCCTGTCCAGCCGATGCGAACTGTCGAATCTGCAGGGCGGGTCGCCTTCGCAGCTGGTGCATTCTGCTGATAGCGGTCGACATCTACCGGGCCATAGAACTGAGAGGCGGAGATGCCACGGTTCCCCAGATCTACCAGGTAGGCCGCGTTCTCGACGATCACGTGGTCGGCACCGCGTGTCATGGCCGCAAAGCCCAGGCGCTGCAGGCGGTTGCGCAGGCCTGCGCCGATGGTGTCGACGGGGTCGGAGAAGTCGAATACAACGCGGCGCTTCTTTCCCACGCGCTTGAGCCACATCAGTGGGGCGAGCAGCAGCGTCTCTTGGATCAGCACCCGGTCGGCACGCAGAAAGTGCCACGCCCACTGCGGCCATCGGACAAGAAAGCGCCATGCCACTGCTGCGGTGATGCGCTGCACTTCGGGTGGCATCACGTGGTCGCTCGTCACGCGGTGGCCTTGCGCGCGCAGCCAGTCCACGTGATCCCACACGCGCAGCCTCGAGCTTGCGCGGCGCCGGTCGCCTATGGCGAGGGCAAAGATCTTCACACTCAGGCGATGCGGCGGCCGAGGACGAACTTCCAGGGCATGTAGATGTCGCCCTTGAAGATCATGCCGTTTACCGGACGCGAGACGCGATTGCCATAGAACGGATTGGTCTCCTGTTCTGGCAGGCGGTGCTGCTCCAGGCGGCTCGCATCAAAGATGTCGGGTCGGATCTCCAACGCCCAATCTGGCCCAAGGCCATGGGCCAGATAGTCCGCAGAGTAGATGTTGTTGAACTGGAAATCCCGATCGAACAGATGTTCGAAGTGATCGGCGCGCAGATGCTTTTTGATCTGCACGCACTCATTGCCGATCAGCATGCGGAACACGATGTAGCGAATGTTCTTCGACTCACGCAGGCAGGCCAGCAGGGGGGCCAGTGCAGGGACATGGGGCAGCGTGTTGGCCGACACCACGCAGTTGGCTCGCGCAAGGTGGGGCTCCGGCGTCATGACCGAGCCAACGCAGAACTCCACGTCGGGTTGCCCGGCGAAGTGCCGTTTGCCGAACTCGACATGCGTGGCGTCGATGTCCACGCTTTTATAGCTGAGCCGCCCCTTGGCATAGCGCGACCGGATGACGGGGAGGTAGTGCCCCGGGCCGCCGCCGAAGTCAACGATGTCCAGGTCACCACCGCACCAATCCTGCAGGTACTGCCCCATGGCCTTGGCCGAGTCCATCTCGACACCCTGGGCCAGACGGGCCTTAAGCGCATCGGAATACTGGACATCCTCATGAAAGTACTTCGACCCATCTTCAATCATTTGGCACCTGCTGCTCTTTCATCCTTGTCTGTGATCTGGCATTCGTATCGCTTGGCGGTCAATGGCCCGCTGCGAGCCAATCGGCTACATCGTTCGTGTCAACACGATTCAGTGACATGGCCTGGCCCTGCAAGGCTTCGGTCACTTCGGTAGTGCCGCGCTTCATCGTGAATCCGTATCGATAGCCGCAGTCAGTGGCGGCGTCGAATACAGCCTGGCTGACCGCGGATTGTCCACCGTAGGGGTAGGAGATACCGAGTGGTGCGACGCCGGTGATGCGCTTGAGTTCGTCGAAAGACCTCTGCAACTCCGAACCCAGGGTTGCCGCATCCAGGGTGGCCAGCGGACGGTGGCTGTGGGCATGCGAACCGATCAGACCGAGGCGAGCGAGCAGCCGCAGATCGTCTTCGGTCATGTAGAGCGAGCTTGCAGCGGCGCGCTCGTCTCCCAGCAGATCCGAGAAGGCTTGCGAGAGCCAGCTGTCCCGCGCCTGAGGCTCCAGCATGAAGTTCAGGAAGTACTTCACCCGTCGGCTCAGTGGCGCATCGTAGCGATACTGGATCGCCAGATGTTGCTCGTCGAACTCCCTCCCATGGAAGCCGAACCTGAGGTTCAGCATGTCCGCAAGTTGCTCGTCGGGCAGGCGAGCACGGACCATCTGCAACTTGTGCACATCCAGTACCTGCAGTTCCAGAAGGGGCTGGGTGGGCACGAAGCAGATGGCACACGCGCCGACGGCCGCGAGATCGACGATGGCTGTCATCTGCTCCTTCAGGCCGTCGTCGAATGTCAGCACGCACAACCGTCGCGGTCGGTCGAGTCCTTCTAGATGATCCAGCAGGTCTCGCTGGTCGCCGATCTTCCAGCCATGAGCGACGACCTGCTCGACTTCGGCGCGCAATGCCTGCGGCGTGGTGGGGTAGATGCCGCGACCGGTCGACTCGGTACGGTAGTAGTGGTGATTAATGGCCAGCAGTGTCATGGCATCAGCGAGCGAATGTTGGCGATCTCCGCAGCGGCCAAGCCAGTACCGGCATAGTCAAGGGCCGACTGCAGTGCCAGGTCGTTGAAGTCGGCTTTGCGGCAGAACCGACCTTTCACCTGTTCCTGCGGCATGGCGGTGACCGTGCCGCTCAAATAGTCACCGATGACTGTCGGCACTTGCAGTATCGAGTCGCGGATCAGGCGATGGGTGATGGCGTAGTAGTCTTCCTGTTCGCGCAGATCCGGGCGGACACGGGCCAGTATGTTTCCACCATCCACCTTGGCGGTGGCCAGGTGGATGGTGGTTCCCAACAGATGCAGTTCCCGATGAACGAAGGGCCAGAACAGCGTTGCCGAGCCGCGGTAGTACGGGGACAGACCGAGATGCAGGTTGACGATCCGGTCCGGGAATGCGGACAGCCACTGCGGCCCCAGGATGCCGGTCCCGTACAGGCACACCACGTCAAAGCCCTGGTCCCGTGCCCACTCGATGCAGGCGGGGTCGTTGATGTCGGGAACGCGGCGCTGTTCCGGTTCGAAGGCGTTGGCGTCGATCTGAAACCAAAGCGCCTCGGCTTCGGCATTGCGCGCAAAGTGCTGGCGTACCGCCTCTGAATTGGCCAATTGCTCGGTGTAGTAGCTCTTCTTCTGTTCCAGCAGTGCAAATGGGGCTAGGAACCGGGAGGCGATAGTTGCCGCAAAAAAACGATGTCGCGGCTTGTCGCTGGTGAGGATCAGAGCCTTGGGCGCCATGATTTTCATTCCGGAGATGTCAGTGATGTTTGCCGCTGTTCGACGAGTCAGGCCGCCGCGGCGCATTCACCCAGAGTCCGCGTGACGGCCAGCGGCAGCGACCGCAGGTGAATTTGTCGGCGTCGCCGAGATGGTGCGGCAGGTAGGCCAGCGAGTAAATGTTGTTGAAGCGGAAGTCGTCTTCGAACATCGCGTCGAAGTCGCCCTCTTTGAGGCGCTTCGCGTCAAGTCACTTCGGTTTCTGCGCAGCGATGCAGACCTTCGGATAGAGATTCAGGTAGATGCGCAGGTCGATGGCACGTAGCAGGCGACGGACCATCCAGGGCGCGGCGCGGCCCCTGATGAGCCCGTATTCCATGAAGTGGTGGATCTGGATGTTCTCGAACCACCCGTTGAGGAAGGCGCTCTTCCAGCCATCCTTGTAGTAGTACATCGCGCTTCCGTCTTCCGGGTAGCGCGAGTGGAAACGCGGGGGCTTGAATCGGAGGTTCGAGATCGTGGGTTCTCTCAGCGCGACGAACCAGCCACCCGGTTTGAGCACGCGCCACGATTCGCGCAGCATGGCCACCAAGTTGTCGGCATGGTGCAGCACGGCATCACAGGCCACGATGTCGATCGAGTTGTCGGGCACGTGCAGCGCATGCATGTCACCCACCGCATAGCGGATCTTCTGGCGCTGGTTGTCGGGAAACAGCTCACAGGCTAAATCGCGGAAGGCAAGTATGCGATCCTTGCTCAGCTCCACGCCGATCACTTCCTCGACATCTGGGAAGCTCGACAGGTACGACGACAGCCAGAAGCAGCCGGCACCTTGCTCGAGGATCTTTCCCTTGATGGGGATGCCCATGCGGCGCAAGTAGTAGTCGCTTCGGCCCCAGCTCAGATGCTTGGCCTTGTAGTTCAGAAACTTGCGGCGTTCTTCGATCGACTGGCGATAGAGGCTTGCGTTGTCTTCGTCTTGTGTCCACTCTTCATGTTGGCGTTGGCTGGTCTGCGAAGAGATGGGCCAGAACTCGAGGTTTTCCACCGGGTCGTATCGGACGCCGGGCAGCCGGCCCGGGACGCTGATGGGTTGTGTGTCGCTCATCAATTCTCCAGATCTTCGTTTGCGTGAATGCGCGAGTCAGGCGCGCGCGGTGCCAATCGGGCGGTCGTGGCTGGGTGCGGCCTTTGGAACGTTGCTTTCGATGGCGGCGCACACCTTGGATGGATATTCCGCTGAGTCGTCCGGCACGTACCACTCTTGGAAGGCCGCATAGTCCACGGGCGATGCGTACCGCCCTTCGATGCAGCGGTCCACGAAATCGATCACCTGCTCGACATCGGTGGCCAGTGGAAGGCGGGCGGTCTTCACCAGATCGCGGAAATGGTTGAATTCGTAGAACCGTTTGATGCCCTCATGGAAGGGCATGTCGGCGATGGGCTCGAAGGCAATGTTGAGGATGGGTTTGCGCAGGCAAAGCGTGTCGATCGACATGGTCGACGCCATCGACACAACGCATGCCGAATAGGCGATCTGCTGCGCCAGGTGTCGCTCATCGGTGTCGTTCATCACACGCTCGACGTAGGCATCTTGCCGGCCCGGCACGTAGGTGAAGCATCGCTCCAGCGCGGAGAAGAAATCACGATCTTCCTGTTTGGAGAACGGATGCAGCCTGATCAGCACGCAGGTGTCGGCAGGCAGGCCAGGCACCAGGCGCTCGCAGATCTTCTTAATGGCCAGGTATTCCACCGGCATCTCGTGCCCGGGGACGCGAGTGAGCTCTCCATACGACGCGCTGTAGAGCACATACCTGCGGAAGCCTTTAATGCCGATGCTTTGAAGATAGGCCTGAGGGTTGGTGTCGCCGACGCGGTTTCTGAGCAAGGCCGCACGGGGATAGCCCGCGATCTGGATGTTCCCCCCAGGCACCTTGAACAGATCCATCAGCTCCTGCTTCATCTTCAGGTTCCAGACCACGGTCTGGCGGGCGGGGAACGGGAAGTAGCCTTTGGTGGTGAAGTTGTCCCAGCTGCCCGCGACGGTCATCAAGGGCACGCCGTTGGCTGCGGCTTCGGCCATCAGTCCGTAGTCGAGCGAGTTGATCAGTGAGCGGGTTCCTACCAGGAGCTTGATGTTGCCATCGAGCTGGCGCGTGGGGCGGCGCAGCCGATACATGGCCAAGAGGCTCCAGCTGCCGAGCCTGAGGGTCGCTGGCGTTCCGAGCAGGCGTCGAAGAGCCATGCAAACCGCGGCCAGCCCGCGTCGGAGGGGGCGCTGTGCAAGCGCCTGCTGGATGTACACGAACTGGGCGGCAAAGAAGAGCGGGTAGCAGGCCTTGAAAATCCGCTCCGGCAGGGAGTCCTTGTAGGGCGCGATCGCCTTGATCTCCACACCGCGCAGCTTGGCATCGGCGAGTTCGGGAATCGCCGGATTCATGGTGTAGATCACCAGCTCGTTCGCGGGATCCTTCATCAATTGATCGAGCGCGCCGCTGTGCACGAAATCGCGGATCGAAACCGCATAGGGGAGCGCAATGGCAATCCGGCTCACGGTTGTTTCCTTCGAGGTATCCAAGAAAAAGAACTGCTCATCATGAACCAGCGAACGAAACCGCTCGTCGCAATGCACATCATGAAGAGGTTCACCGTCATGGCATGGCGGAGCACGACGCATGTGCCCGCCAGCGCCAGCAGCCCGATCACATAGGCGATGTTGATTCTCCTGAAGTCACCGTCCAGCGACAACGCGGCGAAAACGGATTGTTGCAAGGCCATCGGCAGCGTAGCCACCGCGGCCAGCGCCAGCACGACCAGCAGCTGGTCGTACGCATCGTCGTGTCGCAGTGCGACGAAGATGTATGCCGCCAGGAACACGATGGGGAACGAGCCGGCCCAGAGCAGAACGGAGGTGCGTGTCATTCGGCGGATGGCCTTCAGGCGCGCCGATTCGTCAGCGGCCTTCACCAGCAGAACGAAGCTTTTCTGGTAGCTGATGTTGAGCATCACGGTGGTCAGGTTCAACAGCGATCTGGCCAAACGGAACAGTGCCACGGCATCGGCGCCTGCAAGACGGCCCAGCAACAGGGTTTCGATGGGCAGCAGATTGTTCTTGACGAAATTGGTCAGCTGTCCTGCTAGCAGGAACTTGCCGAGGCTGCGCAGGTCGAGTGCCGGCGGGGCCCGGTCGAGGGGATCATGCTGGACCCGAGCCGCGCTTAACGCGAACCAGGCCAGCGCGAGTGCCCGCACTGAGGCGGCGGCCAGGCCCGTCGTGAGTACGGCCATGGGCATGTCGGCCGGAAGTACCCACAACAGCCCCACGGCGACTGCCCAGCAGGCTCCGGTGATCAGATCGACATGCGCGATGCGACGGTCGAGATGCAAGGTGCGCAGATAGGCGGTCGCAGAACCTTGCAACACCGTGAGGTTCGCTAGCAGCGACACCAGCCCGATCGCGAGCGCATCAGACGAGGCTTCCGCAATGCCAAACCAGGGGGCTGCTTGCAGCAGAAGGACTGCGCAGACCGTGCCTGCGCCCGTCAGCGCGATTTCGAGCTTCACTGCCGTGAAATAGGCTTGCCGCAGCGTGGTCTCATGGTGCTTCTGGAGGTGGAAGACCAGATCATGCGTGCGCCACGCGAAGAACGCGGCACTCACCATCAGCAGCGCCTGCCACTGCATCATGGTGCCGTAGACGGTGGTTTCCATGCGAAAGGCTGCGAGCAGCCAAAACAGGCTGCTCGTGCCGAACGACAACATTAGCGCAACGATCTCGAGCCGCATCAGAGTCGCTCTGCAGCCTCCAGCAGCAGATCGGTCACATGCTGTTCGACGGTCGTCAAGGATTCCGCGGTGAAGCCGGAGATGTGAGGGGTGACCACAAGTCGCGGGCCGCAACGCTCGATCAGTGCGCGCACCGCAGGCGTGAGCGGCGCAGGCTCGTCGACCAGCACATCGATTGCAGCGCCACCGAGACGTCCGTCGGCCACACGCTCCAGCAGCGCCGTCTGGTCGACGATCTCGCCGCGCGAGGTGTTGACGATGACGGCGGACGTACGCAATTGGTCGAGCACCGCAGCGTCGACCAGCCCGTGCGTGCCGGGCTCGAGGTTGACGTGGATGGACACCAGGTCGGCCTGTGCAAGCGCGGACGACAGCTCGCAGCGCAGGGCAGGGGGCACCCGGTTTTCTACCACGTCGCAGGCCAGCATGCGGCAGCCGAAGGCCGAGTACAGCGCATGGACCTGGCGGCCGATGCGGCCATAGCCGAGCAGCAGCACGGTCTTGCCATACAGTTCGCTGCCCTGGAAGGGATAGCGGTTCCAGGCGCCGGCGAGCACGTCGCGGTGCGCGGCGGGCAGTCGGCGAATCAGCGCGAGCGCCAACGCCAGCGTGTGTTCGGCCGTGGCGTGGATGTGATCAAGGAAGGCGGTGCGGCCCTTGAGGCTGATGACCTCGACGCCAGCCTCGGCCAGTAGCGCCGTGTCGAGGTGGTTGAGCCCCGTGGTCGGGCTGACGACGACACGCAACGCCGGGTGGCAGCGCAGGAATTCGGCGCCGATGCGCTCGCGCAGACGCACGAACACGACCTGGATGGACTCCGCCGGGTAGGCTGCGTCGGACCGGTGCACGGGCCCGATGCGCTGCAGCCGCTCAATGGCGCTTGCGGGGAATCCGTCAGGTTCGTTGAGCAGGATCGGGATCATGGGCGCGACAGCATCGCCTCAAGCACGACGAGATCGAACTCGGTGTCCACGTTGAGCGAGACCGACGGATCCATGACGTATGGCGTCATCAGCGGTGAGATGATTTGGCCCGACTCGACCTCGCGCTGGCCGAAGACATAGAGCGCGCCGTTGCGGTGGTAGACGGCCGGCAGGTCCTGCCGCCGCACGCTGTCGGCTCGGGCATCAGCGGCTTCAGTCGCTGGCCATCGATCGAGTACATGCGGGCCGGGTGGTTGTCTTCGCAGCGGTAGACGCTGCACACGGGATTGCGGTCGTGCAGATAGAGGTCGACGGCACGGTCGATGTCTTCCCCGGTGCGCAGTGGCGAGGTGGGCTGCAGCAGCGCCACGCCATCGAACTCTGGGAGGCCGCGCTCGCGCAGCGTGCCGAGCGCATGGCGCACTGCGTCGATCACCGGGCTCTGGTCGGCTGCGATCTCGGCCGGGCGATCGACCACCATGACCCCGGCATCGCGGGCGATCGCGGCGATCTCGGGGTCGTCGGTCGTGACGGCGATCCGCGTGATCCGGCCGGCCGTCTGAGCTGAGTCGATGGAGTAGCGGATGAGCGGCTTGCCCGCCACCAGTCGGCGGTTCTTGTGGGGCACGCCTTTGGAGCCGCCGCGGGCGGGGATCAGCGCGAGGATTTCAGGCCTCATGGAAACGCTTCGTGGTGGTTTTCGTCAGGCCCTGAACCATGCGCGCAATGCGCTCGCCGGCATAACCATCACCGTAGATGGTGGAGCTCGGGTAGCGGCCGTGCTTGAGCTGGGTCTCGATGGCGGCACGGATGGCGAGCGCGTCCCAGTCGCAGTCGATCACGTTGCTGCCGCGCTCTCGGCCGTGCTGGCGGTCACCGAGGTTGATGACGGGCGTGCCCATGTACGAACACTCTCGGATGCCGACGCTCGAGTTGCCGATCAGGCAGCGACTCTGCTCCAGCAGGCGCAGGAAGAGGTGGCCTTCGAGGTTCTTGATGTAGTGCGCCTTCTGGAAGCGGCCCGATTCGCGGAAGACGCGAATGGCCTTGGAGGTGGCGTCGGAGCCGGCGTCCACGTTGGGCCAGAAGATGATCGTGGGCACGCCGACCTCGGCCACGGCGTCCAGCGTGGCCGACATGCGCTCGTAGCTGTGGTCGTAGCTGTCGGTCTCGGGGTGCTGCAGCACGACGAGGAAATCGCTGCGGAGGTCGACATGCGTGCCGACACCAAGTGCGTCGATCGCGGCCTGCACTTCTTCGATCGGCATGGCCATCGCCTCGCGGGCGATGTCGATGGAGGGGCAGCCCGTCACATGGACCGACGACGGGTGCTCGCCCATCTGGCGAACGCGGGCCTGGGCCTGCGTGTTGGCAACGAAGTGCACGTCGGCGAGCTTGGTGACGGCGTGGCGTACCTTCTCGTCGATGTTGCCCGTGATCTCGCCGCCCTGGACGTGGATCAGCGGCACGCCGGCATAGGCTGCGGCGACGGCCGTGCCCAGCGTTTCGTAGCGGTCGGCGATGGTCATCATCCAGTCGGGGGCGATGCGGCGCAGCACCGACGCGGTGTGCTGGATGGTGTTGGCGGTGGTGAGCGCCATGTTGATGGGCTCGTTGCCTTCGACGAAGGTGTAGAGTCTTCGATCACGTCGAAGCCGTCCTGGCGGATCAGGTCGACGACGCGGCCGTAGCGGTCCAGCAGGGCGGAGCCGGAGCAAAGCACCTGAAGCTGGACGCCGGGCGCTGCGGCAAGCCCTTCGAGGGCTGTGCGGATGCGCGAGTAGCTGGGTCGGGCCGTGATGGCCACGCACACCCGTTGTTTAGCGGACATCTTCTTCTCCGAATCTGTGATCCCGCGGCAGCGCGCGGCGGGCCTTGCGGCCGATCAGCTTGTGCAGGTCCTGGTAGACCAGCCCGCCGCCGGGCTTCTTGAAGGCGACCATGGCCTCGTCCAGTACTTCGCCTTCGGCGATGTCGCGCGCGGCGACGAGGCTGCGGCCGAAGATGCTGCGTTCCTTGACGAGTACACCCAGCTGGTTGTCCTTGTCGACCTGGTGCATGCGCATGCGCCAGGCGAATTCGCTGCCCTTGACGAGATCGGAGAGCTGGTCGGGCGTGAGCGACGACGAGACGTCGGGGCCAAACATCTTCGAGTGCAGCGTCAGGTGCACCTCGATTACGGAGGCGCCCAGGTAGCTGGCGACGATGCCGGGGTGGGTGGTGCCGGAGTGGTCCGACAGGCCGACCGGCAGCCCGTCGTAGTCGCGCACGAAGGACTCGAAGATGTTCATGCCGACCTCTTCGGGTGGCGTCGGATAGCGGGTCGTGCAATGCAGTACGGCCAGGTCGAGGCTCCGCGCACGCAGCCGTTGAACGAGAGCAGCCGTCTCGGCCTGGCGGCTCAGGCCGCTGGAGACGATCATCGGCTCCCCCCGCGCCGCGATCCACTCGACCAGTTGCTCGTTGTGCACCTCGCCGGAGGCGAGCTTCCAGGCGGCCATGCCGAATCCGGCGAGCCACTCGCACGCCTTGATGGAGAAGGGCGGACTCAGGAAGATGATGCCGCGCGCGTCGGCGTGGGCCTTGAGTTCTCCCCATTGAGCCTGGGTGAACTCCATGCGGCGCCAGTAGTCGTAGCGTGTCGCGTCCTGGCGGCTGAAGCGCACGCGCCAGGGTTCGGCTGCGGTGCTCTCCTCGCTGGCGATGTGGGTCTGGAACTTGATGGCATCGGCGCCACATTCGCGTGCCGCGTCGATGAATGCGAAGGCAGTGCCCAGGCTGCCGTCGTGGGACTGAGCAACCTCGGCCACGATGAAGGGCTTGTGCTCGGGACCGATCGAGCGGTTGGCGATCTGCATGGTGGGGTGGGCGTGAGTCTTGGGGTCAGAGGCTGCGCACGTACCAGTCGGCCGTGGCGTCCAGGCCAGCAGCGATGCGGTGGGTCGGGGCATAGCCCAGCAGTTCGGCAGCTTTGGAGATGTCGGCGCGGGAGTGCCGAACATCGCCGTCGCGGAAGCCACGGTACACGAGTTGCGAGGTTGCGGCGCCCTTGCGGCGCGGGCCCAGGCGCTCCTGCAGCAGCTCATACAGCCTGGTCAGGGTGGTCTCGTCGCCCAAGGCCACGTTGTAGACCTGGTTGACGGCGCGTTCATCGGTGGTGGTGGCCGCCAGCACGTTGGCCTGCACGGCGTTGTCGACGAAGCAGAAGTCGCGGCTCGTCTTGCCGTCACCGTTGATGTGGACGGTCTCGCCGCGCAGGATCGCGGCCGACCATTTCGGGATGACGGCGGCGTAGGCGCCTTCAGGGTCCTGCCGCGGGCCGAAGACGTTGAAGTAGCGCAGGCCGATGGACTCGATGCCGTAGCACCGGGCGAAGACGTCGGCGTACAGCTCGTTGACGTACTTCGTGACGGCGTAAGGCGACAGCGGCTTGCCAATCAAGGACTCGACTTTAGGCAGCCCTGGGTGGTCTCCATAGGTGGAACTGCTGGCAGCGTAGACAAAACGGCGTACGCCGGCGCTGCGCGCGGCCACCATCATGTTGAGGAAGCCGGTCACGTTGACGGCATTCGTGGCGATGGGGTCGGCAAGGGATCTTGGCACCGAGCCCAGGGCCGCCTGGTGCAACACGTAGTCGATGCCTTCGCACGCCAGCTGGCAGGCCTCGATCGTTCTCACGTCGCCCTCGATGAAGTTGAAGCGCGACCACTGCTCCGGGCTCACGAGCGCGCGCACCTGATCGAGGTTGCGGCGGTGCCCGGTGGCGAAGTTGTCCAGGCCGGTGACGATCTGGCCCTGGCGAAGCAGGCACTCGAGCAGGTTGCTGCCGATGAACCCTGCGACGCCGGTGATCAGCCAGCGCCGCGGCCTTTCACGCAGGGCGGCCAGCGTCTGCTCGTAGCGGCTCGGTACATGCACCTCAAAGCCTCCACACGGTCAGGCCCGCGGCGGCGAGGGCCTCGGAATCGAAGGCGCACTTCACATCGACGAACACGCCGCCCTGGCCGATCTTTCTGGCCAGTGTCGGTGCTGAGAGCTCCTTGAACTCCTGGTGCGCCACGGCGGCCACGATGACACGTGCCGGTGGAAGATCGTCCCAGCGCTTCAACTCGATGCCGTACTCGTGCATGGCCTCGGCGGGCTGCGCGGTGGGCTCGCACACGTGCACACGGATGCCGTAGGTCTCAAGTTCGCGTATGACGTCGATCACCTTGCTATTGCGCAGGTCGGGGCAGTTCTCCTTGAAGGTGAGGCCGAGCACGATGACGTCGGCGCCCTTCACCGGCAGGTCGGCCGCGAGCATCTCCTTGACGGTCTGTTCGGCGATGAACTTGCCCATGTTGTCGTTGATGCGCCGACCGGCCAAGATGACCTGCGGGTGGTAGCCGAGCATCTCCGCCTTGTGCGTGAGGTAGTACGGGTCCACGCCAATGCAGTGGCCGCCGACTAGGCCCGGCCGGAAGGGCAGGAAGTTCCACTTGGTGCCCGCGGCCTCCAGCACTTCGAGTGTGTCGATGCCGATGCGCTTGAAGATCACCGCGAGTTCGTTCATGAGCGCGATGTTGAGGTCGCGCTGCGTGTTCTCGATCACCTTGGCGGCTTCGGCCACCTTGATGCTGCTAGCGGGGTAGACACCGGCGGTGATGACCGAGCCGTACATGCGGCTCACCGTCTCGAGCGTGGCCGGTGTGTCGCCCGACACCACCTTCACGATCTTCGTGAGCGTACGCTCCCTGTCGCCCGGGTTGATGCGCTCGGGGCTGTAGCCCACGAAGAAGTCCTGCTTCCACTTGAGCCCTGAACACTTCTCGATAATGGGAATGCAAACCTCTTCCGTCGCACCGGGGTAGACGGTGGACTCGTACACCACGATCGCGCCGCGCTTGATGTAGCGGCCCACGCTCTCGAAATCTTCTCCAGTGGCGTGAAGTCAGGGCGATGCGCGTCATCGACGGGCGTCGGCACGGCGACGACGATGAAGTCAGCCTGCGACAGCAGGCTGAGATCGGTCGAGCAGGTGAGCTGGGTGGCGGCGCGAAGGTCTTCGCTGGAGACTTCGCCGGTGGGGTCGACATGGCGCTGATAGGCCGCGACCTTTTCCTTCGACAGGTCTAAGCCCAGTGTGCGGTGTTGCTTGCCGAAGGCGACGGCGAGGGGCAGGCCAACGTAGCCTAGGCCGATGACGGCGACGGTAAGGGGCGAGGTGCTCATTCGTCAGGTAGCGGAATGGTGGACAGCGAGGGGGCGGCAACGTCGTGCGGGCAAACTTGGATGGTGGGTATGCGAACACCGGATTTGACCATTGAACGGGGGGCAGGGAAGCGGGGCCCGTCACCGGGGCGTCGGCCCGATGTAGCGCGAATCAGAACAGCGGAGCAACTGCGTCCTTGGGCGACAGCACCGCATCGACACCATCCAGGGGCCAGTCGATGCCGAGCGTGGGGTCGTTCCAGCGGATGGCGCCTTCCGATGAAGGGGCGTAGTAGCCGGTCGTCTTGTATAGAAAGTCCGCGCTGTCGCTGGTGACAAGGAATCCGTGCGCCAGGCCGGGCGGGATCCACAGCTGGCGATGGTTGCTGGCGCTCAATTCCACCCCGACCCAGCGGCCGTAGGTGGCGCTGCCCGGGCGGATGTCGACCGCCACGTCGAAGACGCTGCCGTGAGTGACACGTACCAGCTTGCCCTGCTCGTGCGGAGGTTTCTGGAAATGCAGGCCGCGCAACACGCCTCGCGCGGAGCGCGATTGATTGTCCTGCACGAAGTCGATATGGCGCCCCACGGCATCGTCGAACGCCTTTTGGTTGAAGCTTTCCAGGAAGAAACCGCGCTCGTCACCAAAAACCTTCGGTTCGAGGATGAGCACGCCCTCGATAGCAGTTGTCGTGACTTTCATCAAAAGATCTGGCTCTTCACGATTTGCATCAGGTATTGGCCATACCCGTTTTTGAGCATGGGCTGGGCCATATTTTCCAGTTGTTCGGTGGTGATCCAGCCGGAACGGAACGCGATTTCCTCGGGGCAGGCCACCTTCAGGCCCTGGCGCTTCTCGAGCACGGCAATGAATTGGCTGGCTTCGAGCAGGCTGTCGTGAGTGCCGGTGTCTAGCCAGGCATAACCACGGCCCATGATCTCGACGTTGAGCTGGCCTTGCTGCAGGTAACGGGCATTGACGTCGGTGATTTCCAGTTCGCCCCGCGCCGACGGTTTGATGCTGGCCGCGATGTCGCATACCTGCTCGTCGTAGAAGTACAAGCCTGTCACCGCGTAGTTGCTCTTGGGCTGCTTGGGCTTTTCCTCGATGCTTAGCGCGCGCTTGTTGGCATCGAAGTCCACCACGCCGTAACGCTCCGGGTCGTGCACGTGGTACGCAAACACCGACGAGCCGGTGGAGCGACCCGCGGCGGAGTGCAACAGCCGCTGCAGGTCGTGGCCGTAGAAAATGTTGTCGCCCAGCACCAGCGCGCTCGGCTGGCCACTCACGAACTGCTTGCCCAGGATGAACGCCTGCGCGAGGCCATCCGGGCTCGGCTGTACACAGTAGCTGATGTTGATGCCCCACTTGGCGCCATCACCGAGCAGCGCCTCGAAGCGTGGCGTGTCTTGTGGCGTGCTGATGAGCAGGATGTCGCGGATGCCCGCGAGCATCAGCGTCGCCAGCGGGTAGTACACCATCGGTTTGTCATAGACCGGCAGCAACTGCTTGCTGATGGCGAGCGTGGCCGGGTGCAGCCGGGTGCCGGAGCCACCGGCGAGGATGATGCCCTTGCGGGGGGATGCGGTGCTCATGGGTGCTTGTGTGGAGGGTTGTTCAGGTCAGCACTTCGGTCAGCATGCGCTCGACGCCGACCTTCCAGTGCGGCAAGGTCAACCCGAACGCCTGTTGCAGCTTCGAAGTGTTCATGCGCGAATTGCCAGGGCGCTTTGCAGGCGTTGGGAAGGCGCTGGTCGGCACCGGTGCGATTGCATCGGGGGCGACCTTGATCAGTTGCCCGTTCAGGCGGGCAAACTCGATCACGTGGCGGGCATAGTCGTGCCAGCTTGTCTCGCCGGAAGCGACGGCATGGTAGGTGCCCGAGAAGAGCGGCTGCCGCTGGGCCGCAAGCAAGGCGTGCGCGGTGATGTCGGCCAGCAGATCCGCTCCTGTGGGGGCGCCGATCTGGTCGTTGATCACGGTCAGTCGGTCTCGCTCCTTGGCCAGTCGCAGAATGGTCTTGGCGAAGTTGCCACCGCGGGTGGCATAGACCCAACTCGTGCGAAAGATGAGGTGCTTGACGCCGCTTGCGCGGATGGCTTCTTCACCTTCGAGCTTGGTCGCGCCATACACGCTCAGGGGGCCAGTGGGCGAGTCTTCAATCCACGGAGTGCTTCCACTGCCGTCGAAGACGTAATCGGTGCTGTAGTGCGCGAGCCAGGCGCCGATTGCCGCAGCTTCGCGGGCAATCACGCCGACGGCCGACGCGTTGATCGCACGGGCGAGTTCCGGTTCGCTCTCGGCCTTGTCGACCGCGGTGTGGGCTGCCGCGTTGACGATGACCTGCGGAGCAACCGCCCGCACGGTGGCTGCAAGCAATTCAGGTTTGGAGAAGTCGGCGGTCAGGGGGGTGGGCTGTCGAAGTCGAGGGCGATGACTTCACCCAGCGGCGCCAGCGAGCGCTGCAGTTCCCAGCCGACCTGGCCGTTCTTGCCCAGCAGCAGGATCTTCATCTGGCCGACCGGTCGGCGTAGTTGCGGGCGACCCAATCGCGGTAGGCGCCACTCTGAACCTCAGCCACCCAATCGGCATGATCGAGATACCACTGCACCGTCTTGCGGATGCCGGTCTCGAAAGTTTCGGCCGGCTTCCAGCCGAGTTCGCGCTCCAGTTTGCGGGCGTCAATCGCGTAGCGACGGTCGTGGCCTGGACGGTCAGTCACATAGGTGATATGGCGGGCGTAGCTGCCGGCGGAGTCAGGGCGCAGTTCGTCGAGCAATGCGCAGATCGTCTTCACGATTTCGATGTTGGGCTTCTCGTTCCAGCCGCCGATGTTGTAGGTCTCGCCTACCCTGCCACGGGCCAGCACTTCACGGATGGCAGAGCAGTGGTCCTTGACATATAGCCAGTCGCGCACCTGCATGCCGTCGCCGTACACCGGTAGAGGTTTGCCGGCCAGCGCGTTAACGATCATCAACGGGATCAGCTTCTCGGGGAAGTGATAGGGGCCGTAGTTGTTGCTGCAGTTGGTCGTGACCACCGGCAGGCCATAGGTGTGGTGCCAGGCACGCACCATGTGGTCACTCGCGGCCTTGCTTGCCGAATACGGGCTGTTGGGCTCGTAGGGGTGGGTCTCGGTGAACGGCGGATCGGTTGGCTTGAGCGAGCCATAGACCTCGTCGGTGGACACATGATGGAAGCGAAAGGTCTCCCTCGCAGCGCCTTGTAACTGCATCCAGTGGCCGCGCGCGGCTTCCAGTAGGGTGAAGGTGCCGTTGACGTTGGTCCGCACAAAGGCGCCTGGGCCGTGGATGCTGCGGTCGACATGGCTCTCGGCTGCGAAGTGCACGATGGCGCGTGGCTGATGCGCCTTGAGAACTTGGTCGACCAGCGCCCCGTCGCCGATGTCTCCCTGCACGAAGATGTGCCTCTTGTCCTGGGCGAGCGACTTGAGGTTGGCAAGATTGCCGGCGTAGGTGAGGGCATCGAGGTTGACAACCGGCTCGCCGGTGGCCTCGATCCAGTCGAGCACAAAGTTTGCGCCGATGAAACCAGCGCCGCCGGTGACAAGAATCATGTGTGCCCTGATGGTTTGGACGTAGAAAAGGTGCGCCAGAGGCGCCTCGCACGCGAACCGATTCTAGTGCTGCGTACCGTCGGTGCGCAGCGGCGCAAACCCCGGCGGCGCTCGCATAATTCGCCTTCACTTCGTTGTGGTCCCTTGAAAGGCCTCGATGGCGAGCAGAGCGGAAATTTTGTTGGAAGAGCTGTATGCGGCGCATGCGCCAGCGCTGAGCCGGTCGTTGCGGCCCAGCGCCAGCGAGGTCGAGCGCGACGTCGCCGGCATGCTGGTCGATCCGTCAGCCATTGGAGATGCGGCGTTCCGGCGGGAGCGCTACCAGCGCAAGATCGATGTGGCCCGCAGCGTGAAGACGACCTATGAACCGGGTATTGGCAAGGCGGCGTCCACCGAAGAGGTGAGTCCGGATGCTTATCTCGGCCTCGCGCTGGTCTTTGCCGAGGCGGCGCGGCGCGCGCATGCTGGCTTCCACGGGTCGGCCCGGGGGTGCGCACTTCGTTGGGCCAACTCCGCCTTCAACTGCCTGGATCACGTGCGTGGCCAACCCGAAACGCGTGCCCTGATACCTCGGCTTGACGAGGCCCTGCTGGCGCTTTGCGAGGAGCGGTTGCGGTGACGTCCGTGCTTGGCCTTACGGTGCTGGTGTATGAAGGGCCCATGGCCCGCAGCTACCTTGGCATGCTGGCTGCAGCCGGCCATCGGGTGGAGCGGATCATCCTGATGACGCAGAAGCGCGATGTGGCCAGTGGCCGCCCGCTGGCGCCTTGGTTGCCGAGGTTCGCCCGGCAGGCGCTGGCCCGACGTCTGCATGATTTGCGGATGAACCATTGGCCTAGGGAATTCCTGAGGCACCATGCCGCTATGTGCCAACCCTGGCTGCAGACGCTGGCCCGGGCGTACGAATTCGACGCGTCGTTGTACCGGTGCTTGATCGAGCGGCCTGACTACTCACGCTATTCCGATCAGGTCGACGAGGTATTCGTCGACGGGCTCGGTGACCCAACCTTGGCGTCGTTCCTGCGCGGGCTGCCCGGGCGTCGCGCGGTGTTGTTTACCGGAGGTGGGATGGTGCCTGCGGAATTGCTTGGCATTGCGAACACCCGCTTCATTCACGTGCACCCGGGCTACCTGCCCGACGTGCGGGGTGCAGACGGACTGCTCTGGTCCATGCTGGTGCGAGGCCGACCCGGAGCAACAGCCTTCTACATGAGTCCAGGGCTGGACATGGGGGGCATCCTCTTGGCCGCAGAGTTCGAGTCTCCGCCGCTGCCCGATGGTTTTGCCGCGTTGCCGCCTCCGATGGCCTACCGCCTGCTGTATTCCTTCGTCGACCCCGCCCTGCGTGCGGTCTTGCTGCTGCGCCTTGTGTCTCAGGCAGTAGGCCCGTTGCACGCTCTGCCGGCCGTGGCGCAGCGTGAGGACGAGGGGGTCACCTTCCATTTCATGAACGAGCGCATTCGCCGTCTTGTGTATCGACGGCTGGAAGTGGGAGCTGCATCGTGACTGCTCCGCCAGGGAAAGCCATCATTCTTGGTGCGGGCCGGCCGGCACGAGGACAGCAGCCGGCGGCCTTGTTCGGTATCGCGGGCAACGGCCGGGTCCTCGACTGGCAGATCAACGCCCTGGGTGAGGCATGCGGGCAAGTGGTTTTCGTTGGCGGCTATCGCTTGCCCGAGATCGTGGCTCTCTATCCCGATCTGCATGCGGTCATCAACCCCGATTGGGCCGCGACCGGCGTGGTCGGGTCCTTGCTCAAGGCCGAGGGGCAGCTCGGGCTCTCGTGCCTGGTGAGCTACGCCGACGTCCTCTACCGCGTCGACCTGGTCCGGAAGGTGTGTGGCCGCGCCGCGGATGTGGTGATCGCAGTGGACTCTCATTGGCGGGAACGCTATGACAGCCGCTCCATGGCAGATCTGTCAATGGCTGAAGTGGTGCTTTTGGGCGCGGAGGGAAGCTTGCTCAGCGCCCACGGGAGGGCAGCATCGGCCCGGCCACCCGCTCCTGATGCGGAGTTCGTCGGACTGGCGCGGTTGGGTGAACGTGCGGTGGCGTTGCTGCGGTTATGGGCGGCGCGACCAGAGATCGCACGCTGGGATTTCCCACAGCTTCTGAACGCATTCGTCGCCGAAGGCTTGCAGGTGACGGCAGTTGATTGCCAGGGCGACTGGGCGGAGCTGAACGCGCCTCAGGATGTGGCGCATTTCGTTCTCGGCACAAAGGCGCAGACGCTGCAGCGCCTGCGTCCAATGGTTCGCTGCAGTCGCATCGGAGAGCAGGTCACCTTCACCGTGGGCGAATGGCGGGCCGATCCTTCGATCTGGATGTCGCGCGTACGTGGGGCATTTGGCACTGCGAGGCTGATCGTGCGCAGCAGTGCACTGGGTGAAGATGGGTTTCAGTCTTCGCACGCTGGCCGTTTCGACAGCGTTCTCGATGTCGATGCTGCCGATGCCCGCGTGGTGGCAGCCGCCATCGGCAGCGTGGTCGCGTCCTATGCTGATACCAGCCTGCACCATCAGGTTCTCGTCCAGCGGATGGTGGATGACATCGCCTTCAGTGGGGTGGTGATGACACGCACCCTGAGCCACGGCGCCCCGTATCGGGTTTTCAACTATGACGAGACATCGGGCGCATCCGACACCGTGACATCCGGCGCGGGCGTCGGGCTGAAAACTCTGGTCATGCATCGCAACGCGGCTGGTCTGCCGCCAGGTGCCCCGGCGGCGATGCCTCGCCTGCTGGAGGCGGTTCGCGAGATCGAGGATCTGGTCGGTCACGACTCGCTGGATATCGAGTTCATCGTTGCCTCGACCGGCGAGGTGCACGTGCTCCAGGCTCGCCCAATCGCCATCAGCCATGGCCATTGGCGCGGCAGTGACGAACTCGTGGAGCGCTCATTGCAAGTAGCGCAGAGGGAGTTCCAGCGTTTGCAGGCTCCAGCACCTTTCGTGCTCGGCCGGCGGACGGTCTACAGCGTGATGACCGACTGGAACCCTGCCGAGATTATCGGCACGAGGCCACGAAGGCTGGCATGCTCGCTCTACGCGGCACTGATTACCAATAGCGTGTGGGCCCGGCAGCGGCGCGAGTACGGCTATCGCGCGGTCGAACCCCAGCCACTGATGCAGGTGTTTGCCGGGCATCCCTATATCGATGTGCGCGCGTCTCTCAACAGCTTCATCCCTGCCGATGTCGACAATGCGCTGGCGGCACGTCTCGTGGATCACGCGATCGATCGGCTCGTCGCAGAGCCGGACCTGCACGACAAGGTCGAGTTCGAAGTTGCATTCACCAGTCTGAGTTTTGATTTCAATCAGCGTGGCGAACGTCTGATTGCCGAAGGGTTTAGTCCGGCCGAAGTGGCGCATCTGCGCGCCGCCTTGCTGCGCCTGACGCGTCATGCTTTCGATCGTGTTCACAGAGACGCCCGAGCCGTGGACGAATTTTCGGCCCGACTGGCGATGCTGCTGCAAGCGCCGGGGCTTGCGCCGTTGCGGCAGGCCTTGGCCCTGGTCGACGATTGCTGCCGCTTCGGCACGCTGGCGTTCGCGCATTTGGCGCGCGCAGGGTTCGTTGCCACTGCGCTGCTGAAATCGGCGGTCGCCACGGGTGTAATCGACGAAGACGAGCAGGCTGTCTACCTGCAATCGATTCGCACTGTGGCGACCGACTGCCAGGAAGATGTGGAGCAGTTGCAGTTGGGCACGATGAGTCTTGAGGACTTCCTCGTCCGACATGGCCACCTGCGCCCGGGGACGTACGAGATCACCACCCCGAGCTACGCCGAGGCGCCAGAACACTATCTGGCGCGGGATGTGGCCAAGCGACCACTGGCCCATCGGCAGAGCCACGGCACGCCCTGGCCCATGGAGACACAGAAGCGTTTCGAGGCGGGTTTGACCCAGCTGGGACTGAACGTGAATTTCGAGCAGGCCGATTTTTTCATGCGTGCGGCAATTGCTGGGAGGGAGCGTGCCAAGTTTGTCTTCACACGTGGCCTGAGCCGAGCGCTCGATCAACTGGTGGCTTTCGGCCAAGAGATGAATGTGTCGCGGGAAGAACTCTCGCACCTGTCGCTGGAGGATCTTCAGGCGGTCCAGTCGGGTCGTATTGGCGCCGACATCGCTGGCAGCCTGCGCATGCGCGCTGAAGAAGGCGCGCTTGTACACGCGCTGGCGCTGGGCATCGAGCTGCCGCCCGTGCTGGTGGACGCGCAGGACTTCCTTCGTTTCTTCTACCCGGAGGCCTCGGCAAGCTTCGTCGGCAACGCGGTGACCGCAGAGGTTGTCTGTCTCGACGAAGTTGCCGCCGCGCCGACGGGACTCGCCGGAAAGGTGGTGCTGATCCTACGGGCGGACCCTGGCCACGACTGGTTGTTCGGCAAGGGCATCGCCGGCTTGGTGACCGCCTATGGCGGGGCGAACTCGCACATGGCGGTGCGGGCCGCGGAATTCGGTTTGCCTGCGGCCCTGGGTGTTGGAGAGAAACGCTACCATCGATTGGCAGCGTGCCGCCGCCTTCGGCTAGACAGCCGCTTGCGCACGATCACAGAACTGCACTGATGCGCATCGCCATCTCCCAACGAGTGGACGTCATCGAACGCTACGACGAGCGTCGCGATGCGTTGGACCATCGATGGGCACGTCGAATCGAATCTCTCGGGTGGGTGCCCGTCCCGGTACCCAACAGCCTGCAGGCGCCTGCAGCCTGGGCTCGGGCGCTAGGCATCGACGCCTTGCTGCTCACAGGGGGCAACGACTTGAGCGGCATGTCGTCGACCGCGCCGGCCGCTACTGAACGAGACCGGACCGAGTTCGAACTTCTCGACCTTGCGCGCGAAGTGGGGTGGCCGGTGCTCGGTGTGTGTCGTGGGATGCAAGCCATGAACATGTACCTGGGCGGCCACATCGTTCCAGTGATTGGGCACATCGCTCAGCGACATGAATTGCATGGCACCGGCTGGCCCGCCCGGCGATTCGCCGGCTTGGCCGACGGTATGACAGTCAACAGCTTCCACGGGTTTGGCATCCCAGCGAGTGGCTTGGCGCCCGGACTTCACCCGCTGATGCAGGACGCCGCCGGCTACGTCGAAGCTGCCGAGCATGACCACCTGCCCTGGAGCGCCGTGATGTGGCACCCCGAGCGCGAACCAGCCCCTCCGCCTGCGCAGGATTGGCTGCGGTCACTTTTCGAGACCCCTTGACATGACACGTGCCGTCATCCTAGCCGCCGGGGAGGGCACGCGCCTGCGGCCCCTGACCGAGCAACTCCCGAAGGCACTGGTGCCCTTCGCAGGTGCCACGCTGCTGGACCGGCAACTTGACGTGCTCGGTCGCGCAGGCATTACCGATGTCAGCGTGGTCACGGGGCACGCGCGCGTCGCCTTCTGGGGCCGCGGCCTGCGCCTCTTCGATAACCCCGCCTACGCGTCGACCAACATGGTGGCGAGCCTTCGTTGCGCAGCGGCGGTGTTCGATGGGGCGGAAGACGTTGTCATCGCGTATGGCGACATCGTGTACGAGCCACGGGTGCTGCAGACCCTTCTCGACCGCGATGCACCGATCGCGGTCGTGGTCGATCTGGGGTGGGAGCGTCTATGGCGGCTGCGCATGGACGATCCGCTGTCCGATGCCGAAACGATGAAGCTCGATGCGCAGGGCCGCATCGTCGAGTTGGGCCGCAAGCCTCGAAGCCTGGATGACATCCAGGGCCAATACATCGGTCTCGTCAAGGTGGGCCGTGGCTTCGCGTCACGCTTCTTTTCAATCTACGACGGCATGGTGGCGGGTTCGGTCCAGGATGGTCGGCCGAAGGAAAAAATGTACATGACCTCCTACTTGCAGGCGCACATCGACGCGGCGGTCCCGGTTCTGGCCGCGAAGGTGACCAATGGGTGGCTGGAACTCGACAGCACCCAGGACTTGCAGCGCTACGAGAGGGCCTTGCAGCAGGGGCTGTTGGCATCGGTCTACGACGGTACCACCTGATGAGCTGGGGACGAGCCTGGCGGCACCTGTCGCAATACCTACATTTCCAAGGACTGCCATCGGCGCAGCGCCGATTGGTTGTTTACAGCGAAGGGCCTGCTTCTTGGCCTCATCTCGGGCCCGTGGTACAGGCCCTGCTGGACAGGCAGGGCCTGTACCTGACCTACGTTTCCTCGACCGAGGCTGACCCGGGCGTTGGTCTCCGGCACCCGCAATTAGCCTCGCTTGTCATTGGCGATGGGCACGTGCGCACGCTCTTCTTCAGTTCGCTTCAGGC
This sequence comes from Rhizobacter sp. J219, assembly GCF_024700055.1. Lineage (GTDB taxonomy): Bacteria > Pseudomonadota > Gammaproteobacteria > Burkholderiales > Burkholderiaceae_C > Rhizobacter. The sequence goes on from NZ_JAJOND010000001.1 coordinate 5,038,772, forward strand.
TGACTTGCTGCTGATGACCATGCCTGACCTCGACTCCTTCCACATCAAACGTTCCCCCCGCACGAGGTGTTATGCCTACCTGCATCACTCTGCGGTCAGCAGCCACATGGTGTATCGACCCGGTGCCTTCGACCATTTCGATGTGATCCTGTGCGCTGGCCCGCATCACGAAGCCGAGATCCGTGCGCTGGAGGCGAAGCAGGGGCGCCCCGGCAAAGCCTTGTTGCGCCACGGCTACGGTCGGCTCGACGCCATCCTGGCTGAATCGGCACGTGCACAGCGTTCGCTGCGCCCGCGCCCGATCGTCCTCGTAGCTCCGTCGTGGGGGGCGCACGGCCTGCTCGAGCGCCATGCCGATGCACTGATGCGCAGTCTGGCGGACACCGATTGGGAGGTCATTGTGCGCCCCCACCCGCAAACCCTGCGACTCGCTCCGCACGTCATCGCCTGCGTGAGGCAGTGGTGTGACCGGGCTGCCAATGTGCGGATTGACACTGCAGCGGACAGTCACAGCTCGCTGCTTGATGCCGATCTGATGGTGAGCGACTGGTCTGGCGCGGCTTTCGAATTCGCCTTGGGTTGCGAGCGGCCAGTTCTGTTCGTAGACCTGCCACGCAAAGTCAATAACCCGACCTACGCTACGCTGGGCATCGAGCCGATCGAAGTGTTCGCGCGCGAACACCTGGGCCATGTGCTGGCGGAGTCAGAACTGGCGGACTTGCCGAAGCACCTCGCCACCCTCCATGCCAGGCAATCGGATCATCGAGACGCGATCCGAGCCTTTCGCGATCGCTGGATCTACAACGTGGGCCACAGTGCCGATGTAGGAGCCGACAGCTTGATCCAGCTCCTCAACGCCCGGCTGGGCTAAGGCAGCGCTGGGCCGGGGCCACCGAAGTGGCGCTGCCGCTCGGCTTCTGCCAGTCGGATGCGACTCTTCACGAGCGCTAGCAGGCGTGACGAGATTTCAGGTCGATCCGACGTGAGGTCACGCAATTCCTTCGGGTCCGCCTCGAGGTCGTAGAATCCACTTTGGTTCTTCGCGTGGTGGTAGACAAGCTTGTAGCGACCTTCGAGCACCGTGTAGTGGCCCTGGGCCATCGGTCGGAACCTACTTTCGCGCTGCACCGACATCGAGAAGATCGGCAAGGCTGCAGACGCCTCTCCCATGAGGAGCGGCAGCAGCGAGCGACCTTCTGCCTGGGGCAGCGGGGCCTGCCCCGTGAGATCGAGCACCGTGGGCGTCAGGTCGGCCTGCCCTGAGTGCGCCTCAATCGTGCGCTGAGCCTGCTGTCCCGGCAGCTTGATCAACAGCGGGATCCTGATGGCGGCTTCGTGCAGCGACTCGCTGGAGTGCCCGAACAGGCCTCGCTCGAACGACTCACCGTGATCGGCAGTGACGATGACCAGCGCTTTGTCAAGCCGGCCGGTCCTCTGCAGCCCATCGAGGAACTTGCCCAGGACTTCGTCTACTGCCAGTATAGATTCGCGATAGCGCAGGCGGTGTTTGTCGACCATAGGCTGTGCCGAGGGTGGGTAGCGGTCGACTTGCGCCATCTGTTCGCCCCAGGTTTCCAGTTCGCCGCGCTGGAGCAGCTTGTACTTGGTACTTGGTGGTGGGAGGTATGGGGCGTGTGGTGGCCAGAGGTGTACCCACACGAAGAGCGGGTGTTGGGACGAAGATCCCTCGACGATGGCTTGAGCCTGGGCAACTGCTAGCTCTGGAGGGAAAGGGTTCTCATCCGAGAGCCGGTGGATGTCGATCTCTTCGGCGACCTTGGTGAAGATGGAAACCAGGTACGGGAGCGAGCGAGCGTCCGGGAAGACATGCAACACGTGGTTGAGCTTCGTGTACCAGGCTTTGGAGGGGACGAGGCTGCTGCTGTCGTAGCCCGCGTGTGTGCCGCGGTTGAGCGGGCTGGCGCCTGCTGCGGCGCTGATCGTGTGTGTGCTGTAGCCGACTTTGCGCAGCGAGGTGCCCAAGGTTTGCTCGGCCAGGTGGGGCGGCACGCGCCCGCCCTGGATGACCCAATGGGTCCAGGGGAGCGTTGCGGTTTCGATCGTGGTGGTAGTCGGCTGGGTGATGGTCGACACCGCACGGAAATTGGTGAAGCAAGACGACCGCGCTGCCAAGCGCTGCAGGTGCGGCATGGTGGAGGGGACCGGCTTGCACAGGTTGGCGTCCTCTGCGGCGAGCGAGTCGACGGTGATGAGGAAGATGTCGGGAAGTGGCTCGGTCGGCGCTGGTCCTCGTGCGAGTGGGGGCGCTTGGCCGATGGTTGGAGGGTGCCACGTCATGAACGCTGTGGCCGCTGCCAGGGTCGCTATCGCCAGGAACTGCATGGCCAGGGCCGATTCCACCGTGCTGCGGGCGACGCGGAGCGTGCCGAATCGGCACAGGGACAACACCACTAGGACCGCCAGCGCTAGCAACATTCCGCGCTTATAGGGCGTCGCGAGCGTCAGCTTGAGAGGCGTCACGCTCTCGATCCACAACTTGGCCGCATACAAGAACTGCGCTGCACACAGCAGGGCGATAGGCAGGTAGACGAACGCCCAACGGATCTGGCGGATTGTTCTTTCGCTGCACTTCAAAAGGCGGGCAAATGTGCCTACGCCCCAGGCCAGAGCTGAGAGGATCGCCGCGCAAGCGCTGAGCAGCAGGACGGCCAGTCCCACATCGTGGAGGACCTCACGCCAGGTGAGGAAGGCCAGCAGCGCGTCGATCTTTTCGAGCACTGATAGTGGAAGCCATACGAGGCTCAGGCCGACGAAGGTGAAGCAGAAGAGATTCCAGGCCGAAGGGAGGGGCATCGGGCCCGGCGGCACCAGCGGCAGGTGGGGTCTGCCGCGAACGGCCGAGGTCACTGCCGGACCTTGCTTGTCAGTCGCCTCCAAGCGTTTCGAAGGAATTGCGAAACCGCCTTGCGCATTACCACCCAGCCCGCAAGCAGAGCTGCGAAGAAAGGGGCTAGGAGCTGAAAGAGCGCACCGCTGGCGTTGGGGTCGATGTAGGCCATCGCGGGCATCGGTTGCAGCGCGATGACGAGCAAGGCCGTGACCCACATGATCAGTCGTCGTTTCATGGAAGTTCCGTGTTCGATTCGGGAAGCGATCAAGCGCTCTGGGCTCATGTGGAGCAAGGGAAGGATTATCGCTCGCCGAGGTCCTCAAATAGCCCGTGTGCGGACGATCCGGCCCCACAAGGGATAATCTTAGAATGACCTCTGTTGCAACCAACTTTTCCAATGTCCCCCTGGCAGGGGACGACGCGCCTCCTGAATCGCCGGAGGCCGCCATGAAGTTCAGTTCGCTTGGGTTGTCTCCCGTGCTGGAACGTGCGATCGCGGAATCGGGCTACACGACGATGACGCCCATTCAGGCCAAGGCGATCCCGATCGTGCTCGCCGGTCGTGACGTGATGGGCGCCGCACAGACCGGCACCGGCAAGACCGCTGCGTTCTCGCTGCCGCTGCTGCAGAAGATGCTCAAGCACGAAAACAGCAGCGCCTCGCCGGCCCGCCACCCGGTGCGGGCCCTGGTGTTGGCGCCGACGCGCGAGCTGGCCGATCAGGTCGCCAAGAACATCAAGACCTATTCCAAGTACACCAAGCTCCGGGCGATGGTGGTCTTCGGTGGTATCGACATGAAGCCGCAGACGCTCGAACTCAAGACGGGCGTCGAGGTGCTGATCGCCACACCGGGGCGCCTGCTCGACCACATTGAGGCCAAGAACTGTGTGCTGAATCAGGTCGAGTACGTGGTGCTTGACGAGGCCGACCGCATGCTCGACATCGGCTTCCTGCCCGACCTGCAGCGTATCCTGAGTTATCTGCCCAAGCAGCGACAAACCCTGCTGTTCTCCGCAACCTTCTCGCCCGAGATCAAGCGGCTGGCCGAAAGCTATCTGCAGGACCCGATCCTCGTCGAGGTGGCGCGCCCGAATGCCACGGCGTCCACGGTGGAGCAGCGCTTCTTCAGCGTGGCCACCGACGACAAGCGCGCTGCGGTGCGCAAGCTCCTGAAGGACCGTGAGATCACGCAGGCGATCGTCTTCGTCAACTCCAAGCTTGGCTGTGCGCGGCTGGCGCGCTCGCTGGAGCGTGATGGCCTGCGCACCAACGCGCTGCATGGTGACAAGTCGCAGGACGAGCGCCTGAAGGCGCTGGATGCTTTCAAGCGCGGCGAGGTCGACGTGCTCGTCTGCACCGACGTGGCCGCCCGTGGCCTCGACATCGCCGACCTGCCGGCGGTGTTCAACTTCGACGTGCCGTTCAACGCCGAGGACTACGTGCACCGCATTGGTCGCACCGGCCGCGCAGGGGCCTCGGGCCTGGCGATGACGCTGGTGACTCGCGAAGACACCCGCCTCGTCGCCGACATTGAGAAGCTCATCAAGAAGAAGATCGATCTCGAGCCGCTGGAGCTGGACGACGGCCGGCCACCGCGCGACCGCGACGATCGCCGCCGCGGACGCGACGTGCCGTCGGACGAAGTGGCACCGCGCCCGGCGCGAAGCTATGCCGCACCCAGGCCTGCGTCGCGCGATCCCTTCTTCGACAAACCCTACGAGCCGAGCCCCTCGTCCTCCGAGGAGGCGCCGGCGTGGGAGCGCAGCAAGCCGGCCCCGGCGTCGGCGGCTCGTGGGCTGTCTCCCAACATCAAGCCTAAGAAGAAGGTCGCGGCGCTGTTCGGTGCCAAGCCGCCAGCCACATCCGACAACTGAAGTCGACCGCGGTCAGCGCGCCAGGAACGAAAACACGGCCGGCACGTCGGCCCGCATGCGGGCGGGCGCAGACTTCCACTGGGTGACCGTGTCGGTGCGGGTCCACCCCGAAGCCAAGGTCAGGCCGCAGCTGACCGACAGCAGCGTGTCGCCTCGAAGCTGTGACACCAGCGCGGCGAGCAGGGTGTCGTTCCGGTACGGGGTTTCGATGACGAGCTGGGTTTGTCCGGCTCGCCGAGAGACGGATTCCAGCTCGCGAACACGTGCGGCGCGCTCGCCGGCGTCCACCGGCAGGTAGCCGACGAAGGCGAAGCTCTGCCCATTCAGACCGCTGGCCGCCAGGGCCAGCATCAGCGAGCTGGGGCCGCTCAGGGCGCGCACGGGAATCTTGAGGGCATGCGCTGCCTGCACCAGCCCGGCGCCGGGGTCGGCCACGGCCGGGAGGCCGGCTTCCGAGATGAGTCCGATGTCGTGCCCTTGCAGTGCGGGGGCCAGCAGGGGGCGCCAGTCGGCGGGGGGCGAGGGGTTGGCGCCTTTCGGGGGGCGTGGCAGTTCGACGATGGAGAGGGCCTGCAGGGGTTGCGCCAGTGGCGTCAGGGCGTCGACCCGCTTCAAGAAGGCACGTGTCGTCTTGGCGTTCTCGGCCACCCAATGGGCCAGTCGCGCGGCGGTCTCCAGCACGCCGTCGGGAAGCACCTGGCGCAGATCGGTGTCGACGCCGCTGCCCAGGTCCAGTGTGTTGGGGACGAGGATCAGCTGGCCTGGTGCGTTGTTCATGGGACCAGCGGATCGATGCCGGCTCCCCGCAGCAGTTCGCAGGTCTTGATGAGCGGCAGGCCGACGAGGGCCGTGGGGTCGTCCGATTCGATGGCGCTCAGCAAGGCGATGCCGAGGGCTTCCGACTTCGCGCTGCCCGCGCAGTCGTAGGGTTGCTCAGCCTGCAGGTAGTGCTCGATTTCTGCATCGCTGAGGTCGCGAAAGCGCACCGTGACCGGCACAAGGGCGCTGGCTTCGTAGTGTCTTGCCAGGCAGACCACGGCCACCGCCGTCTGGAACACGACGGCCCGACCGCGCATGGCTCTCAGCTGCTCGGTGGCACGCTGATGGTCGCCCGGCTTGCCGATGGGGCGCCCGGCGAGGTCGGCCACCTGATCTGAGCCGATCACGGCCGCCTGCGGGAAGCGCGTCGCCACCTCGCGGGCCTTGGCCAGCGCCAGGCGCAGGGCCAGTGCCGGGGGCGTCTCGCCGGTGTGCGGTGTTTCGTCCACCTGCGGAGACTGCACGTCGAATGGCAGGCGCAGACGTTGCAGCATTTCGCGCCGGTAGCGGGAGGTCGAACCCAGGATGAGGGGAGGGCGTTCGGTCATGGGGACGAATTGTCGGGGCAGGCGGCCGCATAAACTGCTGCCATGAAAGCGCGCGATTTTGATCCTTCGAAGCTCGACGTCGAGGCTCTGGCCAAAGCGGGCGAGACGCTCGACGGGGTGTGGCCCGTGGCCGACCTGGAGCGCTTGGCCGCATCGGCCGTTGCCGGCGCGGCGACGGGCGAAGTCTCATGGCAGGTGCAGGGCGAGCACCGCCCTATGCGGGGCGGCCAACCGCAGGTCTGGCTGCACCTGAAGGCCGACACCCGGGTGATGCTCGAGTGCCAGCGCTGCCTGCAGCCGGTGCCGGTCGAGGTGAATGCAGCGCGCTCGTTCCTCTTCGTCCAGGGCGAAAATGCCGCCGCCGAACTGGATGCCGATAGCGAGGACGACGTGCTCGCGCTCACGCGGGCCCTGGACCTGAAGGGCTTGGTGGAAGACGAGCTTCTGCTCGAGTTGCCGCTGGTGCCACGCCATGAGATTTGCCCCGAGCCCTTGCAGGTGGCGGCCGAGGAATCGGCGGAGGTCGAGGAAAAGCCCAATCCCTTCGCAGTTCTCGCCTCGCTGAAGCGGGGCGGTTTGCCCAATTAGCCATTCGCGGCGGCCCCATGCTAGAATTGCGGGCTTTCCGTTCGGGTGTCCACCGACGGCACCAACCCCTGGCTCCTGTGCTCGCCCAGAGCATGAGCTGCAGGAGATCTAAGGAGCAATTCCATGGCTGTTCAGCAAAACAAGAAGTCGCCTTCCAAGCGCGGCATGCACCGCTCGCACAACGCCCTCACGAACCCGGGCACCGCGATCGAGCCGACCACCGGCGAGACGCACTTGCGTCACCACATCAGCCCCAACGGTTTCTACCGTGGGCGCAAAGTGCTCAAGAGCAAGGCAGACGCCTGATCCGCAGCGGCTTTCGGCGCCATCTGGCGCCTGTTCGCGACGAATCGCGTTCACCGCTGATGCTTGAAGCCACATCCCCACCCGGCCTGCGCGACGCTGCAGTGTCGGGTGTTTGCTTTTCTGTGTGACGTTTCCATGAATCCCTCTGTGGCGCATCCTGTCAATGACATGGTTCGTCTCTCCGTCGATTGCATGGGTGGCGACCACGGCCCGTCGGTCACTTTGCCGGCGTGCCGGGCTTTCCTGAACGCGCATCCCAAGGCGCAGCTCATCCTCGTCGGCAAGGCCGATGCCCTCGCAGAAGCGGCGAAGTGGGAGCGCTGCACCGTCGTGGCGGCCAGTGAAGTGGTCGAGATGGACGACCCGATCGAGGTCGCGCTTCGCAAGAAGAAAGACTCTTCCTTGCGCGTGGCGCTGAACCAGCTCAAAGCCGGGCCCGACGGCCAGCCCGCCAAGGCGCATGTGTGTGTCTCGGCCGGCAATACCGGTGCGTTGATGGCGGTCGCGCGCTATCTGCTCAAGACGATGGAAGGTATCGATCGCCCCGCGATCGCGACCGTGATGCCCAACGAGCGCGATGGTTTCACCACCGTCCTGGATCTGGGGGCGAATGTGGACTGCTCCCCGGAGCACCTGCTGCAGTTCGCGGTGATGGGCAGCGCGCTCGTGTCGGCCGTGGAAGGCAAGGACAACCCGACCGTGGGCCTGCTCAACATCGGCGAAGAAGTCATCAAAGGCAGCGAGACCATCAAGAAGGCGGGTGAATTGCTGCGCGCCGCGGCCGAAGGCCACCACATCAACTTCTACGGCAACGTCGAAGGCAATGACATCTTCAAAGGCACGACCGACATCGTCGTGTGCGATGGGTTCGTCGGCAATGTGGCACTGAAAACGGCCGAAGGCCTGATCGCCACGCTGGTGGGCTTCATCAAGCAGGAATTCAGCCGCAACATCTTCACCAAGATGGCGGCGCTAGCGGCGCTGCCGGTCCTCAACAGCCTCAAGCGACGCATCGACCCCAGGCGCTTCAACGGCGCGGCGCTGCTGGGCTTGCGCGGCCTTGTGTTCAAGAGCCACGGATCTGCCGACGCGTTCGCCTTCGAAGGGGCCCTCAATCGGGCTTATGATGCGGCCCGCAATTGTTTGCTTGACCGGGTGCACGACCAGATTCAAGAGACGCTCCAGGCGATGCCCCCGGGCCTCACTGCAGAAGAGTCTGCGAATTCGGGTGACGCCGCCCTCGCTGCATGACCTCACCTTCTTCTGCCGGCTATTCACGCATCACGGGCACTGGCAGCTATCTGCCGCCCAAGCGTGTGAGCAATGCCGACCTGGCCGCCCAACTGGCGGCCCAGGGCATCGAGACCTCCGACGACTGGATCATCGCCCGCACGGGCATCCATGCGCGTCACTTTGCCGAGGCCGACGTCGCCTGCAGCGACCTCGCCGTCGAAGCGGCGCGCAATGCGCTGGCCGCGGCGAATGTCGAGGCCTCGCAGATCGACCTCATCATCCTCGCCACGTCGACGCCCGACATGGTGTTCCCGTCGACCGCCTGCATCGTGCAGCGCAAGCTCGGCATCGCCGGGTGCGCCGCGTTCGACGTGCAGGCCGTGTGCTCGGGCTTCGTCTATGCGCTGACCATTGCCGACTCGATGATCCGCACCGGCGCGGCACGCAAGGCGCTGGTCATCGGTACCGAGGTGTTCTCGCGTCTGCTCGATTTCACCGACCGCACGACCTGCGTGCTCTTCGGCGACGGTGCCGGCGCGGTGGTTCTCGAAGCGAGCGATACGCCGGGCATTCTGGCTACCGAACTTCATGCGGACGGCCGCCATGTCGACATCCTCTGCACCCCTGGTGCGGTGTCGAACGGTCAGGTGATGGGTGTGCCGTTCCTCAAGATGGACGGCCAGGCGGTGTTCAAGCTGGCGGTCGGTGTGTTGGAAGACGTGGCCCGCTCGGTGCTGCAAAAGGCCGAGCGCGACGCCGCCGACATCGACTGGCTGATCCCGCACCAAGCCAACATCCGCATCATGCACGGCACGGCCAAGAAGCTGAAGCTGCCGTTGGACAAGGTCATCGTCACCGTTGACGAGCATGGCAACACGTCGGCGGCCTCGATCCCGCTGGCGATGGATGCAGGCGTGCGCTCGGGCTCCATCAAGCGCGGCCACACGCTGATGCTCGAAGGTGTGGGCGGCGGCTTCACCTGGGGCGCCGTGCTGCTGGATTTCTGAGCCACGACGGCTCGATGGCGAGCCGCCGAGCGCGGCTGCAGACAACCGACAAAGAGGCGTTGCGATGACACCGTTTGCTTTTGTATTTCCAGGGCAAGGTTCGCAGTCCGTGGGCATGCTCAATGCCTGGGGCGACCATACTGCCGTGCGCGACACGCTGGCCGAGGCCTCCGAAGTGCTCAGTGAAGACGTGGCCGCCGTCATCCAGGCCGGGCCGAAGGAGACGCTCGACCTCACCACCAACACCCAGCCCTACATGCTGACGGCGGGCATCGCCTGCTACCGCGCCTGGCTGGCGGAAACCGGTGCCCAGCCGGCGGTCGTGGCCGGGCACTCGCTCGGTGAATACAGCGCGCTTGTCGCGGCCGGCAGCCTGAGCCTGGCCCAGGCCCTGCCGCTGGTGCGTTTCCGCGCCCAGGCGATGCAGCAGGCGGTGCCGGTCGGGCAGGGGGGCATGGCTGCCATCCTGGGCCTGGACGCCGCGCAAGTCATCGAAGGTTGTTCCGAAGCGGCGGCCGAAGTCGGCCAGCCCGTGGAGGCAGCGAACTTCAATGACCCGAAGCAGACCGTGATTGCCGGTACCAAGGCCGCCGTCGACCGGGCTTGCGAAGTGCTCAAGGCCAAGGGTGCCAAACGCGCCCTGCCGCTGGCGGTGTCGGCCCCGTTCCATTCGAGTCTGATGAAGCCCGCTGGTGAAGCCCTGAGGCTACGTCTGGCCGACACGGTGCTCGCAGCACCGCAGATTCCGCTCATCAACAACATCGACGTGGCCTTGCAGACCGACCCGGTGGCGATCCGCGATGCGCTGTACCGCCAATCCTTCGGTGCGGTTCGCTGGGTCGAGACGATCCAGGCGATCCGCGCGCGCGGCATTTCTCACATCGTCGAATGCGGCCCGGGCAAGGTGCTGGCCGGCATGGTCAAACGCATCGACACCGAGGCCACCGGCTTGGCGATGTACGACCCGGCCACGCTGGCCGAGGTGAAGGGAGCGCTGGCATGAGCGAGCTTCAATTCGCAGGGCAGGTGGCACTGGTCACCGGGGCATCGCGTGGCATCGGTCGCGTGATTGCGTTGCAGTTGGCGTCGCAGGGCCTGAAGGTGATCGGCACCGCCACGACCGAGGCCGGCGCACAGGCCATCTCCGAAGGCCTGGCGGGCCACGCAGGTTGCCGCGGCATCAGCCTCAACGTGAACGACGGCCAAGCCCTCGAGGCTGCCATCGAAACCATCGTCAAGGAGCATGGTGCGCTGCATGTGCTGGTCAACAACGCCGGCATCACGCGCGACATGCTGTCGATGCGCATGAAAGACGAGGACTGGGACGCGGTGATCGACACCAACCTCAAGGCCGTCTTCCGCGCCAGCCGTGCCGTCACCAAGTCGATGATGAAGCAGCGCTATGGCCGCATCATCAACATCACGAGCGTGGTGGGTGCGACTGGCAACCCCGGCCAAGCCAACTACGCTGCGGCCAAGGCGGGCGTGGCCGGCATGACCCGATCGCTCGCGCGGGAATTGGGCAGCCGCGGCATCACGGTCAACTGCGTCGCGCCGGGCTTCATCGAGACCGACATGACCAAGAAGCTGTCGGAGCAGCAAACCAGCGCGCTGATGACGCAGATCCCGCTCGGTCGCCTGGGTCAGGCCTCCGACATCGCCCACGCGGTGGCGTTTCTCGCGTCGCCGCAGGCCGGCTACATCACCGGTACCGAATTGCATGTCAACGGCGGCATGTTCATGAACTGAGCATCGCTGCCAACGTCAGATCACCACCGGTTTTTTGCCCGCCGGCAGTGCCTTGGGAGTGTCTTAGAGCACCCACCCTACAGGCCGTAGAATCTCGGGCTGTTTACGTAAACCCTCCTGGAGGAGTCATGAGCGATATCGAAGCACGTGTGAAGAAGATCATTGCCGAACAACTCGGCGTGCCTGAGGCCGATGTGTCCAATGAAAAGGCTTTCGTGGCCGACCTGGGCGCGGACTCGCTTGACACGGTGGAACTGGTGATGGCGCTGGAAGACGAATTCGGCATCGAAATCCCCGACGAAGAAGCCGAGAAGATCACCACCGTCCAGCTGGCGATCGATTACGCGCTGAAGCACCAGAAGGCCTGATTCTTCCCGGAGCTGTATCCATGTCACGTCGCCGCGTCGTCATCACCGGCCTCGGGCTCATCAGCCCCGTCGGCAACACGGTGGAAGAAGGCTGGGCCAATATCGTGGCCGGCAAATCCGGCATCGACACGATCACGAGGTTCGATGCCTCGGGCTTCAGCTGCCAGTTCGCCGGCGAGGTGAAGGGCTTCAAGGTCGAGGATTACATCCCCGGCAAGGAAGCGCGCCACATGGACACCTTCATCCACTACGGCATTGCCGCGTCGGCGCAGGCGATCCAGGATGCCGGGCTCCCGACCGGTGACCAGCTGAATGAAGAGCAGGCCGAGCGCATCGGCTGTCTGGTGGGGTCGGGCATCGGTGGCCTGCCGATGATCGAAGAGACGCACGGCGAATACACCTCGCGTGGGCCTCGTCGCATTTCCCCGTTCTTCGTGCCGGCGTCGATCATCAACATGATCTCGGGCCACGTGTCGATCCGTTTCGGCTTCGCCGGGCCGAATCTTGCGATCGTGACGGCATGCACCACCGGCCTGCACTCCATCGGCCAAGCGGCTCGCCTGATCGAATACGGTGATGCCGACGTGATGATTGCCGGCGGCGCCGAGTCGACCATTTCGCCGCTGGGCATCGGCGGCTTCACCGCGCCACGCGCCCTGTCGTCGCGCAATGACGATCCGAAGACCGCTTCGCGTCCCTGGGACAAGGACCGTGATGGCTTCGTCCTCGGCGAAGGCGCCGGTGTGCTGGTGCTCGAAGAGTACGAGCACGCCAAGAAGCGCGGCGCCAAGATCTACGCCGAGTTGGCTGGGTTCGGCATGGGCGCCGATGCGTACCACATGACCGCGCCGAACGTGGACGGCCCGAAACGCTCGATCCGTGCCGCGCTGCGCAACGCCGGCATCGATGGCAGCCAGGTCCAGTACCTCAATGCACACGGTACTTCCACGCCGCTCGGTGACGTGAACGAGACCAATGCGATCAAGCTGGCCTTCGGCGACCACGCCAAGAAGCTCGTCGTGAACTCGACCAAGTCCATGACCGGCCACCTGCTCGGGGGCGCGGGAGGCATCGAGTCGGTATTCACCACGCTGGCCGTGCAGCGCCAGATATCTCCGCCGACCATCAACATCTTCAACCAGGACCCGGAGTGCGATCTCGACTACTGCGCCAACACGGCGCGGGACCTGAAGATCGACTACGCCGTGAAAAACAACTTCGGGTTCGGCGGGACCAACGGCACTTTGGTGTTCAAGCGCATCTGAGCACGACCGCGCGATCCGGCTTCGGCGCCCCTCATGCACGCGCCTCCTCCGTTCCAGATCACCGTTCACCGCTTTGGGGTGTGGCGCGTCGCCTGCGCGGCCTTGGCCTTGGCGGCGTGGGGCGCGACGGCCGGGTGGGCGCTGGGTGCGATGCAGGTCCATCCCGAGTGGCTTGCCCTCTCTCTTCTGGGGTTGGTGGCGGCTTCGGTCGGCCAGCTGGCGCGTTCTTCGCGTCTGGCACCCACGAGCTTGCGTTGGGATGGCCAGCTCTGGCATCTTGGGCCAGAGGACGCCAAAGGGCAGGAGCCGCAGGCTGGCCGACTGGCCGTTGCCTTGGATCTCGGCAGCTGGTTGCTGTTGCGCTTTGTGCCCGAGGGCGCTTGGCGCGGGCGATGGGTGCCGGTGCAGCGTCGTGGGCACGAGCTGGCATGGCATGGCTTGCGGGCTACGGTATATTGCGCGCGGCCTGTTCCCCAGCCCTCCGCGGCGCCGTTCTGAACCCTTCTGATGACCGCCACTGACGCCGATGCACCGCTGATCGAACGCGTCAAGCAAGGCGACGTGAAGGCGTTCGAGATGCTGGTGGTGAAGTACCAGCGGCGCATCGAGCGCCTGATCGGTCGTATGGTGCGCGACGTCGACCTCGTGCCCGACATCGCCCAGGAAACCTTCATCCGCGCCTACCGGGCGATTCCACAGTTCCGGGGCGAGAGCGCGTTCTACACCTGGCTCTACCGCATTGCGGTGAACACCGCCAAGAAAGCGCTGGTCGACCTCAAACGCGACCCGATCGTGACGGAATCCGCACGCTCCGCTCGCGACGAGGAGGACGAAACTTCCCGGCTTGAATCCGAACTAAGCCACGGCGAAACACCCGATGCGATGCTCGCGAGCAAGGAAATCGCGTCTGCCGTGAACGCGTCCATAGAAGCGCTGTCCGAGGACTTGCGGCAGGCCATTACCCTGCGTGAGATCGAAGGGCTCAGCTATGAAGAGATTGCTGAGGTCATGAATTGCCCAATCGGCACGGTTCGCTCTCGGATTTTTCGCGCTCGCGAGGCAATCGCACAGCGTTTGCGCCCCTTGCTGGACACGCGGGAGGGCGAGCGCTGGTAGCGCCTTGGCATGACGATGGTTTTGAGAGTTGGAGGTTGTGATGTCTCAACGGTCTGAAGCCGAAAGGCCTGCGACGGAAGATTTGTCGGCGTTGATGGATGGTGAGCTGACTCCGTCCGCCGTCGTCTCGGCGTGCCGTGCATGGCGCGACGATGAACAGATGCGCAGTCGTTGGCACGCCTATCACCTGATCGGTGATGTGATGCGTTCCGAAGACCTGGTGTCGGACGCCCAGCGCGACGCGCGGTTCCTGCTGGCGCTGCGCCAGCGGCTGGCCGACGAGCCGGTGGTGTTGGCGCCCGCAAGCGTCCCAGCCGCGGCAACCGTTGCGCCGACGCGGGCCCGCCGCTCCTGGATGGCGCCTGCAGCGGTCGCGGCAGGCTTCGCGGTGGTGGCCGGCGCGCTGGTCGTGACCCAGATGGCCGGTGGGCCTTCCTCGCGGGAGGCGGGTGCCGATATGTCCGTCGCCCAGGTCCCGTCTGCGTTGCAGGCCGTCGCCTTGAGCGACAAGGCGGCGTCTGCGACTGGCGAAGCCCCGAGCGTGGTGCTCAGCGGTCAGCTGGTGCGTGATGCGCGTCTGGACGAGTACCTCGCGGCGCACAAGCGGTTCGGTGGCAGCTCGCTCCCGGGGGGCCATCGGGCCTTCTTCGCAACGCTTCGGTTGAAATGCCGGCGCGCTGAGCCACCATGTTGCTTCGCCTGCCCGCTTTCGTCGTCGCCTGTGCCGCTGTTGCCTCCTGTCCGCTGGCCCTGGCGCAGACGGCCGTGGTCAGCGGTGACCCCTTTGTTGAGGCGCGGGAGACGCGTGCGTGGCTGACGCGCATCCAAGAGGCCGCCAACAAGCGCAACTTCGTGGGCACCGTGGTTGTGAGTGCCGGCGGCACGGTCGCCAGCACCCGCATCGCGCACTACGGCGAAGGGCGTGACCAGTTCGAGCGCATCGACTCGCTCGATGGTCAGGTGCGGAGTGTCTATCGGCACAACGATCTTGTGCACACCGTGTGGCCGCAGCGGCGCGTGGCGGTGGTGGAGCAGCGTGACCAGATGAGCTCCTTTCCCGGGCTGCTGCAAGCAGGCCACGATCGTGTGCAGGAGTTCTACGAACTCAAGTCGGTTGCGGTTGAGCGTGTGGCAGGTCATGAGGCCAACGTGCTGGTGCTGAAGCCGCGCGACAAGTTGCGCTATGGCTACCGGCTCTGGGCCGAGAAGAACTCCGGGCTGCTGCTGCGGGCCGAGGTGCTGGGCGAGCGCGGGGAGATCCTCGAGTCGTCGGCCTTCTCAGAGGTGTCGATCGGTGTGCGTGCGCAGCCAGAGCACGTCGTGCAGGCCGTCAAGAAGCTCGAAGGCTACAAGGTCATCAAGCCGCAGCATGAATCGACCAAGCCGGAAGGCGAGGGCTGGACGCTAAAGGCCTCGGTGCCCGGTTTCAAGCTCGTCAGCTGCGTGAAGCGGCAGCTGGATGTGCAGGGGCGCGGCAACGCGTCGGGGGCAGGCGAGCAGACGCTGCAGACGGTGTACTCCGACGGCCTGACCTATGTGTCGATCTTCATCGAGCCTTACAACGCAGAGCGCCATTCGAAGCCCATCACGACGGCCATCGGTGCCACCCAGACCATGATGCGCCGGGACGGTGACTGGTGGATCACAGCGATGGGCGACGTGCCGACAGGCACTTTGCGCCAATTCGCCAACGGTTTTGAGCGCAAGAAGTAATCTCTTGGCGGGACGGTACGGCCGTGGTGGTTGTGCCGGGAAGGATTGATTCGGGGAGTTTCCATGCGGTCCAGCATCTCGGTGGCCAACGGGCGTTCGTGGCAGCAGCTCGGGCGGATGATCGCCTTGTCGGTGTTGATGTTGCTCGGCGCGGGGCTCGCGCCGCAGCTCGGGCACGCGCAGGCCCGCGAATTGCCCGACTTCGCCGACTTGGTCGAGCGTGTCGGCTCCGCGGTGGTCAACATCCGCACCACCGAGCGTGCCGCCGAAGGGCCGCGTTCGCCATTTCGCCGCCGCTCGCCAGCGCTGCAGGGCAGCGACGAGGTGCCGCGCGGTGAGGGTTCGGGGTTCATCATCAGCGGCGATGGCTTCGTGCTGACCAATGCGCACGTCGTCGAGGGGGCCAACGAGGTGTACGTCACCCTCACCGACAAGCGTGAATTCAAGGCCAAGATCATCGGTGCCGACGAGCGCACGGACGTCGCGCTGGTCAAGATCGAAGCGAACAACCTGCCTGTGCTGCGGATCGGTGATGTCAACCGCCTGCGGGTGGGCGAATGGGTGGTGGCCATCGGGTCGCCGTTCGGCCTGGAAAACAGCGTGACGGCGGGCATCGTGAGCGCAAAGCAGCGTGAGACGGGCTCCGATATTCCGTTCATCCAGACCGACGTGGCCGTGAACCCGGGCAATTCCGGCGGCCCGCTGATCAATATTCGCGGTGAAGCGGTCGGCATCAACTCGCAGATCCTGAGTCCGGTCGGCAGCTTCATCGGCATTTCGTTCGCCATCCCGATCGATGAAGCGATGCGTATCGCCGACCAGCTCAAGTCCAGCGGTCGCGTGGTCCGGGGCTACCTAGGCATCCTGCCGATAGATGTGCCACGCGAAGCGGCCGAGGAGTACGGCTTGGCCAAAGGCAAGGCCAAGGGCGCGTTTGTCCGCCAGGTGGTGCCGGGCGGGCCAGCCGAGAAGGCCGGCATCCAGCCGGGAGACGTTGTGCTCTTTGTGAACGGCAAGCCGATCGACGGTGCGGTGGACCTGCGTCGCACACTCGGTGCCCTCAAGCCTGGTTCGACGGCTACCTTGCAGATCAGCCGCCGTGGGAAGCTCATGGAATTCAAGCCGGCATTGGCCGAGATGAACCCACAGGTCGCATCGGTCGAGCGACCCGAAAGCGAGTCGCGCAGCTCCGCCGTCGGCAAGCCGTGGGGTCTGACGGTTGCGAATCTCACGGACGCCGAGCGGCAGGCAGCGCGTGGTGTTTCAGGCGTGCGGGTGACCGCCGTGAGTGCCGGGGCCGAGGCGGTCGGTTTGCGCCCCGGCGATGTGATCTTGGCCGTGGGCACCTCCGATGTGGCGGACCTCAAGCAATTCGAGGCGGTCGTGTCCAAGTTTGACAAGGCACGGTCTCTCCCCGTCACCGTACTGCGTGGGGAGTGGGCGCAGTTCCTTCGGATTCCGGTCGTCAAGTAGTGGGGGCGGCATAGCCGACCAGCCTTGAGGGGCATCCCGTAGAAAAATATTTGTTCCGCCTCGAAGGGGAAAACAAAAATTTGTGTGCGCACACTTACGTCCCCGCATTACTTCGGGTTCAGCATAGAATCCAGGCGACGGGAAGAGATTTACCGCCGCTCGGAACAACGACTCAGGGGGGCAAAATCTATCCCCAAGCTGCCCACAACACTTTGTGGATAAATTGTGCATAAAATTTCGTGTTGGAACACTGCAACGAGAACAAATCCAGCAACGGCGCGGTTTCCAGCAGGGTGCTTTTGGCTACAATGAAAGCCCAACAAGCAGTTGCCATACGTTTTGTTGGAAGGCGCGTCACTCATTCGACGTGCCTTTTTTTAGCCTCTTCTTGTTCAGCGCGCGACAGCTTCGCGCCTCCTTCCCACTCACGATCGAGCGCTCATCACGGCCTGCGGGTTGTTGATCAGAGCGTTTCGAGCACTGAGCGCTTCGCATGGATCAGATCCGTAATTTCTCCATCATTGCCCACATCGACCACGGCAAGTCGACGCTCGCCGACCGCCTCATCCAGCGTTGCGGTGGCTTGAGTGATCGCGAGATGGAGGCCCAGGTACTCGATTCGATGGACATCGAACGCGAGCGTGGCATCACCATCAAGGCGCAGACGGCGGCGCTGTCGTACACGGCGCGCGACGGCAAGACTTACCAGCTCAACCTGATCGACACCCCCGGGCATGTGGACTTCTCTTATGAAGTGAGCCGCTCGCTGTCGGCGTGCGAAGGTGCCCTGCTCGTCGTGGATGCAAGCCAGGGGGTGGAGGCCCAGACGGTCGCCAACTGCTACACCGCCCTCGACCTCGGCGTCGAAGTGGTGCCCGTGCTCAACAAGATGGACCTGCCGCAGGCCGACCCCGAGCGGGCCAAGGCCGAGATCGAAGACGTGATCGGCATCGACGCGGAGCACGCCATCCCCTGCAGCGCCAAGACCGGAGAGGGCATCGACGACATCCTCGAGGCGGTGATCGCCCGGATGCCGGCCCCGCGGGGCAAGCCCGACGCACCTTTGCGCGCGATGATCATCGACTCGTGGTTCGACAACTATGTCGGTGTCGTGATGCTGGTGCGGGTTGTCGATGGCGGTCTCAAGAAGGGCGAGCGTTTCAAGATGATGGCCACCGCTGCGGCCTATGCGGCCGAGCAGTTGGGGGTGTTCACACCGAAGTCCGTGTCGCGCGACATCCTCAGGGCGGGCGAAGTGGGTTTCGTGATCGCCGGCATCAAGGAGCTGCAGCACGCCAAGGTCGGCGACACGCTCACGCTGGAGAAGAAGCTGCCCAACAACCTCGGCCCCGCCGAGGAAGCGCTGCCGGGCTTCAAAGAAATTCAGCCGCAAGTCTTTGCCGGCCTGTATCCCACCGAGGCGAGCGAATACGACCAACTGCGCGACGCACTGGAGAAGCTGAAGCTCAACGATTCGTCGCTTCGCTACGAGCCCGAGGTGTCGCAGGCACTCGGCTTCGGGTTCCGTTGTGGCTTCCTAGGCCTCCTGCACATGGAGATCGTGCAAGAGCGCCTGGAGCGCGAGTTCGACCAGGACCTGATCACCACCGCGCCCTCGGTCGTCTACGAGGTGGAGTTGAACAACGGCGAGGTGCTCAAGGTCGAAAACCCGTCCAAGATGCCCGACCTCGGCCGCATCCGCGAAATCCGCGAGCCGATCGTCACGGTGCACCTGTACATGCCGCAGGACTATGTGGGCCCGGTGATGACGCTCGCCAACCTGAAGCGCGGCAATCAGATCAACATGGCTTACCACGGGCGCCAGGTGATGCTCACGTATGAGATGCCCCTTGCCGAGATCGTGCTCGATTTCTTCGACAAGCTGAAGAGCGTGTCGCGCGGCTATGCATCGATGGACTATGAGTTCAAGGAATACCGCGGCTCCGACGTCGTCAAGGTCGACATCCTGCTCAATGGCGACAAGGTCGACGCGCTGTCGATCATCGTGCATCGCGCGCAGAGCCAGTTCCGCAGCCGCGCCGTCGTGGCCAAGATGCGCGAGCTGATTTCACGCCAGCAATACGACGTGGCGGTGCAGGCTGCGATCGGAGCCAACATCATTGCGCGTGAGACAATCAAGGCCCTGCGCAAGAACGTCATCGCCAAGTGCTATGGCGGCGACATCACCCGTAAGCGCAAGCTGCTCGAAAAACAAAAGGCCGGCAAGAAACGCATGAAGCAGATCGGCTCTGTCGAAGTGCCGCAGGAAGCGTTCCTCGCCATCCTCCAAGTGGACGATTGATGGGTTCTCTGACCGGTTTGCTGTATGCGTGCCTCGCGGTGTATCTCGGGGGCTGGTATCTGGGCAAGTGGACGGGCAACTTCTCGCTGCTGCTGTTCATCCTCACGCTGGTGACGCTGGCGTACTGGCTCGCAGAGCGCTTCCACTTCGCGCCCGCGCGTGTCAGAGCCGCCAAGAAGCTCGAACAGCAGGACGCCGCCCGTCGCGAAGAACTGGCCAACAAGGGCATCGTCAAGGTCGATGGCGACATCGCACCGGCGCGCGATGCGCTTCTGATGCAGCCCTGGTGGCTCGACTGGACGGCCGGGCTCTTCCCGGTGATCCTGATCGTGTTCCTGTTGCGCTCATTCCTCTTCGAGCCGTTCAAGATTCCCTCAGGCTCCATGGTCCCGACGTTGCTGGTGGGCGATCTGATCCTCGTCAACAAGTACCACTATGGTGTGCGCTTGCCGGTCATCAACAAGAAGATCGTCGAGCTGAACAATCCACAGCGCGGCGATGTGATGGTGTTCCGCTACCCCGCCAACCCGAGCATCGACTACATCAAGCGTGTGGTCGGCGTACCGGGTGACGAGGTGGGCTACAAGAACCAGCGCCTCTATCTGAACGGCCAGCTGGTCGAGACCCAGGCGCTGCCCGAGTTCTATGACGACGACAGCACCCGCTATTTCAAGCAGTACAGCGAGAAGCTCGGGGCCGTCGAACACCGCATCCTGGTCGATGTGCAACGGCCTTCTTACATTCGTCCGACCGACCCGTTCCCCTACAAGGAAAACTGCAGCTACAGTGCCGAAGGCGTGACGTGCAAGGTGCCGGCCGGTCACTACTTCATGATGGGCGACAACCGCGACAACTCCGAAGATTCGCGCTTCTGGGGCTTCGTGCCCGACGAGAACATCGTTGGCAAGGCCTTTTTGTGTGGATGAATTTCGGTAACCTCCGCCGCATCGGCTCATTCCATTGACCCGCCTGCCCACCACGGACCCCGCCATCAAGAGGAGCAAGAGGCCATGACCGTTGAACATCGCACGCTGCGTTCCGAACGTGGCATCACGCTGTTCGGCTTGCTGTTCTGGGCCATCGTGATCGGCTTCGTGGCGCTGCTGGGGCTGCGCGTGCTGCCGACAGTCAACGAGTACTTCACGATCAAGCGTGCCGTCGAGCAGATCGCTGCGAGTGGCCAAACCACCGTTCCTGAGATCCGCGCGGCCTTCGACAAGCAGGTGCAGATCGAGTACTCGATTCAATCGATCACCAGCAAGGACCTGGAAATCACCAAGGTCAACGAAAAGGTGGTGATCAGTTTCGCCTACGGCAAGGAGATCGAGATCATGAGCCCGGTCTACCTGCTCATCAAATACGAAGGACGGTCGAAGTAGGCCACGTGCCTGCTTGGTCCGAAGTACCGTGGACGCCCGCCTCAACGCACTGCAACAACGCCTGGGCCATCGTTTCGCCCAACCCGAGCTGCTGAGCCGGGCAGTCACGCACCGCAGCTTCGGTGCCGATCACAACGAGCGGCTCGAGTTCCTGGGTGACGCCGTGCTGAGTCTGGCGGTGAGTGCCCTGCTGTTCGAGCGATTCGGAGTGTCCGACGAGGGGGACCTCACGCGTGTGCGGGCTCATCTGGTTCGCGAAGACACCCTCCATCGCGTGGCGCTCATGCTCGGCCTGCCCGAAGTGCTGCGCCTGAGCGAAGGCGAGGCGCGTGGCGGTGGTGCCCAGCGGCCGTCCATCCTCGCCGATGCACTCGAAGCGATCATCGGTGCCACCTTTCTCGACGGCGGTTTCGAGCCCGCCCGCGCGCTGGTTCAGCGTCTCTTTGGCGAGGTCATCGCCAACACCGACATCGACAGCTGGACCAAAGACGCCAAGACCGAGCTGCAGGAATGGCTGCAGGCACGCCGCCTGCCCGTGCCGACCTACCGCATCCTCAACACCCGCGGGCAGGCGCATGCGCAGACCTTCGAGGTGGAGTGCGCCGTGCCGGCCCTGAGCCTCACCGAAACCGGCGAAGGCCGCTCGCGCCGCATGGCCGAGCAGGAAGCCGCCCGCCGCATGCTGGTGTCGCTCAAGGCCAGCGACGACAAACCCGGCAGCGCACTGCGCTCCTGACGCCACCATGACCGACGAAGCTGAAGACAGCCAGCGCTGCGGCCTGGTCGCGATCGTCGGCCGGCCCAACGTGGGCAAGTCGACCCTGCTCAACGCGTTGGTCGGCCAGAAGGTGAGCATCACCTCGGCCAAGGCCCAGACCACGCGACACCGCATCACCGGCATCCGCACGGTGGGTGCTAGCCAGTTCGTCTTTGTCGACACCCCCGGTTTCCAGACGCGCCACAGCGCGGCCCTCAACCGTACGCTCAACCGCACGGTGCAGGGGGTGCTGGGCGATGTCGACGTGGTGCTCTTCGTCGTCGAAGCCGGCCGCTTCGGCCTCGACGACGCCAAGGTGCTCGCGCTGCTGCCCCCGGCAAGCCGGCCATCCTCGTGGCCAACAAGCTCGACGCCGTGCACCGCCGCGCCGAGTCTCGTGCCCTGGCTCAAAGGAATGCAGGACCGCCACGCCTTCGCCGAGTTCGTGCCGCTGTCGGCCAAGAAAGAGACCGACGTGCAACGCCTGCTCGACATCGTGCGACCGTACCTGCCCGAGCAGCCCTGGTTCTACGAAGAAGACGCGCTCACCGACCGCAGCGACCGTTTCCTCGCGAGCGGTCTCATCCGCGAAAAGTTGTTTCGCCTGACCGGCGATGAACTGCCCTATGCCTCGACCGTCGTCATCGACAAGTTCGAAGAGGAAGGCAACCTGCGGCGCATCGCTGCCACCATCATCGTCGAGCGCGACGCGCACAAGGGCATGGTGATCGGCCACGACGGCGAGCGCCTCAAGCGCATCGGCTCCGAAGCCCGCCAGGAACTCGAGCGCCTGATGGACGCCAAGGTCTTCCTCGAACTGTGGGTGAAGGTGCGTTCAGGCTGGGCCGACAACGAAGAGCACCTGCGCAGTTACGGCTACGAGTAGCCGGGATGACCCCGCGCAGCACGCGACCCCCACGTCTTGCCGCCCAGCAGGCCGCCTTCGTCCTGCACCACTACGACTGGAGCGAGTCCAGTCTCATCCTCGACCTCTTCACCCGCGAACAGGGCCGGCAGGCCGTGGTCGCCAAAGGCGCCAAGCGGCCCTACTCGCAGATGCGTGCGGTGCTGCTGCCGTTCCAGCGCCTGCAGGTCTCGCTGGGCAAGCCGCCCAAGGCCGATGCAGGGGAAGGTGCCGCTGAAGTGCAGACGCTGCGCGGGGCCGAATGGGCCGGTGGCCACGCCATGCTGACGGGTGCCGCACTCTTCAGCGGCTTCTATCTCAACGAGCTCTTGATGAAATTGCTCGCCCGAGGCGACCCGCATCCCGCGCTTTTCGACCTCTATACCCAGACCCTGCCGGCGCTCGCCGGTGCGAGCGAGAACGATGCACAGTCGGCGCTGCGCGCCTTCGAGGTGCTCCTACTGAAGGCCATCGGCCTCTTGCCCGACCTGGGCGTGGTGACGCTCACCCAGGAAGACATCCGCCTCGACTCACGCTACGCCGTGCTGCCCGAGGCCGGCGTCACGTCGGCGCGGGCCGGCGATGCGGGGCTGTCGGGTCCGCTTCTCATCGGTCTGCAAGCCGCACTGGAGCATGGCAGCCTCGCAGCCCTGCAAGTGGCGTGTGCCCCTGCTCTGCCCGAAGCTTCAAGGCCATCTTGCGCGGCCTGCTTCACTATCATCTCGGCTCGCCCGTGTTGCGCACCCGCCAGGTGATGCTCGACGTCCAGTCCCTTGACCGACAGCTCGATCGATAGCCCTCCATGAACCCTCTGCTCACCAGCGGTCTTGACGCGCACCGCGGACTCACCGCCTTGTCGGTCAACGTGAACCTGGTGGCGCAGATCCGCAACCGCAGGCCCTTGCCCTTCCCGAGCGTGGTGGGGCTGTCGCGCACCGCGCTGGAAGCTGGTGCCCAGGGCATCACCATCCACCCGCGTCCGGACCAGCGGCACATCCGCACGCACGATGTGTTCGAGCTCGCCGAGCTGATGGCCGCCTGGCCGCAGGCCGAGTTCAACATCGAGGGCAACCCGCTGCACAACCTGATGGACCTGCTGCGGCAGCTCGCCGTGCTTGGGCGTGCGCCGCACCAATGCACTTTCGTGCCCGACAGCGAGAGCCAGTCCACCTCCGACCACGGCTGGCGCTTTCCCGACGATGCGGCAACATTGAAACCGCTCATCGCCGAAGCCCAGTCGCTCGGCATCCGCGTCAGCCTCTTCATGGACCCGCTGCCCGAGATGATGGCCGCGGCGCGTGATGTGGGCGCCGACCGTGTCGGCTCTACACCGAGACGTACGCACGGGCTCATGGCACGTCGGAGCAGGCCGCCGTGCTGGCGCGCTTCACCGCCACGGCCGAAGCCGCCTTGCGCGCGGGCCTCGGCGTCAACGCCGGACACGACTTCAACCGCACCAACCTCACCGAGTTCCTGCGCGCCGTGCCCGGCGTCAAGGAGGTGTCCATCGGCCACGCGCTGATCGCCGACACCCTTGAACTCGGCATGACCGACACCGTGCGCGCCTACCTGCGCTGCATCCACGCTGCTGCCACCCCATGAACACACACGCTCCCGTCGTGCTCGACGTCGCCGGCACCACCCTCGACGACGACGACCGCCGCCGCCTGAAGCACCCGCTGACCGGCGGCCTCATCTTCTTCGCCCGCAACTGGCAGAACCGCCAGCAGCTCACCGAGCTGGCGGCCGAGATCAAGTCGATCCGGCCCGACGTGCTCATCAGCGTCGACCATGAAGGCGGCCGCGTGCAGCGCTTCCGCACCGATGGCTTCACGCACCTGCCGCCGATGCGTGCTTTGGGCGAACTGTGGATGCGCGATGCGCTCACCGCGACCGACGCCGCCACGGCCGCCGGCTACGTGCTCGGTGCCGAGCTGCGCAGCTGCGGTGTGGACCTGAGCTTCACCCCCGTGCTCGACCTCGACCACGGCGGATCGAGCGTCATCGGCGACCGCGCTTTCCACCGCGATGCGCGTGTGGCGACCCTGCTCGCCAAGAGCCTGATGCACGGCTTGCTGCAGTCGGGCATGGCCAACTGCGGCAAACACTTCCCGGGGCACGGTTTTGTCAAGGGCGACAGCCACACCGAGGTGCCGATCGACAAACGCTCGCTGAAGGCCATCCTGGCCGACGACGCCAAGCCCTACGAATGGCTCAGCACCAGCCTCGCGAGCGTGATGCCGGCGCACGTGATCTACCCCAAGGTCGACGAGCGGCCGGCGGGCTTCTCGCCGCGCTGGTTGAAGGAGATCCTGCGCCAGCAGCTCGGTTTCACCGGCGCCATCTTCAGCGACGACCTCAGCATGGAAGGCGCAAAGGTTGCGGGCTCCGCGGTCGACGGCGCGGTGGCCGCGCTGCAGGCGGGCTGCGACATGGTGCTGCTGTGCAACCAGTCGCTCAATGGCGGCCGTGCGGTCGACGAGTTGCTCGATGGCCTGCAGGATGCGGCCGAGCAGGGCCACTGGGCGCCCGATGCCGACAGCGAGATGCGCCGGCTCCGGCTGCTGCCGCAGTCCGCGCCGCTGACCTGGGACGAGCTGATGCACGACCCCGTCTACCAGCGCGCGCTGGAGCGTCTGCCCTGAGCCACCGCCACTGACGACGAAAGAAAAAGGGCGCACCGCGGTGCGCCCTTTTCATTGGAGCCAGTCCGATCAGGCCGACGGCTGAGACGGCGTCTGCTTCTCAAACGGCAGGCGGATCTGCGACAGGTCCTTGCGCGTCTCCACCAGCACCAGCGGGCCTTCGTCGATCTGCACCACCGGCTTGATCTCGCGCGGCACGTGCACCGGCTTGGGCTCGCGCGCCATCGCCTCCTGCACCGCACGAATCTTGTCGGCGTCGGAGTTCACCCATTGCAGGCCGGCCGATTCGGCGACGGACTGCAGCTGCTGGGTGTTGAGCACATAGGGCTCGACGACGGCCGCGGCAGCGGCCGAGGCCACCACCGGCTCCGGCTCGTTGGCGAGTGCTTCGACGACGGGCGCGATGGCTGCTGCAGCAGCCTCTGCCGTGATGGCCTGCGGCTCGGCTGCCGGTGCAAGCGCGGTTTCGGTGGGCACTGCCGCGGGGGACACGGTCGAGTCCGCGTCAGCGGCGATCGGCTCAGCGGCACCTTCTGCCGCCACAGCACCTTCACCCGTTTCCTCGCGGCGCTGGCGATCGCGCCCGCCGCGGCCACGGCGACGACGGCCACCTTCGCGTTCACCTCGCTCCTGGCCTTCGCCTTGCGGTGCGCCTTCTGCATCGGCCGTCGCGGCTTCGCCCGAGACGTCGGATGCCGGCTCCGGTGACAGCGCGCTCTGCGACTCGTCGCTGCCCACGGCATCCGTCACTTCGGTGTTGCGGGCCTCGTCACGGTCACGTCCGCGACCGCCGCGGCGGCGACGGCGGCCCTGGCGCTCGCCTTGGGCTTCACTGCCCTGGCCGTCGGCGGCATCGCCGGGCACGGTGTCGACGAAGGCACGGGCCTGTACGTCTTCGCTGCCGGCGACGGCTTCAACGGGCGCCGGGCGGGGTTGTCCACCACGGCGCTGGTCGCGGCGGTGGTCGTTGCGGGCCTCGGCGCCTTCTTCGCCGGCCTCGGGGCGGCGGCCGCCCTCGGCCTGGGCTTCTTCCGGCCGCTCGCTGCGCTCGTTACGACGGCCGCGGTTGCCGCGCTCACCCCGCTCGTTGCGCTCACCGCGCTGTTCGGAACGTTCACCGCGCTCACCGCCGCGCTCGCTACGTTCGGCGCTGCGCTCGCCTCGCTCGCCTCGCTCGCCACGTTCTCCGCGACGTCCGTCACGGCCACCGCGGCCACCCCGGTTGTTGCGGTCACCGCGGCCTTCACGGCGTTGTTCGCTGTTCGCGTCGACGGCAGCCGCCGCCGGGGCGGGCGCTGCGGCCGGCGTGCTGTCGGTGCTGCCGAAGAGTTTCTTCACCCAGGCGAAGAAGCCACCACCGGAAGACGCCGGCGCGGCAGGGGCCACCGGGGCCGGCGTGGGCACCGGAGCCGCCACCACCGGCTCGGGCTTGGGCGGTGCGATCGGCGCGGCGGTGTCGGGCAGGATGCCCTTGATCACCGGCTCCTGCTTGGCCTTGGCCTTCTCGCGGCGCGTGATGGCCACCTCGTCGTCTGGCTCCTCGATCATCGAGTAGCTGACCTGCAGGTTTTCCAGGCGCGGGTCGTCGTGGCGCAGGCGCTCGAGCTTGTAGTTGGGCGTCTCGAGGTGCTTGTTGGGCACGAGCAGCACGGTCACGCGCTGCTTGAGTTCGATCTTGGTGATCTCGGGGCGCTTCTCGTTCAGGAGGAACGAGGTCACCTCCACCGGCACCTGCACGTGCACGGCGGCGGTGTTGTCCTTCATGGCCTCTTCCTGGACCATGCGCAGGATCTGCAGCGCCGACGATTCGGTGTCGCGGATGTGGCCGGTGCCATTGCAGCGCGGGCAGGTGATGTGGCTGCCTTCGCTCAAGGCCGGGCGCAGGCGCTGGCGGCTCAGCTCCAGCAGGCCGAACTTGCTGATCGACGAGAACTGCACGCGGGCGCGGTCCTGCCGCAGCGCGTCGCGCAGTCGGCTTTCGACCTCGCGACGGTTCTTCGACTCTTCCATGTCGATGAAGTCGACCACGATCAGGCCACCCAGGTCGCGCAGGCGCATCTGGCGGGCGATCTCATCGGCGGCTTCGAGGTTGGTGCGGGTGGCGGTCTCTTCGATGTCGCTGCCACGTGTGGAACGCGCGGAGTTCACGTCGACCGACACCAGCGCTTCGGTGTGGTCGATCACGATGGCGCCGCCCGAAGGCAGGTTCACCGTGCGCGAGAACGCGGTCTCGATCTGGTGCTCGATCTGGAAGCGGCTGAACAGCGGCGCATCGTCGCGGTAGCGCTTCACCTTCGGCGCGGCCTCCGGCATGACATGCGTCATGAACTGGTGGGCCTGCTCGTAGATGTCGTCGGTGTCGATCAGGATCTCGCCGATGTCGGCGGTGAAGTAGTCGCGGATCGCGCGGATCACGAGCGACGACTCCTGGTAGATCAGGAAGGCACCCTTGCCCTCTTTGGATGCGGCATCGATCGCCGTCCAGAGCTTGAGCATGTAGTTCAGGTCCCACTGCAGCTCGGGCGCGGTGCGGCCGATGCCGGCGGTGCGGGCGATCAGGCTCATGCCTTTCGGGTACTCGAGCTGGTCGAGGTTTTCCTTCAGCTCTTCGCGGTCTTCGCCCTCGATGCGGCGCGACACGCCGCCGCCACGCGGGTTGTTGGGCATCAGCACCAGGTAGCGGCCGGCCAGGCTCACGAACGTCGTGAGCGCCGCACCCTTGTTGCCGCGCTCTTCCTTTTCGACCTGCACCAGGAGCGAGTCGCCTTCCTTGATGGCATCTTGAATGCGCGCGTTGCGCACGTCGGTGCCGTCGCGGAAGTAGTTTTTCGAGATTTCCTTGAAGGGCAGGAAGCCGTGGCGTTCTTCGCCGTAGTCGACGAAACAGGCTTCGAGCGAGGGCTCGACGCGGGTCACGACCGCCTTGTAGATGTTGCCCTTGCGTTGCTCGCGGCCTTCGATTTCGGTTTCGAAGTCCATGAGCTTCTGGCCATCGACGATGGCCAGGCGACGTTCTTCTTGCTGCGTCGCATTGATCAGCATGCGTTTCATGTGCGCTCCTACGCTGCGCTGCCACCAGCAGGTGGTCAGGTGCAGCTCATCCAACACGTCACCGCCGGGAAGACCCGAGGGCGACACTTCGATGCACGAGGAACGTGAATGAACCGGAAGGAATCGCCCTGGACTGCGGTGACGTTGGCCGATCAGCGAAGGATCGGAGGCCCGTCAGGCAGCGTTGGCGCGTGCGTGGCAGTGGGCAAAGGGCAGGGCCGCGAGGCATGGGGTGTGCGCCATCCGGCCACGGCGCTGCCGGCGCGACATTCGCGCAAGGGCAGCGTGGAGTGGGAGGAGGGGCACGTCATCCGCTTTGATCACTGGACGCGGGCCAGAGCCTTGCACGTGGGGCCGGTGCTGTTGCGCGCCGGCAGGATGCTTGTCTCTGGCTTGGAAACCTTTTGGAGAGGGTTCGTTCTTGTTTCTCTGCCGCACCGGGCTGATCGCCGCCGGGTCACTTGGGGACTCGGCCTGCTGCATGCCGGGGTGCGTTGCATCACCTTTTGGCCACAACATCTTGGCGTGGCCGGCCGCGTTGAGCTGGGTGACTGGCTGAGTGGGGTGCCGCTCGCGGCGTAAACTCAGAAAAATCAATCACTTACAGCAGAAACGTGGTGCGGCGCATTATAAGGGGCAAAGCGGAAACACCGGCAAGTCCGAGGCCTTCCGCCGCGCTGCCGGCGGCGCAGACGGTGGCGATCGACGAAGGCTCCGAAGGGCAACGCCTCGACAACTTCCTCGTCAAGCTGCTGAAAGGTGTGCCCAAGACCCATGTCTACCGGGTGATCCGCTCCGGCGAGGTGCGGGTCAACAAGGGCCGCGCCTCGGCCGACACCCGGCTGGCGCTCGGCGACCTGGTGCGGGTGCCGCCGGTGCGCATGGCCGACCCGACGACCGCACCGGCCGCTCCGGCGCGCGAATTTCCCGTCGTCCACGAAGACGAGCACCTCATTGCGATCAACAAGCCCGCGGGCGTGGCGGTGCACGGGGGCAGCGGTGTCAGCTCAGGTGTGATCGAGCAGCTGCGCCAGGCGCGGCCGACTGCCAGGTTCCTCGAACTCGTGCACCGGCTCGACAAGGAAACCTCCGGCTTGCTGCTGATCGCCAAGAAGCGCTCGGCCTTGGTCGCGCTGCAAGACCAGTTCCGCGGCCGCGAGACGGGCAAGACCTATGCCGCACTGGTGATCGGCGCGTGGCCGGCGAAGAAGAAGGTCATCGACGTGGCCCTGCACAAGTTCCTCACCGCCGAAGGCGAGCGCCGCGTGCGCGCGGTGGACGACGACCACGACGAGGGCCGCCGCTCCATCACGCTCGTCAGCGTGGTCCAGGCGTATGCCGGCTTCACGCTGCTCGACGTGACCATCAAGACCGGCCGCACCCACCAGATCCGCGTGCATCTGGCCAGCGAAGGCCACCCGATCGCCGGCGACGAGAAGTACGGCGACTTCGCGCTCAACAAGGCGCTGGCCAAGGGCGACGCCGTGAAAGGCCAGCGCTTCGAACGCATGTTCCTGCACGCCCGCCGGCTGCGCTTCCAGCACCCTGCGAGTGGCGAGGCGATCGAACTCCTGGCACCCTTGCCCGCAGAATGCGAGGCATTCCTCCAAGCCTTGCCCCCTGTCGAGACCCCATGACCCGACCGCGCCGCTTCGACCTCATCGCCTTCGACTGGGACGGCACCCTCTTCGACTCGACGGCCCTCATCACACGCTGCATCCAGGCGGCATGTGCCGACCTCGGTGTGCGGGTGCCGAGCGACAAGGACGCGAGCTACGTGATCGGCATGGGCCTGATCGACGCGCTGCAATACGCCGCGCCCGGCCTGCCGCGCGAGCGTTACCCCGAGCTGGGCCAGCGCTACCGCCACCACTACTTCGCCAAGCAGCACGAGATCGTGCTGTTCAAGGGCACGATCGACATGCTCAAGGCGCTCAAGGCGCGCAACCACTGGCTGGCGGTCGCCACCGGCAAGTCGCGTACGGGGCTCAACGAAGCGCTCACGACGGTCGAGCTGCATGGTGTCTTCGACGGCACGCGCACCGCCGACGAAACCGCCTCCAAGCCGAACCCTTTGATGCTGCAGGAGCTGATGCGCGAGTTCGGCGTCGACCCCGAGCGCACGCTGATGATCGGCGACACCACGCACGACCTGCAGCTGGCGCTGAATGCCGGCGCCGCCAGCGTCGGTGTGAGCTACGGGGCCCACACGCCCGAGAGCTTCGGCGAGTACCAGCCGCTGCACATCGCGCACTCCGTTGCCGATCTCGACGACTGGCTGGCCCGCCATGCCTGAGGTCGAACTCGAGACGCCGGCCGTGCGCCTGTGCGCCTCGGGTGACCTCACCGAGCGCGGCAAGGCCCATGTCTTCGAGGTGCAGCACTTCCACGAGAAGCTGCGCGCCTTCGCCCTGCGCTTCGACGGTCAGGTGGTGGCCTACCTCAACCGCTGCCTGCACGTGCCCACTGAGCTGGACTGGCAGCCCGGCGAGTTTCTCGACGCCGACCGCGAGTTCATCATCTGCTCCATCCATGGCGCGAGCTACGTGCCGCGGGATGGCCGCTGCGCCGGCGGCCCGTGCGGCCGAGGCAAGCTCACCGCGCTCAAGGTGATCGAGTGCGAGGGCGAGGTGTATTGGTATCCTTCCCGCGACACCCGACCCGTTCCTTCCGCGCAGTCTCCCGCATGAACCCCCAAGACGACACTCCGCCGGCCACCACGCCGGCCGCACCCGCTGCCGCACCTGAGGCGCCGGCCCCGGCCACCGTGGCGGCCAGCCCGGGTGCGCTCGAGCAGACGCTCGCGCTCTTTGCCCGCGACTACCTGGCCGACCGCCGCGCCGAGCGGCGCTGGAAGGTGTTCTTCCGCTTGTCGTGGCTGATCTTCTTCTTGATCGTGCTGTGGGTGCTGATGAGCGCACGCACACACTCCACCGCGCCGAGCGGCCCGCACACCGCGCTCGTCGAAGTGCGCGGCGAGATCGCGGCCGACACCGAAGCCAGCGCCGAACTGCTGGTGGCCGCCTTGAAGAACGCCTTCCAGGACGAAGGCGCGCAAGCCGTCGTGCTGCGCTTCAACTCGCCCGGCGGCAGCCCGGTGCAGGCCGGCATCGTCAACGACGAGATCAAGCGGCTGAAGGCGCTCTACAAGAAGAAGGTCTACGCGGTGATCGAGGAAGAGTGCGCCTCGGGTGCGTACTACATCGCGGTGGCCGCCGACGAGATCTACGCCGACAAGGCCAGCATCGTCGGTTCGATCGGCGTGCTGATGGACGGCTTCGGCTTCACCGGCACGATGGAAAAGCTCGGTGTCGAGCGTCGCCTCATCACCGCGGGCGAAAACAAGGGCATCGGCGACCCGTTCACGCCGCTGTCGGAGAAGCACCGTGCCTACACGCAGGCCATGATCGACCAGATCCACCGCCAGTTCATCCAGGTGGTGAAAGAGGGCCGTGGCAAGCGTCTCAAGATGAACGGCGAGACCTTCTCGGGCCTGTTCTGGAACGGCGAAGAGGCCGTGAAGATCGGCCTGGCCGACCACCTTGGCAACCTCGACTACGTGGCACGCGAGGTGGTGAAGGCCGAGGAGATCATCGACTACACGCCGAAGGAAAACGTGGCCGAGCGGCTGGCCAAGCGCTTCGGTGCGTCGGTGGGCGAAGGGGCGGTGAAGGCGATGCGCGGGGTGCCGTCGCTGCGCTGACCGATCAGTTCGACGGGTGCTCGCTGTTGCCCGTCGAAGTGCCAGGCGTCAGCTCAGTGAGGCCGTTGCCGTTCGCGCCGATCCTGAACACGCGGAACCGATAGCCCTCGGCCGGCACCATGCGGTGGAAGTAGACCGTCTGGCTGTCCAGGCTCCACGCGGGTTTGCTGTTGATGTTGCCGTCTTCGATCAGGTAGCGAGGGTTGCTCAACGTCCCGTTGAGTGCCACGTCGACCATGCCGATGCCCCATCGGCCAAGCGCAATGGTGGTGTTGGGAATGACATTGGCGGTGGGATCGACGTTGATCAGCCAGGCCAGCTTGGTCCCGTCGGGTGAGAAGTAGGCGTCGTAGTCGGCTCGCGTGTCGGTGGTGATGCGTGTCGCGGCGGCCAGCGGCGTCGCGTTCATCAGGTAGATCTCGTAGTTCGCCGGCAGGCAGCCCGATGCCGATGGGCACCCGTTGAACAGCAACTGCTGGCCGTTGGGTGACCATGAGACGTCAGTGTTCACGCCGCCGCGGCTGGTGTACTGGACCGGGTTCTTGCCGCAGGCATCAGTGACGAAGATCTCGAGCGCCCCGCTGGCGCTGCCGAACATTGCGATCCTCGTGCCGTCAGGTGACCATTCGCCGTGCCCCTGGGCCGTCCACCCGTTTTCGCCCTGTGCTCTCAGGCGCGTCACGTTGGTCCCGTCGGCATTCATCACCCAGAGGCTGGCATTGAAGTAGTTCTCGGGGTCGCCAGCGGGCGAGCGGTAGAAGAGGATCTTCCTGCGGTCTGGCGAGATGCGCGGCCACCAGTTCTCGTAGGCCGCGTCGTTCGTGAGGCGTGTGACGCTGCTGCCGTCAGTGCGCATCACGTAGATCTCGTGGTTGCCCCCGCGATCGGAGTCGAATACCAGCTGGTTGCTCGCCAGCGGCGTCACCGTGCCGGAGCTGAAGCCTGTGCACTGGGTGCCGGAGGTCGACGGCTCCGACTTGCCCCCACACCCCACGAGCGCTGCGATCAAGGTGAGGGCGGTGATCAGCAAGCGCATCGTGAAGCCCCTTTTGTGTTCAGCCGTCGGTGTCTTCGAGGGCCAGCAGTTCGGCCACGCTCTGGCGACGGCGGATCAGGCGCATCTTGCCCGCATCGACGAGCACTTCGGGGATGAACGGCCGCGTGTTGTAGTTGGATGACATCGCTGCCCCGTAGGCGCCTGCATCGTGGAACACGAGGAGGTCGCCGACCTTCGCTTGCGGCAACTCGCGGGTCTGCACCACGCCGCCTTCGCCTTGGGTGAACACGTCGCCCGATTCGCACAAGGGCCCGGCGACGACGGTCTGCTGCAAGGTGCGCGGCGTGTCATCGCCCGGCAACACGTCGATGCGGTGGTAGCTGCCATACATCGACGGTCGCATCAGTTCGTTGAAGCCGGCGTCGACCAGCACGAAGCGGTTGCGGCCCATCTGCTTGGTGGCGCGCACCTCGGTGATCAGCACACCCGATTCGGCGACGAGGTAGCGGCCGGGCTCGAGTTCGAGATGGATGGCGTGGCCTTGCCGTTGTGCGATCTGCCGGCGCGCCGCGTCCCACAGGCTGAAGTAGTGCGCGGTGTCGATCTGCGGGTCGCCATCGCGGTAGGGAATCGACAAGCCGCCGCCGGCGGAGATGGCCTCGATCGGCATGTCGACCTTTGCCACCAGCTCGACCATCGCGTGGCACACCTGCTCCAGGTGCGAGTAGTCGACACCCGAGCCGATGTGCATGTGCAGGCCCACGAGCTTCAGCCCATGCTGCCGGATCGCCGCCAGCGCCTGCGGCAGGTCGCTGTGCCAGATGCCGTGCTTGCTGTGCTCGCCGCCGGTGTTGGTCTTGTTGCTGTGGCCGTGGCCGAAGCCGGGGTTGATGCGCAGCCACACCCGGTGGCCCGGCGAGCGTTCGCCGAGCTGGTGGAGCATGTCGACCGAGCCGGCGTTCACCGGCACCTTCAACACCACGACCCGGTCGAGGGTGGCCCTGTCGAAGAGGTCGGCGGTGAACACGATCTCGTCGCCTCCCGCGGTGTAGCCCGCCGCCAGCGCCCGCTCGATCTCGCCCAGCGACACCGCATCGACCTTCACGCCTTCGGCGCGCATCAGCCGCAGCAGGTGGGTGTTGGAGTTGGCCTTCTGCGCGAACCGGATGGTGTCGAAGGCCCGCAGCGCGGCGATGCGCTGGCGGATGGTGGCGGCGTCATAGGCCCAGCAGGGCGTGCCGTGCGTGTGCGCGATCTCGCGCAGGGTGGCAGTGGAAAACGGGTTCATGCGCCCATCATGCAAACAATTGGTCATTCTGAAAAATAGTTGTTTGTAGATCACCTATTCAGAATAGATATGCTCTGGGCATGAAGCTCACCCACCGCCAGATCGAGGTCTTCCGCGCCGTGATGAACACCGGCAACGTGACCCAGGCCGCGCTGGCGCTGCACACCTCGCAGCCCACCGTCAGCCGCGAGCTGGCGCGGCTGGAGCAGGTGCTGCAGATGAACCTCTTCGATCGCGTGCGCGGCCGGCTGCGGCCGACGGCGCGTGCGCTGGCGTTGCTGGAAGAGGTGCAGCGCTCCTACCTCGGCCTGGAGCGCATCGCCGCCGCCGCACGCTCGCTGCGCGAGTTCACGCAGGGCCGTCTCGCCGTCGCCTGCCTGCCCGCGCTGGCCCATGGCCTGCTGCCGCTGGCGGTGCAGCAGTTCGCGGCGGCGCACCCGCAAGTGGGCGTGTCCATCACGCCGCAGGATTCGCCGCTGCTCGAAGAGTGGCTCACCGAGCAGCGCTTCGACCTCGGCCTGTGCGAGCGCATCCACGCGCCGGCCGCCACGACGACCTCGACGCTGCTGCAAGCCGATGAGGTGTGCGTGCTGCCCGACGGCCATCCACTGCTGGCCAGGCGCGTGCTCAAGCCAAAAGACTTCGCGAGCCTGCCTTTCGTCAGCTTCGCGCCGGCCGACCCGTACCGAGAGCAGGTCGATGCGCTCTTCGAGCGTGAAGGCGTGCCGCGCCGGCTCGCTGTCGAGACCGCGAGTGCTGCGTCGGTGTGCGCCCTGGTGCGTCAGGGGCTGGGTGTCGCCATCGTCAATCCGCTCACCGCGATGGAGTTCGCGGGCAACGGTCTGCAGGTGCGGCCCTTGTCGTTCTCGATCCCGTTTGCGGTGACGCTGGTGCTGCCGCAACTGCGCCCGGCCAGCCCCTTGCGCGATGCGTTCGTCACCGGCCTGCAGCAGGCCGCCGGCAGCCTGCAGGCGCGCCTGCGGCAATTGGCGAAGCGCTGACGCGGGCGCGGCGGGCTCAGCCTCCGGCCGCCAGCACCTTCGCCACTGCCGGCAGCGCGGTCATGCGGCGGCGATGCTCGGCCACCTTGGGGAAGCGCGCCGGGTCCACGCCGTCGCCTTCCATCCAGGTGGCGAGGGTGTAGAGGTAGGGGTCGGCGATGCTGTAGTGCTCGCCCATCACCCAGGGGCCCTTGAAGTACTCGGTCTCGATCATGTGGAAGCCGTCGCCCACGGTCTGCGGCACCTTGGCCTTCATCGCCTCCCACGCCGCCGGGTCGTCGGCCCACCGGGCGCCGCGCCGGCCGTGGGCGTGCGCCACGTGCACCGTAGAGCAGAGGTAGCTGCAGAAGGCGTTGAGCTGTGCCAGGGCCCAGGGGTCGTCGAAGGGCGCGAGGTTTGCCTGAGGAAAACGCTGCGCGATGTAGAGCAGGATGGCCGGCGTCTCGGTCAGCACACCGTGCTCGGTCACGAGCGCAGGCACGCGCCCTTTGGGATTGAGCTTCAGGTACTCGGGCGAGCGCTGTTGCGTGCTCTTGAAGTCGACGAGGTGGACCTGGTAGTCGGCCCCGGCCTGTTCGAGCGCGATGTGCGAGGCGAGGGCGCAGGTGGCGGGGGCGGAGTAGAGGGTCAGCATGGGGTGCGGGGTCAAGCCTTCAGCATGCCTTTGGTCTCGATGAAGGCGATCACGTCCTTCAGGCCGGCCTGGGTCTTGAGGTTGCTCATCACGAAGGGCCGGTTCGGCCGCATGCGCTTCGTGTCGGCTTCCATCACATCGAGGTTCGCGCCGACGTAGGGCGCGAGGTCGGTCTTGTTGATGACGAAGAGGTCGCTCTTGGTGATGCCGGGGCCGCCCTTGCGCGGGATCTTCTCGCCGGCGGCCACATCGATCACGTAGATGGTCAGGTCGCTCAACTCCGGGCTGAAGGTGGCGGCGAGGTTGTCGCCGCCTGACTCGATGAAGACGACGTCGGCGTTCGGGTACTTCTCCAGCATGCGGTCGACCGCTTCGAGGTTGATCGACGCATCTTCGCGGATGGCGGTGTGCGGGCAGCCGCCGGTTTCCACGCCCATGATGCGGTCGGCCTCCAGCGCGCCGGCCACCGTGAGCAGGCGCTGGTCTTCCTTGGTGTAGATGTCGTTGGTGACGACCACCAGGTCGTACTGCTCGCGCATGGTCTTGCACAGCATCTCGACCAGCGTCGTCTTGCCCGAGCCGACCGGCCCGCCCACGCCCACGCGCAGGGGGGAAGTTTCTTGGTGCGGCCGGGGATGGTGTGCAGGGTGTTCATGATCGGAAGAGGCGTGAGTACTGGGTTTCGTGTTGGGCTGACAGGATCGCCAGCATCGGGGTGAAGGCCTGGCGTTCGCTGTCGGCCACGCGCAGGGCGTGGTCGACGGCGTCGGGCATGGCGGCACTCAGCCGGGAGAGCACACGCTGCCCGGCGCCTTGGCCCAGCGGCACGGCCTTGAGCGCTGCCTGCATCATGTTCTCGGCCCAGCCGAAACAGAAGCTCAGCATCGCCTCGCGCAGCGGCGCGCCGGTCTGCGCCACCGCCAGCGCAAAGGCGACCGGCCAGGTCGGCGCCGGCGTGAGCGACGCCAGCAGCGCGACGCGCGGGTCGTCGACGCCCCGGTTCTTCAGCCACTCGACCAGCGATCGGCCCATCTGCTCGGTCTGCAGCCGCGCCTCGGCGGACTCTCGCGTGGTGGTGACCCAGGCATTAAGCTCGACCAGCGTCGCTTGGTCGTGCCGCTGCCAGGCCTTGAAGGCGGCAGCGCCCACGGGCAGGTCGCTCCGGGCGAGCAGGAGGTGCAGTTGGTCGAGCAGCCAGTCGCCGGCCTGCGATTCGTTGGTGACCCGGCCGGCTTCCACGGCGGCCTCAAGCCCTTCGGAATAGCTGAAGCCACCCACCGGCAGCGCCGGTGATGCGAGCCACATCAATTGCAGCAGCGACGTGGCCGACAGCGCCGGGTCGCGGCGCGACAGGGGCGTGGAGCGCATCAGTGGTCGTGCTTGCAGCCCGGTCCGTGCTCGTGGTGGGCATGGCCCTGCGGGTGACCGGCGTGTGCGTGCCCGTGATCGTGGGCGTGATCGTGGGCGTGACCCTGACCGTGGTCGTGCGAGTGCCCGTGGCCGTGCGCACCCGCGGCATACGCGCCGCCTTCCGGCTCGAAGGGTGCCAGTTCCTCCGTCACGATCAGGTGCATGTGGCGCAGCATGTCAGCCAGCACGTGGTCGGGCTCCAGGTGCAGGTGGTCGGGTTGTACTTCGAGCTGCACGTGGCGGTTGCCCAGGTGGTAGGCGGCGCGCAGCAGGTCGAGCGGCGTGCCGTGCTCGGGGCAGGTGCGCACCACCAGCACCGGCTGCGGCGTGGCCACCACCTTGATCAGCGAGCCGTCTTCGGCCACCAGCACGTCACCGCCACGCACCACGCTGCCGCGCGGCAGGAAGACGCCGAGCGTGCGCCCTTGCGAGTCTTCGGTGTCGAAACGGCTTTTCTGGCGGGTGTCCCAGTCGAGCACCACCGTGGCGGCGCGTTTGAGCAGCACGGGGGCCAGGCCGTGGCCTTGGGCGATGAGTTTGTTGACGGTCAGCATGGCGGGCAGTGTCTCAGCAATTGCCGGGCCGGCGGCAGGGGTGGTGCAATTCTGAATGCGAATCGCTCCTGTTACGATGTGCATTGCCGGGGATGAACCCGGCCAGCCGCCATCACAGGACATTCCATGAAGAACGCCTTCCTCCACACCGTTGCCGCCGCGCTGCTGGCCGCCGGCGCCGCTGGCGCCCAGGCCCAGGTGCTCAACCTCTACACCGCCCGCCACTACCAGACCGACGAGGCGCTGTACGCCAACTTCACCAAAGAGACCGGCATCAAGATCAACCGCATCGAGGGCAAGGAAGACGAGCTGCTCGAACGCATCAAGAACGAAGGCGCCAGCTCGCCGGCCGACGTGTTCATCACCGTCGACGCCTCGCGCCTGGAGGTCGCCGACAAGGCCGGCGTGTTCGCGCCTGCGCAGAGCAAGCTGCTGGAGCAGCGTGTGCCCGCGCACCTGCGCACCGCCAACTGGCTCGCCTTCTCGACCCGCGCCCGCGTGATCGTCTACAACGCCAAGACGATCAAGCCCGAGTGGGTGCAGACCTACGAAGACCTCGCGAACCCGCGCCTGAAAGGCCAGCTCTGCGTGCGCTCGGGCTCGCACCCCTACAACCTCTCGCTCGGCGCCGCGCTCATCACCCAGCACGGCGAAGCCAAGACCGAAGAGTGGGCCAAGGGTGTGGTGGCCAACTTCGCCCGCGCGCCCAAGGGTGGCGACACCGACCAGCTGCGCGCCGTGGCCGCCGGCGAGTGCGGCGTGGCCGTCTCCAACAGCTACTACGTCGCCCGCCTGATGCGTTCGACCAAGCCCGAGGATGTGAAAGACATGGCAGCGCTCACGGTCGTATGGCCCAACCAGAAGACCTGGGGCACGCACGTCAACGTGTCGGGTGGTGGCCTCATCAAGACCGCCCCCAACAAGGCGAACGCGGTTCGGTTCCTCGAATACCTGGCGAGCGACTCCGCCCAGACCTACTTTGCCGACGGCAACAACGAATGGCCGGTGGTGAAGACCGCCTCGGTGAAGAACCCGGCGCTCGACAAGCTCGGCAGCTTCAAGGCCGACGAGACGCCGCTGTCGAAATGGGCGCCGAACACAGCCGCTGCACAGAAGGTGTTTGACCGCGCCGGCTGGCGCTGATCGGGACTAGCGCAAGCCCTCGGGGGCGGGGTGTCGCATTGCGCTCATGTCCCCCGCAAGAGATCACTCTCGTGATCTCGTGCTCCTCCTTAACTTCGCTCCATGCGACACCCCACCCCCGAGGGCCGGCACGCCGCAGCAAGCCCCTTGTCTTTTTGGGTGGTGTGGCAGTGCGTGTCGCAACGCGGGCGCAGGGGGAGGGGCGCAGTGAAGTGAAGGAATGAATTGATGAACGCGGGAGCGTTCATCAAGAAGGGACATGAACGGAGCCCCTCCCCCTGCGTCCGCGTTGCCGCTCGGCACCGAGCCAGGAGCGATTCACCCCCGATCCTTCGCAATCTGCCGGCACAGTACGACGAGCGGCAGCAGCCCCACCGCCACGATGGCGAGCGAGGCCGTCGAAGCTTCCGCCAGCCGCTCGTCCGAGGCCAGCCGATAGGCCTGCGTCGCCAGCGTGTCGAAGTTGAAGGGCCGCATCACGAGCGTGGCGGGCAGCTCCTTCATCACGTCGATGAAGACGAGCAGGCCCGCGGTGAGCAGGCCACGCTGCAAGAGCGGCACGTGCACCCGCACCAGCGTGCGCACCGGCGTGAGGCCGAGGCTGCGCGCCGCATCGTCCATGTGCGGTGTCACGCGGTGCAGGGCCGAATCGACCGTCTGCAAGGCCGCGGTGAGAAAGCGCACCACGCAGGCAAACACCAGCGCGGTGATGGTGCCGGTGAAGATCAGGCCCACCTCCCAGCCGAAGCTCTCGCGCAGCCACAGGGCCAGCGCGTTGTCGAGTCGCGCGACCGGGATCAGCACGCCCACCGCGATCACCGAGCCCGGTAGTGCGTAGCCCATGCCGGCCGCCCAGTGCGCGCCGCGTGCCACCGGGCCAGGGTCGAGCCGGCGTGCATAGGCGACCAGCAGGGCCAGCGCCACCGCGATCAGCGCAGTGAGGCCCGAGACGACCAGGCTGTTGCGTGCCAGCTCGAAGAAACGGGTGCCGAACTGCGCATCGCCATCGGTCAGCGCCATGTGCAGCAACACGCCACTCGGCAGCAGGAAGCCGGCCAGGAGTGGCACGCAGCACGCCGCAAACGCGAGCGCTGCACGCCAGCCGCGCAGCCGCGGCCCGCGTGGCGGCTGCCGGCGCAGGCCCGGGCCGTGGTAGCGGGCGCGGCCGCGCGAGCTGCGCTCGAGCGCCAGCACCAGCAGCACGAAGCCCAGCAGGCACATCGACAGCTGCGCGGCGGCGGCGCGGTCGCCGAGTGAGAACCAGGCGCGGTAGATGCCGGTGGTGAAGGTCTGCACCGCGAAGTACGACACCGTGCCGTAGTCGGCCAGCGTCTCCATCAGCGCCAGCGCCACGCCGGCCGCGATGGCCGGCCGCGCCATCGGGATCGACAGCCGCAAGAAGCTCTGCCACGGCGTGAGTCCGAGCGAGCGGCCGGCCTCCATCACGCCGCCGCCGCGCTCCAGGAAGGCGGTGCGCGCCAGCATGTAGACATAGGGGTAGAGCACGCAGATGAACATCGCGACCGCGCCGCCGGTGCTGCGTACGTCGGGGAACCAGTAGTCGGCACGGCTCCAGCCGAAGGCCTCGCGCAAGGCCCGTTGCACCGGCCCCGTGAATTGCAGCAGGTCGGTGTAGGTGTAGGCCATCACGTAGGCCGGCATGGCGAGCGGCAGCACCAGCAGCCATTCGAAGTGGCGGCGGCCGTGAAAGTCGAGGTGGGTGACCAGCCACGCCGCGCCCACGCCGATCAGCGCGACGCCCACGCCGACGCCTGCGCACAGGAGAAGGCTGGTCACGACGTATTCCGGCAGCAGCGTGTCCACCAGGTGGGCCCAGGTGCCGCCGGTACCGGCTGTGAAGAGGCTCGTCGCCACCGACAGCACCGGCACCGCCACCACGGCGGCGATGACGAGGCTCCACCAGGTAAGCCATCGGGTGGGGTGCAGCGCGGCGGGAAGCGGGAGCGTGGTCATGACGGTGAAAGGCGCGGGCAGTGTAAGGTGCGCCCTGTTCCCGATTCCTTGCGCCATGTCGACTCCACCCGTTCTCGAACTGCACCAGCTCGGCCACCGCTACGCCGCGCAGCCGACCTTCAGCGGCCTCGACCTCACGCTCGCACCCGGCACCGTGTGCTGCCTGCTCGGCCCCTCGGGCTGCGGCAAGACCACGGTGCTGCGCTGCATCGGCGGCTTCGAGCGCGTGAGCGAGGGAGAGGTGCGCATCGATGGCCAGGTGGTGGGCAGCCCCGGCGTGCATGTGCCGCCCGAGCACCGCCGCATCGGCATGGTGTTCCAGGACTACGCTCTTTTTCCGCACCTCACCGTGCTGCGCAACGTGGGCTTTGGCGTGGCCGACAAGCGCGCGGCCAACGACCGGGCGATGGAGCTGCTGCACACCGTGGGGCTGGCCGCGGCGGCGGAGCGTTATCCGCACGAGCTTTCGGGCGGGCAGCAGCAGCGCGTGGCCTTGGCGCGGGCGCTCGCGCCAAGGCCGCGGCTCCTGCTGCTCGACGAGCCGTTCTCCAACCTCGACGTCGAGCTGCGCGAGCAGCTGGCCGCCGAGGTGCGGGCCATCCTCAAGGCGGCCGGCACCACCGCGGTCTTCGTCACCCACGACCAGAACGAAGCCTTCGCGATGGCCGACGAGATCGCGGTCATGCACCAGGGCCGCATCCAGCAGATCGCCGGGGCCTATGAGCTGTACCACCGTCCCAACAGCCGCTTCGTGGCCGACTTCATCGGCCAGGGCGTGTTCGTCGAGGCCGAGGTGGTGGCGCCGACGCGCCTGCGCTTCGAGCTTGGAGAGGTGCAGACCCCGGAGCCGGTCCGATATGCCGACACCGGCGACCTCTGCACGGTGGGCGAACGCGTGCAGGTGCTGATGCGCCCCGACGACGTGCTGCACGACGATGCAAGCCCGCTGCGTGCGACGGTGCAGCACAAGGCGTTTCGCGGCGCCGAGATCCTCTACACCCTGCAGCTCGCGAGCGGTACGCGGGTGCTCGCGCTGGTGCCCTCACACCACAACCACGCGCTGCAGGAAGCCATCGGCGTGCGGCTCGACATGGACCACGTGATCGCCTTCGCGCCGCGGCGCTGACAGCTCACTTCGTGGCCGGCCGGCTGGAAAACGCGGTCAGGAGGCCCAGCCCGATGAACGAGGCCCCGGCCGCGCGCTGCCCCCAGGCGGCGTGCCGGCCGAGCTGGCCGAGGCGCGGGGCGACGAGGCTCGCCGCCAGCACGTAGACGAGATCGGTGCAGGCCGCCACCGCCACGAAACTTGCGCCCAGCGCCAGGCTTTGCGCCAGATGGGGAGCGTCGGGTGTCATGAACTGCGGCAGGAACGCCGCGAAGAAGAGCGCCGTCTTGGGATTGAGCAGCGCGACGACGAAGCCGTCGCGGAAGATGCGCCCGCGCTGGAGCGGCTCGACCGGCAGGTTGTTCGCCGTGGTCGCGGTGCGGGCCGAGCGCAGCATGCGCAGGCCCATCCAGATCAGGTAGCCGGCGCCGGCCCACTTCACCACCGTGAACGCGGCCGACGACACGGCGAAGAGTGCTGCAAGGCCGAGCGCCGCGCCCAGTGCGTTGCCGAGGTTGCCGAGCGCCACGCCGGCCACGGACGCAAGCCCCGAGCTGCGGCCCTGCGACAGCGTGCGCGCAAGGATGTAGACCACCGCCGGGCCGGGCGTGATGGCGAGGATGAAGCTCGCGGTCAGGAAGGCGAGCAGCAGGGGCAAGGGCGGCAGCAGGTCGTGCAACATGGGGAATCTCCGGCAGCGGGTGACACGAGTATCGCCCGTGGCGAGGCACTTGTTTTGCGATGTGGAACACCTGTGGGGAAGCACCTGATATCGCGTTTGCATGCGGGTGTGAAGATGGCCCGATCCCCCAACGGAGAACCGACATGCAACGCAGAGATTTCATCCGCTTCGCCGGCGCCGCGGCCGCCACGAGCAGCATCGCGGGCCCGCTGCACGCGCAGGCCAATTTCCCCAGCCAGCCGATCAAGCTGCTGCTCGCCTTTGCAGCCGGTGGCTCCACCGATGCGATGTTCCGCGTGATGGCCGAGAACGCGTCGCCGCTGTTCGGGCAGCCGGTGATCGTCGACGCCAAGCCGGGTGGCGGCGGCACGATGGCCGGGCAACTGCTGCTGCAGGCCAAGCCCGACGGGTACACGCTCGCGCAACTGCCGATCAGCGTCTTCCGCCTGCCGTACACGCAGAAGATCACCTGGAACCCGGTGACCGAGTTCAGCTACGTGATCGGCATCACCGGCTACTCGTTCGGCATCGCGGTGCCCGCCGACTCACCCATCAAGAGCTGGGCCGACCTGGTGGCCTGGGCGAAGGCCAACCCCGGCAAGCTCACCTACGCCACGAGCGGTATCTACACCACGCCGCACCTGACGATGGAAGACATCTCGCACCGCCTCGGCATCGAGATGAACCACATCCCCTACAAAGGCATGGCCGAGATCATTCCGGCCATCCTCGGCGGCCAGGTGATGGCGATCGCCGACAGCATCGGCTTCGGCCCGCACGTGCTGAGCGGCAAGCTGCGGCTCTTGTGCACCTGGGGCGCGACACGGGCCAAGAAGTTTCCCGATGCACCCACGCTCACCGAGCTGGGCATCCCCATCGTGCAGAACTCGCCGTACGGCCTGGTCGGCCCCAAGGGCATGGACCCGGCCATCGTGAAGAAGCTGCACGACACCTTCAAGCGCGCCATCGAGATGAACAACCACATCGAGGTGATGGGGCGCTACGACCAGGAGCTGCTCTACATGAGCCCGGAGCAGTACCGCAAGTTCGCCGAGGACACGATGGCGCGCGAGAAGGTGGTGATTGAGCGGCTGAAGGCGATGGGGAA
Organism: Rhizobacter sp. J219; assembly: GCF_024700055.1. Classification (GTDB taxonomy): domain Bacteria; phylum Pseudomonadota; class Gammaproteobacteria; order Burkholderiales; family Burkholderiaceae_C; genus Rhizobacter. The sequence continues at coordinate 5,082,320 of NZ_JAJOND010000001.1, forward strand.
GGTGACCTGAGTCAAACGGCGGGTGGCCTGCGGCTGCGATATTCTTCCGGCTGCCTTGCCGTTTTCGAGAGCAGGTTTTGAGGGGGAATCATGAGCCGTCGCGTCGTCATCGTTGTGTCGAGTGTGTTGTTGAGCCTGGGGCTCAGCGGGTGCCTGTTTTTCGGTTTCGCCACTGTGGGCGGCACGCTAACCGGCTTGCCCAGCGGCACCAGTGTCACCCTGCAGAACAACGGTCGTGACAACCTCACGTTGACGCAAAACGGTCGTTTCACCTTCAACAACACGCTGGATGACGGTGACGACTACAACGTGACCGTGCTGACGCAGCCCGCCAGCGCCAACTGCACGCCCTCGAACAACACGGGCTCGATCAACTCGAAGGGCGACGACGTCGAGAACGTGCTGGTGACCTGTGTAGCGAGCGGCAACCTGACGGGCACTGTTTCCGGGTTGGCCACTGGCGCGTTCGTCAGGTTGTCGAACGGCGTCGCCGGTAGTGGGGCGGCGACTCTCGATGTCAATGCCAACGGCAACTTCGCGTTCTCGGGCACATTGGCCAACGGCACGGCCTATACCGTGTCGGTGAGCCAGAACCCTTCAGGGCAGACCTGTTCCGTGACCGGCGCCTCAGGCACCATCCAGAGCAACGCCCCAAGCACCACCATCGCGGTCACCTGCACGCCCTGATCTCCACGGCGCTCCGCGCCGCGGCATTGGGCTCAGAACAGGAAGTACTTCTGCGCCATCGGCAGCACGGTGGCCGGCTCGCAGGTGAGCAGCTGGCCATCGGCGCGCACTTCGTAGGTCTGCGCATCGACCTCGATCTTCGGCGTGCCGCTGTTGTGCACCATGTCGGCCTTGCCGATCTTGCGGGTGTTCTTCACCGCCACCGCACGGCGCTGCAGCCCAAGCTTGTCGGGCACGCCGAGGTCGAGTGCGGCTTGTGAGACGAAGGTCACGCAGGTCGCATTCATCGCCGCGCCATAGCCCGCAAACATCGGCCGGTAGTGCACCGGCTGCGGTGTCGGGATCGAGGCGTTCGGATCACCCATCGCGGCCGCGGCGATCGCACCGCCCTTCAAGATCAGCGACGGCTTCACGCCGAAGAAGGCCGGCTTCCACACCACCAGGTCGGCGAGCTTGCCCACCTCCACCGAGCCCACCTCGTGCGAGATGCCCTGCGTGATGGCCGGGTTGATCGTGTACTTGGCGATGTAGCGCTTGACGCGGAAGTTGTCGTGGCGCGCGTTGTCTTCGGGCAGTGTGCCGCGCTGCTGCTTCATCTTGTCGGCGGTCTGCCAGGTGCGGATGATGACTTCGCCAACGCGGCCCATGGCCTGGCTGTCGCTCGACATCATGGAGAACACGCCCACGTCGTGCAGGATGTCCTCCGCCGCGATGGTCTCGCGGCGGATGCGGCTCTCGGCAAACGCCAGGTCCTCGGCGATCGACGCATCGAGGTGGTGGCACACCATCAGCATGTCGAGGTGCTCGTCGATGGTGTTCACCGTGTACGGCATCGTCGGGTTGGTCGACGAGGGCAGCACGTTGGACAGGCCCGCGCACTTGATGATGTCGGGCGCATGCCCGCCGCCCGCGCCTTCGGTGTGGAAGGTGGCGATGGTGCGGCCCTTGAAGGCGGCGATGGTGTCTTCGACGAAGCCCGACTCGTTGAGCGTGTCGGTGTGGATGGTGATCTGCACGTCGTGCCGCTCGGCCACGCTCAGGCAGTTGTCGATGGCAGCGGGCGTGGTGCCCCAGTCTTCATGCAGCTTGAGGCCGTAGGCGCCGGCTTCGATCTGCTCGTCGAGCGCGCCCGGCAGGCTCGCGTTGCCCTTGCCCTGGAAGCCCAGGTTCATCGGGAAGCTCTCGGCCGCCTTCAGCATCTGGTGGATGTGCCACGGCCCTGGCGTGCAGGTGGTGGCGAAGGTGCCGGTCGCAGGGCCGGTGCCGCCGCCGAGCATGGTCGTCACGCCGCTCATCAACGCTTCTTCGATCTGCTGCGGGCAGATGAAATGGATGTGGGTGTCGATGCCACCGGCAGTGATGATGTTGCCTTCGCCCGCGATGATCTCGGTGCCCGGGCCGATGATGATGTCGACGCCCGGTTGCACGTCGGGGTTGCCGGCCTTGCCGATGCCGCTGATGCGGCCCTGCTTCAGGCCGATGTCGGCCTTGACGATGCCCCAGTGGTCGATGATCAGCGCATTGGTGATCACGGTGTCGGCCACGTCTTTCGCGAGGCGCTGGCTCTGGCCCATGCCGTCGCGGATGGTCTTGCCACCGCCGAACTTCACCTCTTCGCCGTAGGTGCCGGCGGCGAGGGTGTAGTCCTTCTCCACCTCGACGATCAGGCCGGTGTCGGCCAGCCGCACACGGTCACCGGTGGTGGGGCCGAACATCTCGGCATAGGCGCGTCTTGTGATGGTTGCCATGCTGGGGTCTTGTTCTTTGAAGAAGAGGTGTCAGAGCGCGCCCTGCACCAGGCCGCGAAAACCGTAGACCTTGCGTTCACCCGCGAAGTCGACCAACTCCACCGTGCGCTGCTGCCCGGGCTCGAAGCGCACCGCGGTGCCCGAGGCGATGTTGAGCCGCATGCCGTGGGCCGCCTTGCGGTCGAACCTGAGCGCGGCGTTGGTCTCGGCGAAGTGGTAATGCGAGCCGACCTGGATCGGCCGGTCGCCGGTGTTTTCGATCACGAGCGTGGCGGTGCGGCGGCCGGCGTTGAGCACGTGGTCGGGCCCGTCGGTGAAGAGTTCTCGCCGGGGATCATCACTTTCTCCGGCTGAACCAGACGGCCGCGCCGACCAGGGCCAGCGTGACGACGAAGCCCCAGGTGTCGGTGGCGTGCCAGTGGGTGCCGGCGGCGCCGTGGCCGTCATGGGCGAACGCAGGCGCCGCGAGGGCGAGTGAGAGCAAGGCAGCAAGACGCGTCATGTCGGAGGCTCCGGCGGGTTATGCAATAGGTTGGTGCACGGTCACCAATTTGGTGCCGTCGGGGAAGGTCGCTTCGACCTGGATCTCGGGGATCAGCTCCGCCACGCCGTCCATCACGTCGTCGCGGGTGAGCACCGTCTTGCCCTCGCTCATCAGCGCGGCGACGGTCTTGCCGTCGCGGGCGCCTTCCATGATCGCGGCGCTGATCATCGCCACGGCTTCCGGGTAGTTGAGCTTGAGCCCGCGGGCTTTGCGGCGCTCGGCGAGCAGCGACGCGGTGAAGATCAGGAGCTTGTCTTTTTCGCGGGGTGTCAGTTCCATGATGGTGCGCAGGGCGAGCGAGGGCGGGAAAAGTGCCGCATCTTAGGGCGCAGCCAGCCGCGGTGGCATGGTGCTTGCGCGGAGTGAACGCATGAAGCTTGCCACCCCCTCCGACCCGTCCGCCCCTCGGCTCGGGCCGGCCGTGGCACCCGCCGATCGCACCGACGTGGTGCGGCAGGACGATGCCGTGCAGCGGGTGGTGAAGGTCCGCCGCGACTACAACAGCTGGGTCGCCCGCGAGACGATGGAGGACTACGCGCTGCGCTTCACGCCGCGCGCCTTCCGCAAGTGGTCGGAGATGCGCGTGGCCAACACCGCCTTCGGCGCGGCCTCGTTCCTCATCCTCGAAGCCGTGGGCGCGACGCTGCTGGTGCAGTACGGCTTCTTCAACGCGGCACTCGCCATCCTCGCCACCGGCCTCATCATCTTTCTCGCCGGCCTGCCGATCAGCACCTATGCCGCCCGCCACGGGCTCGACATGGACCTGCTCACCCGCGGCGCCGGCTTCGGCTACATCGGCTCGACCATCACTTCGCTGATCTACGCGAGTTTCACCTTCATCTTCTTCGCGCTCGAAGCGGCGGTGATGGCCTATGCGCTCGAGCTTGCGTTCGACATCCCGCCCGCGTGGGGCTACCTCATCTGCGCGGTGGTGGTGATCCCGCTGGTGACGCACGGGGTGACGGCGATCAGCCGGCTGCAGGTGTGGACGCAGCCGCTGTGGCTCGTGATGCTGGTCGTGCCCTACGTCTTCGTCTTCTGGCACAACCCCGGCCTGCTCGACGAGATCGCCCACTACGGTGGCGCGCCGGCCAGTGGCGCCGACGGCACGAAGTTCAACATCTACCTCTTCGGCGCCGCGATGACAGTCGGCATCGCGCTGATGACGCAGATGGGCGAGCAGGTCGACTACCTGCGCTTCATGCCGGAGAAGACGCCGCAGAACCGAAAACGCTGGTGGGCCGGGGTCTTGATCGGTGGGCCCGGCTGGGTGGTGCTGGGGGTCATCAAGATGCTCGGCGGCATGCTGCTCGCCTACCTCGCCATCAGCCACTCGGTGCCCACCGACCGCGCGGTCGACCCGAACCAGATGTACCTCGCGGCCTACGAGTACGTGTTCTCCCGCCCGGGTTGGGCGGTGGCGGCGGTGATGGTGTTCGTCGTGATCTCGCAGCTCAAGATCAACGTCACCAACGCGTATGCCGGCTCGCTGGCGTGGAGCAACTTCTTCGCACGCCTCACGCACAGCCACCCGGGCCGTGTGGTGTGGGTGGTGTTCAACACGCTGATCGCGCTGATGCTGATGGAGCTCGACGTGTTTCGCGCACTCGGTGGTGTGCTGGGGCTGTACTCCAACATCGCGATCAGCTGGATCATGGCCGTGGTGGCCGACCTCGTGATCAACAAGCCACTCGGCCTTTCGCCGCCGGGCATCGAGTTCAAGCGGGCGCACTTGTACGACGTGAACCCGGTCGGCGTGGGGGCGATGGGCGCCGCCTCGGTGCTGTCGATCACCGCCTACCTCGGCATGTTCGGGCCCTTGGCCGAAGCCTTCTCGGCCTTGATCGCGTTGATCACCGCGATGGTCGTCTCGCCGCTGATCGCATGGGCCACACGCGGCCGCTACTACATCGCCCGCCAATCGAAGGGCTTATTCACCGGCCTGCAGCAGTGCGTGATCTGCGAACGCGAGTACGAGTCCGACGACCTCGCGCATTGCCCCGCCTACCTCGGCAGCATCTGCTCGTTGTGCTGCTCTCTAGACGCACGCTGCAACGACCTCTGCAAGCCCGAGGCACGCTTGTCGTCGCAGTGGTCTCGCGCCTTGCGGACCCTGCTGCCGCAGCGCGTGTGGCCCTACATCGACACCGGCCTCGGCCACTACCTGCTGGTGATGGCCATCGTGGTGCCGCTGCTGGCCGGTGTGTTCGCTTTGCTCTACCAGCAGGAGCTGCGCACGCTCGGCGAGCAGGCCGAAGCGCTCGCGCCGGCGCTGAAGCTCGGCTTCCTCAAGGCGTTCGCCGCGCTGCTGCTGGTGAGCGGCATCGTCGCCTGGTGGCTGGTGCTGACGCACAAGAGCCGCCAGGTGGCGCAGGAAGAGTCCAACCGTCAGACGCAGGCGGTGCACGAGCAGACGCTCGCGCTGCGCCGCGAGATCGACTCTCACCGTCAGACCGACCTGCAGCTGCAGGAAGCCAAGCTCGCCGCCGACATGGCCAACCAGGCCAAGAGCCGCTACATCACCACCGTGAGCCACGAGCTGCGCACGCCGCTCAATAGCATCCTCGGCTATGCGCAGCTGCTGGAAGAAGACCCGTCCATCCCCAGCCACCGCAAGCAGGCGGTGAGTGTGATCCGCCGCGGCGGCGACCACCTGCTTTCGTTGATCGAGCACACGCTCGACATCGCGCGCATCGAAGGCGGCAAGATGCGCCTGGAGCCGCGCCCGCTGCGCTTCCGCGAGGCGGTGCAGCAGATCGTGCACATGTTCGAGCTGCAGGCGGCCGGCAAGGGCATCGAGTTCCGCGCCGATCTCGGCGACGTGATGCCCGAGGTCGTGCGGGCCGACGAGAAACGCCTGCGCCAGATCCTCATCAACGTGCTGGGCAACGCAGTCAAGTTCACGCAGGCGGGGCGTGTCGTCTTTCGCCTGCGCTATGCGCGCGAGATGGCGGTGTTCGAGATCGAAGACACAGGCCCCGGCATCGCGCCCGACGAGCTTCACGCACATCTTCGAACCCTTCGCGCGCGGCAGCGAGACCACGAGCGGTGGCACAGGCCTTGGCCTCACCATCGCCAAGATGCTCACCGACCTGATGGGCGGCGGAACTCACGGTGACGAGCACCCTGGGCGTGGGCACCGTCTTCCGCATCAAGCTCTTCCTGCCGGAAGCGCGCGGGGCCGTCGCCGCGCTCGAAGTGCCGCGAGCCACCCGCACCGGCTACCGCGGCGAGCGCCGGCGCATCCTGATCGTCGACAACGAGGAGGTCGACCGCTCCTTGCTTGTCACCGTGCTGCAGCCATTGGGTTTCGAGCTGATGCAGGCCGCCTCGGGCCACGAGGCATTGGCGGTGATCGCTGGCTACCAACCGCATGCGATCCTGATGGACCTCGCGATGCCGGGCATCGACGGCTGGGCCACCATCCGTGCGATCCGCGCGCAGCAGCTCAGCGATGCGCCGATCGCCATCGTCTCCGGCAACGCATTCGACAAAGACCTCGACAACGACGTCGGCATCACCCCGCAGGACTTCGTGTTGAAGCCCGTGCGTGTGCATGAGCTGCTCGACTGGCTGGGCTCTCGCCTCAGGCTTGAATGGCTGGAAGCCGCACACATCGCCCCTCAGCCGGGCGCCGCGCCGGCGCCGGCGCGCTGGGTGCTGCCCGACGAGTCGCAGTTGAAGGCGCTCGACGAACTCATCCACCTCGGCTACTTCCGCGGCATCGTGAAGAAGCTCGACGAGATCGAGCGCGACAATGCCGCCTGCGCCAGCTTCGTCGCCCACCTGCGCGGCCTGGCGCGCAACTTCCAACTCGACGCGATGAGCACCCTGGTGCAGCGAGCCCTCAATGACCCCGCGACCCTCTGACACCGCGCGCCTGCCCGACCGCACCGCGAGCGACCTGGTGCTGATCGTCGACGACGTGCCCGACAACCTCTCGCTGCTGCACGACGCGCTCGACGAGGCCGGCTACACCGTGCTCGTGGCCACCAGCGGCGAGACCGCGCTGCAGCGCGCCGCGCAGGCCGTGCCCGACGTGGTGCTGCTCGATGCCGTGATGCCCGGCATGGACGGCTTCGAGGTCGCTCGCCGCCTGAAGGCCGGGCCCGACACCGCGCACATCCCCATCATCTTCATGACCGGCCTCACCGACACCGAGCACGTGGTGGCGGCTTTCGGTGCCGGCGGGGCCGACTACGTGACCAAGCCGATCCGCCCGCAGGAAGTGCTGGCCCGCATGGCGGCGCACATGCAGGCCGCGCGGCAGGCGCGGCAGGCACGCAACGCGCTCGACGCCTTCGGCCACGCGACGATGGCGGTGCACGTGAGCAACGACAAGCAGAGCGGCAAGGCCGTGTGGCAGACGCCGCTCGCGCGCCAGCTGATGCACGCCTACTTCGCCGTCGACCCCGGCCAGGTGCCCGCCGAACTGCTGCAGTGGCTGCGCGAGCAGTCGTCGCTGGCCGACGAAGGCCGTGAAGGCAAGCCGCTCACCGTGACGCGCCTGGTGTCACAACAGCGCCGCCAGCTCGTCTTCTCGCTGCAAGAGCGCACCAGCGACGACGACTGGCTGATGGTGATGCGCGAAGTGTCGGACGCCGCCGTCGTCGACGCGCTGCTCCAGGCCTTCAAGCTCACGATGAAGGAAGCCGAGGTGCTGTACTGGGTGGTCAAGGGCAAGACCAACCGCGACATCGGCGACATCCTTGGCAGCAGCCCGGCCACGGTGAAGAAGCACCTCGAACACGTGTTCGAGAAGCTGGGCGTCGAGACGCGCAATGCCGCGGCCTCGCTCGCCATCAAGAAAGTGCGGTCGCTGTCGGTGTGATTGGCGCACCGCCGTCTGCGACGGCCTGAGCCTCGCATGCGAACATGCCGCCCATGGAACTGCGGCAACTGCGCTATTTCGTTCGCGTCGTCGAACTCGGCAGCATGGGCCGCGCCGCGGCCGACCTCGGTGTCGTCACCTCGGCGCTGAGCCAGCAGATCAGCCGTCTGGAGGGTGAGTTGACGACCCGGCTGCTGCAGCGCAGCCCGACCGGTGTGGTGCCCACCGACGCCGGGGTCGCCTTCTGGCGGCAGGCCCAACTGGCCCTGCGCCACGCCGACGAGGCTGCCCGCGCGGCGCAGCAGCAGCGCCTCGCCGGGCAGGTGAGCGTGGGGCTCGCACCGTCGACCGCCGCGGTGCTTGCCTTGCCACTGGTGCTGGCGATGCGCGAGCGTTACCCCGAGGTGCGGCTGCACCTGGTCGAGAGCCTGTCGGGCAACCTGTCGGCGCTGCTCAATGCGCGCCAGCTCGACGTGGCCGTGCTCTTCGATGCCACCGACGAACACCGCCTGCGCGTGGCACCGCTGCTCGACGAGCGGCTCTGCCTCATCGGCGCGGCCAGCCTCGCCGGCATGCCCAAGGGCCGTCAGGTGCGCCTGAAAGACGTGGCCACGCTGCCCCTCGTCATGCCCAGTGGCAGCCACGGCCTGCGGGCGGTGGTGGAGCAGGCGTTTGCCCGCGCGAAATGCCGGCCGAAGATCGTGGCCGATGTCGATGGCCTCGCCGTCCTGATGGACATGGTGCAGGCCGGACTGGCCGCCACCGTGCAACCGGCGGCCGCCATCGCACGCCTGCCGGCCGGCGCGGCGGCGTTGCGGGTGCTGCAGGTGGCCGACGCCCAGGCCCGGCGCCGCAACCTGCTCGCGAGCCTGGCCGACGAAGAGCTGGCGCCGGCGGCACTGGCGGTGCGCGCGGTGGTGGTCGAGGTGGCGCGCCGGCTGGTCGACGAAGGCCGCTGGGCCGGGGCCACGCTGCTGTCCTAAGGCTTGCCGAGCCGGTGCAGCTGCGCGATCAGCGCCTGCGCACCGCCGCTCAGGTACGCCCCGCGCCGCGTGACCAGCGCCACCGGCACGCTCGCATCGAGATCGCCCACGCGGATCAGCGCCAGCTCGCGGCGTGCCAGCTCGTCGGCCACGGCGCTTGCCTGCAGCAGCGCGAGGCCGAAGCCGGCTTCGACCAGCCGCTTCTGCGCGCTCAGGCTGTCGATCGCCACCCAGTCGAGTGTGTGCACGCCGCGCGTGGTGAACTGCGCGAACACCGTGGCCGCGAAGAACTCGCTGTGCCGGTCCTGCACCGGAAACGCAAGCCAGCGTTCGCCCGCCAGCCGCGACAGCGAGGCCACCCGCTTGCCGGCGAGTGGGTGGGATGCGGCGCACGCCACCACCAGGTGCTCGGTCTGCACCACGCGGCAGTCGAGGTCGGGTGACGGGTCGGCGAAATAGCGCAGGCCGACGGCCGCGGCGCCTGAGCGCACGAGTTCGCTGACCTGGGCGCTGGTGGCTGTCTGCAGCCGCAGGTCGAGCTGCGGCTGCGCCGCCCGAGCGCGCTTGAGCGCCGCGGCCAGGCCCGTGTGCGCGAGCGTGCCCACCGTCACCATCTGCACCACGCCGCCGGTGCCCGCCTGCGCCGCCTGCACCGCGGCGCGCGCATCGCCCACCGCCGCCGTCACGCGCTCGGCATGTGGCAGCAGCGCACGGCCCACGTCGCTCAGCACCAGCCCACGGCCGATGCGCTCGAAGAGCGGTGCGCCCACCGCGGCTTCGAGCACTGCCAGGCGGCGGCTGATGGCCGATTGCGTGCGCGACAGCGCCAGTGCGGCGGCCGACACACCGCCGTGGCGGTGCACCGCGAGAAAGGTGTCGAGGGCGTCTGAATCCATGTGCGTCAAACCATGCAGAAAGCCGATGGATTGAAGAAGAAATATGCGTTTGACGCAAGTGTGGCCGGCTTCCAAGATGGCGCCATCGCACTGCCCGGAGCGCCCATGAACGCCACGTCCCTTGCCCAGCCCTTCGTCGACCTGCACCGCGCCGAGCGCGGTTTCGTGATGCCCAACGCCTGGGACGCCGGCACCGCCGTGCTCCTGGCCGAGGCCGGGTTCGCCGCCATCGGCACCACCAGCGCCGGCATCGCCTTCTCGCTCGGCAAGCCCGACTTCAACGTGCGCAACGCGAGCCTCGCCGTCACGCGCGACGAAACCCTCGACGCCGTGCGGCGCATCGCTGCGGCGGTGCCGCTGCCCGTCAACGCCGACCTCGAAGCCGGTTACGGCGACACGCCCGAGCAGGTGGCCGAGTCGGTGGGTCTGGCCATCGCCACCGGCGCGGCCGGCTGCAACATCGAAGACACCGACCGCGCGACCGGCGCCCTGTTCGACACGGCCGAAGCGGTGGAGCGCATCGCCGCGGCGCATGCGGCGGTGCGCGCCTCTGGCCGGCCGTTCGTGCTGAACGCCCGCACCGATGCCTTCCAGCATGGTGGCGAGCAGGGCCTGCGGCTCGCAGTGGAGCGGTGCAACCGCTTCCTCGCCGCCGGGGCCGACTGCGTGTTCACCCCCGGCGTGGCCGATGCCACCCGCGCCCGCACGCTGGTGCGCGAGATCACCGGCCCGCTCAACCTCGTGGTCGGCCTGAACGAGTCGGCCTCCAGCGCACGCGCCTTGATCGACGTCGGCGTCAAACGCATCAGCGTCGGCGGCTCCATCGCCCGCGCCGTGCTCGGCCTCGTGCGCCAGGCGGCGATCGAGCTGCGCGAGCAGGGCACGGTGGGCTACGCGAAGGGGCAGGTGCCGCACGGCGAGCTGAATGCCCTCTTCGAGCGTGCGTGGGCACGCCGGCCTAGACTCGATGCATGAGACAACCCGTCGAGTTGCACCACGCCTCCCGCCTCATCAACCACGGCCCCACCGTCCTCGTGGGCAGCGCCCACGGCGGGCGGCGCAACCTGATGGCGGCGGCGTGGTCGATGCCGGTCGAGTTCACCCCGCCGCGCATCGCGATCGTGATCGACAAGAAGACGTTCACGCGCGAGCTCGTCTCCGCGAGCGGCGGCTTCGCCGTCAGCATTCCCGGGCGGGCCTTGCTCGATGCGACCTACGCGGTGGGCAGCGTCTCGGGCCGAGACCTCCCCGACAAGTTTTCCTCCTACGGCATCGCCAGCTTCGACGGCCCGGTGCTCGGCCAGCCCTTTGCCACCGACGCCGTGGCCTGGATGGAATGCCGCCTGATCCCCGAGCCGCACACCGAAGATGCCTACGACACCTGCTTCGCCGAGGTGGTGTGGGCGGCGGCCGACCCGCGGGTGTTCGACCGCGGCCGCTGGTCGTTCCGCGACGACAACACCGAGCTGCACACCCTGCACCACCTGGGCGGTGGCAACTTCGCCTGGCCGCAGCGCAGCGAGCAGGCCACGCCGCTCGCGCCGACAATCCAGCCGCCCCGGAGATGACCCATGGCCCTGACGCTGCACTACCACCCGCTCTCGTCGTATTGCCACAAGGCACTGATCGCGATCGATGAGCTGGGCATCGCCGTCGACATGCAACTGCTCAACCTCGGCGACCCCGCCGAGCGCGCCGCCTACCTGCAGCTCTGGCCCACCGGCAAGATGCCGTTGCTGGTCGACGACGGCCGGGTGGTGCCCGAGACGAGCATCCTCATCGAGTACCTGCAGCGCCACCATGCGCCGGCGGGTCGCCGGCTGATCCCCGACGATGCCGACGCCGCCCTCGACGTGCGCCTGTGGGATCGCCTCTTCGACCTTTACGTGATGACGCCGATGCAGGCTCACACCAGCGACCTGCTGCGCCCTGAGGCTGACCGCGACCCGCTCTCGGTCACCGAGGCGCGCGGCAAGCTGCTGATGGCGTATGAGCTGATCGACCGCCAGCTCGACGGCCGCCACTGGATCACCGGCGACGCCTTCACGATGGCCGACTGCGCCGCCGCGCCCTCGCTCTTCTACGCGGTGACCTACGTGCCGCTGCCCGTCGAGCGCACGCGCCTCGCCGCCTACTTCGAACGCCTGATGGCCCGCCCATCGGTGGCCCGCACGGTCGACGCGGCGCGCCCGTTCTTCCAGTGGTACCCGGGCCGCGCGGGGCTGGCGAAGCGGTTCTTTGATCCCGAGGCGGCCTGAGGGTGCATCTCGTCGAGCCCTAGAACTCGATCGTGAGGTTGGCGCTGAACTTCCCGCCGGTGTTGAAGTCGGTCGGTGCCGCGCCGATCTCGCGCTTGAGGTCGATGAACTTCTGCTCGCCCGCCGGGATGCGCAGGTTGACTTCGGTCCTGCGGTAGTTGCGGTTCTCCACGAAGTCGCGCCAGGCCGCGGTGTGCAGGCTGAGCCGCCATTGGCCGATGTCAGCCAAGAGGATGGCGAGCGGCGATGACGAGGGCGGCTCGGCGGCTGGCGCTCGAAGCAGACACGAGAAGAGGAAATCGGCCTTGGCTTCGACCTTGAGCCTCGCCAGCGAGCCCGAGGGTTCGGCGGGTTTGCCGGCTTCCGTCGGTTCGGCCGAACGTGTTCTGCGACCTGCCTGCAAGGCAGCCCCCGCGATCGGGTTGGCGCCGAGCTTGAAGCAGCTTGTCGTTCCGCGAAACAGCGCCGGGACGTAGCCCAGCTCCAGCAGGTAGTCGCGGTTCTTGAGGTCCCGATCCGCGTCGACGCCGAAGTTCAAGGGCACGACGTGCATCAACCGGTCGCCGTCGAATTTCTTGATCGGCGTACCTTCAAACACCTCGGACTTCATGCCGACGTTGTAGTACTTGATCCCGTAGCGGACGGACACGCCCCCGAACTGCCCCTTGTCGGTCGCGTCGACCTTGACGATGCGGTTGAGCGTGTAGAACGTGCCTCGGTCACCAGACACCGTGCCTGGCACCAGCTTGTCGGCGATCGCGAGCGAGTCGCCGAACTTGGCGAGCACCCGCACGACGGGAGCCTCCGCCTGTTCCTTGATCGCCCCGAGCGTGAGTGAACCGCTGGACTCGCCCTGGGCCAGAGAGGTGATGCTCGCGACCGACAGCACGACGCCGGTCACCGCGATGCGAAGAATAGAAAGATGAAGCTTCACAGGCCGCCTCGCTACACCAGTGCGGGCGCCAGCGTCGCGGGCGTCTTGTTGAGCCAGTCGGTTGGCCACGGCTTGTCGGTGCCGCCGTTGATCACGATGTCGTGGCGCGACACGTCCCTGAAGATGCTGCGCGGGGTCGAGCCGGCGACCTTGGACGCCCCGAGCGCCGAGGAGAAGACGGTGTTCTTGTCGACCGTCGCACCGCTCGTGCTGAAGTACCGCAGGTTGTCAAACAACAGGTACTCGATCAATCCTTTCGAGATGGCCATGGCGTCCCCTGATGTGCAGCGCGTCATTCGCGATGGGGCCATTCTTCGGGTGGCGGTTGGCGCTGTCGTCATCAACGTGGATGAAAAAGCGACCTCGCGCCGCGCTATCGTCATGGCCTGTCGCACACAGGAGGTCCGCATGAAAAAGCTGCTCATCGTCGCCCTGGCGCTCGGCGCTGCGGGCCTGGCCCACGCCCAGACATCCTCACCCTCGGTCTCGCTCGGCCTGCGCGCCTGGCACACCCAGTGGGACACCTTCAGCTACACCCTCGACCAGAACGGCGACTCCGTCGTCATCCAGGTGCCGGCCGAAGACAAGCTCGTGTTCCTGCCGGTGCTCAGCATGCGCTGGGGCAACTTCACCGGCTCGCTGAGCCTGTACCCGTCAACAGAGCACGAGATGCTGGGCGGCCGGCGCGACAAGCGCAAGGAGTTCGACTTCAACCTCGGCTATGCGGTGACGTCTGCCGTGGCGCTCACGCTCGGCTACAAGAAGGTCGAGCAGCGCGGCAGCCTGCTCTACGCGCTCGACGGCCCGGTGGCCGGCATCAGCGGCACGGCGCCGTTCGGGCAGGGCTGGTCGCTCTACGGTTCGTTCGGCATGGGCTGGATGAAGAGCACCGGCGGCAGCGACGTGAAGTTCGATGCCGACTATCGCCTGAGCGAAGTTGGCGCGGCCTACTCCATCCCCACGGGCGGCTTCATCAAGGCGGTGACGCTGACGGCCGGCTACCGCACGCAGGTGCTGACGTCGAAGGAAGCACTGCCCGGACAAGACGGCCGCGACCTCACGCAGGGCTTCACCTTCGGCGCGCTGGCCTCGTTCTGATCAGAAGGCGGGCGGCACCGGCACGTCGTGGTCGCCGGGGCAGCCGGCGAAGCAGAACCTGCCGCTGAACGAGCCGTAGATGAACGGCGTCTGGCGCTTGCGGTACTTGCGAAACGTCTCCTGCTCCACGCCGAGCGTCACGCGCTTGATGAACTCTTCGACGTAGAGCCCGCGGGTCTCGATGTGCGCGAGGATGTGCTTGGTGAGCGGCCCATTGCGGCCGTCGCCGTCGAAGGCCAGGTCTTTCGACGCGGTGGCGTAGAGCACGATGGTGCCGGGCGGGGCGTCCTTGATGGGCGCGAGCCCGTTGCTCGCGCGGGCCACCGTCTCCAGCGCACGCACGAGCTCGGAGCGAGGCGCGGCGCTCACACGCGAGCCGGGCTTGTGCTCGACTTGCTCGAAGAGGTCGGCGCGGCAGGCATCGAGCACCACCAGCTGGAAGCGCGCACGCCGCTGGCGCAGGCGGTCGAAGAGATCGTCCACCGCATAGAGCACCTTCGTCGGGTCATCGGTGGCCGATTTCAGCTTCACCTGAGTCGGAATCAGGTAGTTGCCGTGCCCGGCCTGCACCCCATGGCCCGAGTAGTAGAAGACGCCCACCGCGCCCGCGTCGAGCGCGGCCACGTAGGCCTTCACCAGCGTGTCGAACTCGGTGCGGTCGCGCACGTTGGTCGCGCAGGTGGTCTTGAAGCCGAGCTTGCCCAGCGAGCTGCACATGTCGGCGGCGTCGTTTGTCGGGTTCACGAGCTTCACCACGTTGTCGTAGGCGGCGTTGCCGATCACGAGCGCCACCTTGTCGGCTTTGGGCGGGGCGCTGGCGCAGCCGCCGAGCAGGGCGAGGCACAGGCACAAGCCGGGCAGCAGGAGTCGGATCGACGTCATCGCGGGTGTCTCGGGTGCTGGGTCAGGCGAATGATGCGTCGTCCTTCGCCGATGCGCCAGACCGGGCGCTGCTCGGCCGAACGATTCATACTGGCCGGCATGCACAACGGCTCCACCTTCTCCCCCCGGCGCCGGCACGTCGTCGCGCTGCTGGGCGCTGCGGCCGTGCCCGTCATCGCGCCGGCGCAGGCCCGGTTCCCCGACAAGCCGATCACCCTCCTCGTGCCCTTCGCCCCCGGTGGCATCGCCGACATCACCGCACGTGCGGTGTCGGAGGTGATGGCGCAGAAACTCGGGCAGCCGATGATCGTCGACAACCGGCCGAGCGCCGGCAGCATCGTCGCGAGCCAGGCGGTCGCGACCGCCAAGCCCGACGGCCACACGCTGCTCCTGATGAGCAACGGCAATGCGGTGAGCGTGGGCCTCTTCAAGAAGCTGCCGTACGACACGAAGAAGGACTTCGTCGGCGTGAGCACGCTCGGCTACTTCGACCTCGGCGTCTTCGTCGCGAGTAGCTCGCGATTCACCTTGCTGAAAGACGTGGTCGCCTACGCCAAGGCCCACCCCGGAAAGCTCAACGTCGGCACCATCGCGGCCGGCAGCACGCAGCATCTCGCGGCCAAGATGTTCGAGACGGTGGCGGGGCTGGAGGTGGCGCTGATCCCGTACAAGGGCAGCCCGGCGGTGCTCGCCGCGCTGCGCAGTGGCGAGATCGACGTGGCCTTCGAGATCCTCGGGCCGATGCTGCCGCAGGTGCAGGCCGGCATGGTGAAAGCGCTGGCGGTGTCGTCCGACAGGCGCAACCCCGCGCTGCCCGAGGTGCCCACCGCCATCGAGGCGGGCGTGGCGGGCTACAACGTGGCCTCGTGGAACGCGCTGGCCGCCCCGGCCGGCACGCCACCTGCGGTGGTCGAGCTGCTCAACCGCGCGGCCCGCGAGGCCGTCGCCTCGCCCGCCGTGCGCGACAAGCTGGCCAAGCTCGGCATGCGGACCTCGGCCAGTTCGCCCGCCGAACTCGAGAAGCTGCTCGCGAGCGAGATCGACCGTTGGAGTGCGGTGATCCGAGCCGCCAAGATCGAGCCGGAGTGATCGGCGCCGCGGCCGGCCCCTTCACGAAACCTGAAGAGGCCTTGCGCCGCAGCCGTCTAGCGCCGCGAGGCGCTGCCGCCTAGAGTTCGCCCCATGGTCGACGTGCTCGTGATTGGCGGTGGCAACGCCGCACTCTGCGCCGCACTGATGGCGCGCGAAGCCGGTGCCTCGGTGCTGATGCTCGAAGCGGCGCCGCGCGAATGGCGCGGCGGCAACTCGCCGCACGTGCGCAACCTGCGCTGCATGCACGAGGCGCCGCAAGACGTGCTGGTCGAGGCCTACCCCGAAGAGGAGTTCTGGCAGGACCTGCTGAAGGTCACCGGCGGCAAGACCGATGAGCGCCTGGCGCGCTTGGTGATCCGCGCGTCATCGACCTGTCGCGACTGGATGCGCAAGCACGGGGTGCGCTTCCAGCCCTCGCTCTCGGGCGCGCTGCACACCGCGCGCACCAATGCCTTCTTCATGGGCGGTGGCAAGGCGCTCGTCAACGCCTACTACCGCAGCGCGCAAACGCTCGGCGTGCAGGTGCGCTACGAGACGCCCGTCGACCACATCGAGCTGCGTGCGGGGCGCTTCGTTGCCGCGCATGCCGGCCCACTGCGCTTCGAAGCCCGGGCCTGTGTGCTGGCCGCCGGCGGCTTCGAGTCCAACCGCGAGTGGCTGCGCGAAGCCTGGGGCCGGAACGCCCGTGGCGAATGGCCGGCCGACAACTTCCTGATCCGCGGCTCGCGCTTCAACCGCGGCACGCTGCTCAAGCACCTGATCGACAGCGGCGCCGACGCGATCGGCGACCCGACGCAGGCGCACATGGTGGCCATCGACGCGCGTGCACCGCACTACGACGGCGGCATCTGCACGCGCATCGACTGCGTGTCGCTGGGCGTGGTGGTCAACCGCGACGCGCAGCGGTTCTACGACGAGGGCGAAGATTTCTGGCCCAAGCGCTACGCGATCTGGGGCCGGCTCGTGGCGCAGCAGCCGGGGCAGATCGCCTGGTCGATCATCGATGCGAAAGCGGTGGGGCGCTTCATGCCGCCGGTGTTTCCGGGCACACAGGCCGACTCGCTGCCCGAGCTGGCGCGACAGCTTGGGCTCGATGAAGCGAGCTTCATGCACACGCTCGACGCCTACAACGCCGCCTGCCGACCCGGCACCTTCGACCACACCGTGCTCGACGACTGCGCCACCGCCGGACTCGCGCCCGCCAAGACGCACTGGGCGCTGCCGCTCGACACGCCGCCGTTCTACGGCTACGCCCTCAAGCCCGGCGTGACCTTCACCTACCTCGGCCTCAAGACCGACGAGCACGCCGCGGTGCATTTCAACGGTGTGCCGAGCGACAACCTCTTCGTGGCCGGCGAGATGATGGCTGGCAACGTGCTCGGCCAGGGCTATACCGCCGGCGTGGGCATGAGCATCGGCACGGCCTTCGGGCGCATCGCGGGCACGAGTGCGGCGCGGGCGGCGATGAAGGAAACGGCGCATGGCTGAGTCTCGTGTGATTCCCATCGTGCCGCTCAGTGCGGCGCGAGCCGAGGTCGAGCGTGTGTTGACCATCTGCAACGCCTGTCGCTACTGCGAAGGCTTTTGTGCGGTGTTCCCCGCGATG
This sequence comes from Rhizobacter sp. J219, assembly GCF_024700055.1. GTDB lineage: Bacteria > Pseudomonadota > Gammaproteobacteria > Burkholderiales > Burkholderiaceae_C > Rhizobacter. The sequence continues at coordinate 5,099,879 of NZ_JAJOND010000001.1, forward strand.
ACGCGGCGCCTGTCGTTCCCCGCGGCCGACGTCGACTACCTTGCCAACCTCTGCCACAACTGCGGCGCCTGCCTGCATGCCTGCCAGTACGCGCCGCCGCACGAGTTCGCCGTCAACGTGCCGCAGGCGATGGCGCGCGTGCGCGGCGACACCTATGCCGACCATGCCTGGCCGCCCGCCCTGGGCGCGCTGTACAAGCGCAATGGGCTGGTGCTGTCGACGGCGCTGGCCGCGGGGCTGGCGCTCTTTCTCGTGCTGGCGGTGATCAAGCAGGGCAGCCTGTGGCAGCCGGCGGTGGGCGGCAACTTCTACGCGGTGTTTCCGCATGGGCTGATGGTGGGCCTCTTCGCGCCGGTGTTTCTGTTCGTGGTGTTCGCGCTCGCGATGGCGGTGCGGAGCTTCTGGCGCGGCGTCTCGCCCGGCGCGGCATCAGCACCAGCCGTGGAGGAGGCGGCCCGCGACGCGCTGCGCCTCTCCTACCTCGATGGCGGCCACGGAGAAGGCTGCAACGAGCGCGACGACGGCTACACGCTGGCGCGCCGCCGTTTCCACCACTTCACGTTCTACGGTTTCGCGCTGTGCTTCGCGGCGACCTGCGTCGCCACGCTCTACCACTACCTTTTCGGCTGGCAGGCGCCCTATGGCCTCACCAGTCTGCCCAAGCTGCTCGGCATCGTGGGGGGTGTGTCGCTGGTGGTGGGCACCGTCGGCCTCGGGTGGCTGAACCTGACGCGCCACCCCTCGCAGGGTGATGCCGCGCAACGCCCGATGGACCGGGGCTTCATCCTGCTGCTGTTCCTCACCGCGGCCAGCGGCCTCGTGCTGATGCTCGTGCGGACCACGCCCGCCTTGCCGCTCGCCCTGTGCGTGCACCTCGGGTCGGTGATGGCGCTCTTCCTCACGCTGCCCTATGGCAAGTTTGCGCACGGCGTGTTCCGCGGCGCGGCCCTGCTCAAGTGGGCGATCGAGAAGCGGCGGCCCCACTCGGTGGTGATGGGCGAGTAGGGCGTTCGCGTCCCGCGCGTGTGGCGGGACGAGGGCTCAGTCGGGGTTGTTCGGCCGCAGGGGCGAGAAGCGTTCGTCCTTGCTCGTGAGAAATGGCAGCGTGCGGCTGGCCGTCAGCCACGAGACGCCGAAGGCGACCAGCCCGAGCGCTTCGCCGTAGAAGACGAAGCGGCTGTGCACGTGCTGCGTCATGCCGCCCTGCGTGAAGGTCTCGATCGCGAGCGACCCGATCGACAGCAGCATGGCGATGCCGCAGGCCGCGTAGATCCACGAGCGCACGTTGGCGCGCCTGTTGTGCTTGGCACGCGCCCGGCGAAAGAAGCCCCAGCACAGGTAGGCGAGGATCAGGAACAGCACGATCGCCGCGCCGCCATGCAGGCCCTCGATGATCTCCTCGCGGTTGACGCAGCGGCAGGGGAACATCGCGATGATGATGCCGCACAGCGCCGCCACCTTGCACAGCACCATCTCCACCTTGGAATAGCCGTTGTAGGCCAGCATCAGCGCCGAGATGGCGAAGAGGAAACCGATGAAGATCACCTGCGACCAGCCGTTCTCGAAGTAGGCCGCGCTGATGGAGGTGAGCGTGTTCTTCGCGAACGCACTTGTCAGCCACGACAGCGTGATCGCGATCACGCCGACAAGCAGCTTGATGGTGCGGTGGTCGATTTCGTGGTGTTCGGGGCGGGCGGACATGGGCGAGGTTCTCGGCTGAAGGGTGGAACGGCGGAGGTCACCAGGGGTGTGCGTTTCCCAGTGAGCGGATGTGCCCGAGCAGGCGTGGCGGCACATACAGCTGCGTGTGTCCGCCCTGGCCTCCGATCTCGTACTCCCAGTTCAGCGAGAGGCGGGATGCCGTGCCTTCCAATGCGACGAGTTCGCTGCCGACCTGGAAGCGGTGGGTTTCTCGTCCGGAAAGCCCGTCCATGATCGCCAGGCCGGAACGGCTGGCACCGGGCAGGCAGAACCAGTTGCCCACGCGCAGGTCGGGCTTGCCGGCCGAGGGCCGTCTCATGAACTGGAAGAGTTCCGTGTCGGGCTCCAGGCGCTGTTCGTACATGGGCTTGCCGAGGTCGAAACCGTCGAGGATCGCCTTGACGATCACGGGATTGGTGACGCCGTTGCGATCGAGGTAGTCGCGGGCGCCGGCTTCATTCAGCAGCTTCATTGGCGTTCTCCATGCGGGGCGTACGAAGTGTGTCGGGCGGCGGCGGGGTACGGCATCCTTCGTTGCGATGAGGACTTTGTCTCAAGGTCCCGTCAACAGCCCGGCCACCATGAGCGCCATCCCTGCCACGCCCAACGCCCAGACCCCGGTGCGCACGCCCTGGATGCCGGCGTAGTAGATGGGCAGGTACACCACCCGCGCCCAAAAGAAGATCTGCGCACCGAGGAGCACGCGTTCGTTGTTCGGCGCGGCGATGGCCGCTGCCAGGGCCAACGCGGCGAAGAGGATGAAGTTCTCCATCGTGTTCTTCGCAGCCCGGTCTGCGCGTGCGGCGAGGGGCGTGGGCTCTGGCAGGTTGTCGCGGTTGCTCATGGCGAGCTTCATGTCGCCTTTCGAGCGCAGAGTGCTGGCCACGATGATGGCGAGCCAGGTCAGCACGGTCATGGCGACGACGAGGGTGAGCAGTCGGGTCACGGGGTCTCCTTGGGGTTTGGGCAGGCGGATCATGCCTCGGCCTGCGCGGGCCCGCCGCGTCGCCTTGGGCGCCGGTCGGCGATGCGGGTCAGCGCCGCGGCGGCTGGTGAAGCAAGGCGGTGCCGATGGCGTCGCCCGCCACACGCGGGTAACGTGCCAGCACCTCGGGGTCGTGCCCCGGCACGAGATGCGTGGCCGAGCCGGCGATGTCCATCAGCCGGCGGTGCCCCGCCAGCATGTCGGCCACGCTGAAGACGATTGGAAAGGGCCGCTCGCCTTCGATGTTCTCGTAGTAGTGGCCGGCGTCCGAGGCGAGCACCACCCAGCCGCGCTCGGTGTGCACGCGCACCGCCTGCAGGCCCTTGGTGTGGCCGCCGATGAGCAGCAGCTCGACACCGGGGGCGACGCTGCCATCGCCAGCGTGGAAGACCACGCGGTCGGCGTAGACCTTGCGGACGAGTTCCACCACGTCGTCGACGGCGTAGGCATGACGCATCGCGGCGTGGCACATGCAGCGGCCGGTGGCGTAGTCGAGTTCGCCGTCCTGCACGTGGAAGCGAGCGCTGGGCAGCAGCGGCAGGTTGCCGGCGTGGTCGTAGTGCAGGTGGGTGAGGATCACGTCGCCGAGGCTGGCCGGGTCCACGCCCAGCGTGCGGCAGGCCTCGATGGGGCAGCGCAGCCACTGGCGGTTGCGCTTCACGCCGGTGGCCTGGCTGAAGCCGGTGTCGACGAGGATGTTTTCCGTCTCGCCCTTGAGCAGCCAGACGAAGAAGTCCATCGGCATCGGGCCGTCGTGGTCGTCGGCCGGGAGGAAGTTGTCGCGCCGCCGGCGCGGCATGCTGGCGTACTTGATCGCGTAGACCTCGTATCGAGGCAGGCTCATGGTCAGGTGCTGATCAGCTGGCTGATGACCGGATGGTATTGGTCGCCGAGACCCGCGTCGATGGCGGCCTGGTACCACGTGTCGACGATGCGGGCGCTTCTTGCGTCGACACCGGTGTCTTGCGCCAACTTGAGCGCATAGGCCAGGTCCTTGCGGGCGTAGCGCACCGAGAACGCTCGCTCGGGGAATTCGTCGGGGAGCATGGCCTTCATGCCGTGGTTGCGCAGCGCGAAGCTGTCGGCGCTGCCTTTGCTCAGGGTCTCGAAGAGCAGCGTGGGGTCGACGCCGGCGCGCTCGCCGATGGCCTTGGCCTCGGCGAGCGCCACCACCGTCTCGAAGAGCACCATGTTGTTGAGGATCTTCACCACCTGCCCGCAGCCGACCGGGCCGCATAGCGCGATGTCGGTGGCGAAGGTGGCGATGAGCGGCTTCACACGCTCGAAGCTGGCGGCATCGGCGCCGACCATCACCGAGAGCGTGCCGGCTTCGGCGGCAGCGCGGGTGCGGGCCACCGGCGCGTCGATGAAGGTCGTGCCTTTCTCGGCGAAGGCCTGCGCGAGCGCACGCGTGGAGTCGACCGGCGAGGTGCTGAGGTCGACCACGGTCTGGCCGCTGCGCGCATGGGCAAGCAGGCCGTCGGGCTGGTGCGCGAGCTGGTGGACGACCTCGCCCGACGGGAGCGAGAGGAAGACGGTGTCGGCCGCCGCCATCACTGCAGCCGCGCAACCGGCGCGGGCCACCCCATCTTCGGCGAGGCGCTGCAGCACCAGCCTGTCGAGATCGTGCGCGTGGACAGTGCGGCCCGATTTGCGCGCGAGGTTGCGGCACATCGGCTCGCCCATCACGCCGAGGCCGATGAAGCCGAGAGTCGATGTCGTCATGCGGTCATAGGCCGAGGTAGATGCCCTTGGCCTGTTGATAGAGGCGCAGGCCCGTGAGGCCTTTCTCGCGACCGAGGCCGCTGTCCTTGAAGCCGCCGAAAGGCGTGGCGATGGAGAGTTGTTTGTAGGTGTTGATCCAGACCGTGCCGGCGTCGAGCGCGCGCGCCACGCGCCAGGCGCGTTGGTAGTCGGCGGTCCAGATGCCAGCGGCGAGGCCGTAGGCGCTGTCGTTGGCTTGCGCGATGAGGTCGTCTTCGTCGTCGAAGGGCAGGGCGCAGAGCACGGGGCCGAAGACCTCCTGTTGTGCGATGGCGGCCTGGTTGGTGATGCCGGTGATGACCGTGGGTTGGTAGAACGCGCCGGCGGCGAGGTGTGCACCGCTTGGGCGAGCGCCGCCGGCCACGATCTCGGCGCCGCTGGCACGCGCGGCCTCGACCATACCCTCGATGCGCTCACGCTGCGCGAACGAGGCGATGGGGCCCATCTCGGCGCCCGTCGCGTCGGGCAGGTCCACCCGCAGGCGCCTCGCCCGCTCGTTGATCCTCTGCAGCACGTGCCCGAACACGCTGCGCTGCACGAAGAGCCGCGAGCCGGCCACGCACGACTGGCCGCTGCCTTCGAAGATGCCGACGGCCACGGCGTCGATGGCGGCGTCGAGGTCGGCATCTTCGAAGAGGATGTGCGGCGACTTGCCACCGAGTTCGAGCGCCACCGGCATCAGCTTGCGTGCCGCCGCTTCGGCGATGCGCCGGCCGCTCGCAGTGCCCCCGGTGAACGACACCATCTTCACGCCGGGGTGGTCGACGAGTGCGGCCCCAGTGATCATGCCCGTGCCTGGCAGCACGTTGAGCAGCCCCGGCGGCAGTCCGGCTTCGAGCGCGATGCGGCCGAGTTCGAGTGCGGTGGAGGGCGTGATCTCCGAGGGTTTGAGGATCACCGCATTTCCGGCCGCGAGTGCAGGTGCGACCTTCTGCGCCTCCATCGTCATCGGCGAGTTCCACGGCGTGATGGCCGCGACCACGCCACAGGGCTCGTGCACCGTCATCGAGAGGTAGTGGCCGCGCGACGGCGTGAGCTCTCGGAGCCGAGCGTCTCGCACACCGAGGCGTAGTAGCGGAAGGTCGCGGCCGCGCTCTTGACCTGCGCCACGCACTCGGCCCAGACCTTGCCGTTCTCGATCATCTGCAGCCGCGCCAAGGTCTCGCTGTCTCGCAGCATCAGCTCGCCGATGCGGTGCAGGAGCGCGGCGCGCCGCGGCGGGAGCATCTGGCGCCAGGCCTTGGCATGCAGGGCGTCGGTGGCGGTGGTCACCGCGTCGCTCACGTCGGCGGGGCCGGCTGCGGCCACGCGGTGGTTGAGCTGGCCGGTGGCCGGGTTGATGGAGTCGAGCGGCACCGTGCCGCGGCCCGGACGGAACTCGCCGCCGATCAGCAGCGGTCGTGGTGTGTCGTCTGGGGTGCCGGTCGTGGGCATGCGTGTCTCGTTGGATCTATTCTGTTAAACAGAATCATGGTTCTGTGTATCGAGGGAGTGTCTCGCCCGCCTCAGGCTGCCGTCAAGGCGGGGCGGTGTTATCCCTGAGGGCGAGTGTGAGGTTCTCGTCAGCTCGAAGGATGCAAGGCGGGCGGAGGCTGCCGACAATCGCCGCAGGAGGTGATCCACATGCCCGTCATTCAGGAAGCCCAGACCCGGAACCTGCTGCAAAAGAGCCCCGACGCGAAGCTCGTGCAGCTTTCGAAAGACGCAGAGTTGGTGACCGCCCTCACGGCGGTCTTCAATGCCTCGCTCGACATCGCCGAAGAGATGCCCGCCACCAAGGGCCAGTTGGTCGGCGTGCTGGCGAAGAAGGGCCACGCGATCTCGGGTCTGGCCGAGAAAACCTCGGGCTCCAAGGCGCTGGAGGTCGGCAACTTCATGGTGGGCCAGTCGCTCAAGTCGATCGGCCTGCTCAAGGTGGCGGGTATGACGCCTGGGCGCGCGTCGGCCTACATCACGCTCACGCTGGCTGACAAGGTGGTGTCGGCCGCGGGGCTGGCCCAGCTCGACAAATGCCACATGGCGATCGCGACGCTCGCGGTGTCGAGCGGTGCCGGCGCGTTCGCCTGCGTGGGCACGGCCGGCATCGGTTGCGTGGCGGGTGCCATCGCCGTGGCGGCCGACGCGTTCAACGTGTACGGCCAGTGCCGCGGCCGCTGGTGAGTCGCGGCTAGTGGCGCGGCGATGATGTGCGCCGAGCGGTGCGCTCGGCGGCGGGCCAAACGCCTCCCAGTTGGCGCGTGGCGGCTTCGCAGGCTTCGAGCAGCGGCTTCACCATCTTCTTCACCGCTGATTCGGTGAAGCGATCGAGCGGACCCGACAGCGACAGCGCCCCGAGCAGCTGGCCACCGGGCCCGAACACCGGCCCGGCCACCGCGCCGCACAGCGGGTCGCGCTCGCCGAAGGAGTATTCGGCGAGTTCGCCGCCGAACGCCTCGGCATCACCGGTGCCGAAACGCAGCAGCACCTTGCCCGCCGCACCGCGCTTGAGCGGCAGCAGGTCGCCGGCGCGCACGCGGTCGAGCGTGGAGTGGCGCGAGTCGAAGCGCAGCAGGCACAGGCGGGTCTCGTCGTCCTGCCGCACGTGGAACGACGGGCTTTCGGTGCCCCGCTCCACCAGCGCCTGCATCAGCGGTGCGAGCTGTTCTTCCAGCCGGTTGTTGCGTTCGTAGGCGCGCCCGAGTCGAAAGGCGAGCGGCCCCAGCACATAGCGCTGGTCTTGCCGCCGCAGCACGAGGCCGCGCCGCTCCAGCGTGACCATCATGCGCAGCACCGCGCTCTTGTAGAGGCCGGTGGTTTCCGCGACGCCGGTGAGCGTAAGCGGCTGTTCGGCGCGCTCGATCGCCTCGACGATGGCGAGCGCCCGCTCGACGGCGGCCACACCTTCCATGTTGGCGGCGTAACCGGGCGACAGCTTGGGGGCAGGGGCGGGGCGTGAGGGCATGAGCAGCGGTCTGACGGGGCGTGCGCGTGTGGAGCCGCAGTATGGCGCAGCGTTGCACGCACCCACCAATGGGGGAGTCACCTTCTTCGTGGCTGGGAAAGGTCCTGTGGGCGAGTGGACCGTGATGCAATACGCGGATGAACGAGGAAGTCCAGTCGCTGCGCAAACGCCTGCAGGATCTGCACGAGCAGCACGTCACCGGTTTCGTGAACGACCCGCAATACGCGGAGGCCCGCGCGCTGCTCGAGCGCAAGCTGGTTGATGCCGTGATGCGCAGCCCCGATCCCGATGAAGAGTGGCCGGCGACGGTGATGATGGGCGACATGCGGCCCGATGCCGTGCTCCTGCCGCCGTTGACGATGCCTGCCACGCCGGCGAAGTCGGATGCGCTGCGCTGGGTCATCGGCGCGGGTGTGGCGGCAGTGGCCGCTGCGGCGCTCACGTATGCGTGGGCCGTGTCGTCGCGCTCCTTCGCCACGCCGGCGCGCGCCAGTGCCACAGCCGATGGTGCAGCCGTGCTGCGCGGCACCGAGGGCGCCTCGGCGCCCGCACTGGTCATGGATGTGGCCGAGTCCGGCTCATCAGGTCCGCCCGCCGCGCCGATGGGCCAGGCGATCAGCGGCACCGTGGCCTTGTCGCCCAGCCTCTCGCAACAGGCGAACCCGGCCGACACGGTCTTCATCTTCGCCCGAGCGGTGGAGGGTCCGCCCATGCCGCTGGCGGTGATCCGCAAGCAGGTGAAGGACCTGCCGTTCAGCTTCTCGCTCGACGACAGCATGGCGATGTGGCCCGACGCGAAGGTCTCCGCCTTCCCGCGCGTGGTGGTCACCGCCCGCGTGAGCAAGAGCGGCGAAGGCCAGGCCCGGCCGGGTGATCTGGAAGGCCACTCGCCGCCCGTGGCCGCGGGGGCCAGCGGGCTGCAGATCGCGATTGCGAACGTGGTCGGAAAGTAGCCGGCTGTCGCGCTGCGCTTTTGAGTCGGGTTTCTGACGCGTGTCAGATCGGCGCGAGCACGAAGTCACCCGCCTCGTGGCCGGCAAAGCCGATCGGGGCGTATTGCGGCTGCTGCTGGATCTTGAGCCGGCGCGCCAGGTGTGCAAAGCGGGCCGCCACTGCGCCGTGCAGTTCCTGCGCGGCCATCGGTGAGTGCACCTGGCCCAGCACATCGAGCAGGCTGCGGGCGAAGAGCGAGTGGTTGATGCTGCCGCCATCGACCACCGGCTCCATGCCGCCCGAGGTCATCGCCACACGTGCACGCTGCTGGCTCAGCTGGCGCAGCGGGCCCACGCGCTGTTCCAGCGTCAAGGCCTGGTCGACGGCCGGCACCAGCGAGCGGGTGAGCGTGCCCGAGTAGCACGAGTCGGCGATCACCAGCACGTGGCGGGCACTCATGGCCGAGAGCTGGTCGGTCACGTCGATCACCGACACCCACTGCGCAATGTCTTTCTCGTCGCCGTCGACGGGAATCCAGTAGCCGCGGGCGGTCACCGTGTCCATCTGGCCGTGGCCGGCGTAGTACACGACCACCTGGTCCTGCGGGCCGACCTGCTGGCGCAGTTTGCTCAAGCCTGACAGCAGCTGCTGGCGCGTCACGTCTTGCAGAAGCGTCACCTCGAAGCCGAAGCGTTGCTTGAGCACGGTGGCGACGGCGTGCGCATCGGCGCGCGGCGTGTCGAGCGGCGTCCAGCGTTTATAGGCCTGGTTGGCGATGACGAGGGCGTGGCGCTTGCCGCTGATCAGCGGGGCGAGCGGTGGGGTGAGCGGTGGGGTGTTGAGCGGTGTGACCGCGGTCGCGGCCAGCACGGCGCTGGCAGGCGTTGTGGCGGCCGGCGCCGTGCTCGCCACCAGGGGCGCCGAGCGCTGCACGAGCTTCAGCTCGGCCTGCGCTTGTGCGCCCACTTCGTCTTCGGCTTGCACCAGCACGGTTGACGGAGCGTCGCGCACCGTGAGGGGAATGCTCAGCAGCCCTTGCGCGTCGGTGGCCTGCACCTGGCCATTCACCCGCACGGACTTCACGCCGTTGGTGCTGGCCACCCGCACCACCACCTCCAGCGGCCCGGGGCGCGCTCTCGAGCGTGATGGGTGCACCGGCCACGCGCGGCAGCGGCATGGCACCGAGCGGCGAGACCACGTCGACACGCAGACGCTCTGCCCGCTGGATGGAAAGGCCTGCCACCAGGCCCCCCGTCGCCTGTTGCACGAGCGAGCCGATGCGGCGGTACGCGTCGAGCGAACTCAGGCCCTGGGCCGCGGCGAGCATGGCGCTCTTCTCCAGGAAGCCGGCCAGGCCGATCAGCGCGCGAGCGGAGCCTTGGGCGGCGGCCTTCTCGTACCACGACTGCGCTTCGGCGCGCTCGCCACGCTGGTCGAGCAGTTCGGCCATCGTCGTTTGCGCGGCAGGCACTCCCTGGCTGGCCAGCGGCAGCAAGGCCGCGACAGTCACGGGCCGGTCTGGCGTGGACGCAAGGGCGGCAGTGCCACCACTCGTGGCCGTGGTGTTCGCGGGGGACGAGCCCGCCGTCTGCGCCTGCACCTGTGGCTCGACGTATTCACCGCCCGCCGCCTGGCACTGCGAAGGCGACAGGCGCGTGGCCCGCCGCGGCATGACGGTGGTGCTCAGGCCCAGCCGCCTCACCTGACCAGGCAGCAGGCAGTGCACCAGACCATCCGCCGGCTCGGCCTGCGCGGTCGGTGCGTCGGCCGCTTTCGCAGTGGTGTTCCAGACAAGGCCCAACAGCAGCGCGATGCCCGCAAGCACCCCTTGCCGCGCACGCGGCGTCGACAGCAGCCTCATGACAAGCTCAGCCGGCGCGGAACTGAACGCGGCGGTTGCTGCCGTTGTACGGGTCGCTCTTGTCGAGCAGCTTGTGCGGCCCCTTGCCTTCGACGCCGAGTTGCGACACCGGCAGCTTCTTCACGTTGACGAGGTAGCTGCGCACGGCCGCGGCACGGCGCAGTGAGAGGCTTTCGTTGTAGTGCACGCTGCCCTTCGCGTCGGTGTGGCCTTCGACGACCACCTTCACCGTGCCTTCGGTGAGGCGGATGCCTTCGGCGATCACGTCGAGCTGCTGGCGTGCCTTGGCGTTGAGCGTGGCCGAATCGAAATCGAATGGCACCGGCACCGACACGGCGCTGGCGTCGGCCGGGTTCCTGGTGGGCGTCTGCTCCAGCAGCGCAAACGGCGAGCGGCCGTTGATCGGCGCCTGGCCGCGCAGCTTGGTCGCTTCGCTCGCACCGCGAAAGAGGATGTCGGCCACCTCTTGAGCGGTGGGCTGCTGGCCTTCGCCGTAGACCATCACGGTCTGCGCCTGCGTGAGCCAAGGCGTGACGAGACACGCCAGCGTGGCGAGTGTGAGCTTGGTGTTCATTCTTTTCTCCCTGTGAACGCAACCGCGGATTTTTCCATGCGGTATGCGCTCGACAGCCCCCACATCGGAGGGAGCGCGAGACACCCAAATGCAACCAACGGAAACGGTGTGGCGCACGCCCCGACGTCCACATGGCATCCACCCGCAAAGGGGATGTGCGCTCGAGGGTGATGTCTGGATGATCGCGGCTTTTTTGTCCAGACGGGCGGCGTGAGAGAGGGGCCGCACGTGATCTTCCACAACAACACCATGAAGAAATCCAACATCACATCGCTGTCATCCTTGGCCGTGTTGCCATGTCTCCTGTCCGTCGCGGCCGATGCGTCGGCGGCCATCGAGTGTTCGCCGAGCGCCATGGTCTCCGGCAGCACAGTGGCGCTGGTCGGCAACTGCATCGACACCGACACCAACCTGGCCATCACCTCGGGCAGCGAGGTCTGGCACATCGGGCCTCCAGGCAGCTCGTCGCCGCTCGGCAATCGCAACGTGGCCGGCGGCACGCTCACCGTGCCGGCCCTGCCGGGCGAGCACACCTACTACGTCTCGGCCATCGACACCGGCTACGGCGGCCTGGTGAGCGTGGCCGGTGAAGGGGGCTACCCGACCACGGTGGTGACCCTGCCGTGCCCGGGTGAGGTGGCCACCGCAAACGCGCCGCGTGCACGCGCGCAACGGGTGCGCCGCCACGACCACGACTGCGTGGCTCCGACCACCACCGCCGGCGAGCTCGCCACGCCGCTCATGGCGGTACAGGGCCAGCGCCTGCAGAGCAACCTCGACCACGCGCAGTCGCGCATGCGCACGCTGCGGCGCCACCGCAACGTGCCGGCCTTCGAGATGCAGGGCGTGCCGTTGCCGGTCCTGAAGACCGACGACCCCGCTGCCGCGGCCCGAGACACCCGACGCATGGGCGTCTACCTGCTTGGCCTCGGCGACTACCTGCGCCAGAACCGCAGCGACACGCAGTCCGAATTCAAGCTGCGCAGCACGGCGCTGTCGGTCGGTGCCGACTACCGCTTGAACGACGATTGGGTGATCGGTGCCAATGCCGGTGGCTCGCGGGCCCGCATCGACTTCGCCGAATCGGTCAGCGAGCAGAAGAGCCGGGGCGGCCAGGTGACGGCGTATGCAAACTGGAACGTCGCCGATTCGGCCTACGTGAGCGCGACCCTGAGCTACGAGGCCACGCGCTATGCCCTGCAGCGCGACGATGGCATCGGCGGCATGGCCGAGGCCAGGCCCGGCGGCAAAGGGCTGGGGCTCAGCCTGTCGGCTGGGCGCGACATCAACTTCGGCGCCTGGAGCCTCGGGCCCTATGTGCGCATCGACAGCGTCACCTCGCGCATCGAGGCCTTCGAGGAAAGCGGCAGCACCGAGGCCTTGAGCGTGAGCCGGCAGACGGTGCGCTCAACCAGCTACAACCTCGGCGCGCAGGTGCAGACGAGCGTGCCGGTGTCGTGGGGGCTGGTGCTGCCGTACGTGCGTGTTGAAGCCACGCACCGCACGCAACGCACGCGCGACGCCGCCAGCGCGACGCTGGTCAACGGCAACACCACCGTGCTCCTCCCCACCAGCGCCGACACCAGCGCGGGGTATGGCAACGTGGCGCTGGGGGTGTCGAGCGTGCACCAGGGCGGCATGAGCTGGTATGCCGACTACGAGACCGGCGTGGCGCAGAAGGGCTACCGCAGCCAGCGCCTCGGGCTCGGCCTGCGTTTCGAGCTTTGATCGGCTGCCGCATGGCCCGCGTGCTGATGGCCTGGGAGCTGGGGGCCCACCTCGGCCACCTCACGCGGCTTCGGCCCGTCGCGGCGGCGCTCAAGGCGCGCGGCCATGGGATCAGCTTCGCGCTGCGCGACGTGATGGGCGCACGGGCCTTGCTGCCGCCCGAGCTGGGCCGGGTGTACCAGGCGCCGCTCGCGATCAACGTCACGCCGCAGCCCGCCTGGACCATGGCCGACGTGCTGGTGTCGTGCGGCCACGGCGACGCCAGCCACCTGGCCGGCCTGGTGGCCGCGTGGCAATCGCTCATCGACGCGAGCGGCTGCGATGTCGTCATCGCCGACCATGCCCCCACCGCGCTGCTCGCCGCGCGTGCGGCGAGGGTGCCGGCGGTGCACATCGGGCATGGCTTCTCGGTGCCGCCGCGGCTGTCGCCGCTGCCGGTGTTTCGCGACTGGGCGCCGCCGCCCCCAGCGCATGCGGCCGACGTGGACGCTCAGGTGCTGCGCCAGGTGAACACGGTGTTGGCCGATGCCGGTGCCGCGCCGCTCGATCATCTGTGTGATCTTTTCTATCCCGAGCGCACCTTGCTGTGCACCTGGCCCGAGCTCGACCACTACGGCGGGCTTGGCCGCGGCGAGGGCGAGTACGCCGGCCCCGATTGCGAATACGCCCCCGGCGCAGAACCGGCGTGGCCCACCGGCACGGGCCCGCATGTGCTGGCCTACCTGCGCCGCTCGCACCCCGGTCATGCCGACGTGCTGCAGGCGCTTGCAGCCTCGGGTTTGCCGACGCTGTGCTACCTGCCGGGCGAAGGCGACGCGCCGGTGCATGCCCCCACGCTGCACATCAGCCGCCACCCGCTCGACCTGCGGCTCGCATTGCCGCGCAGTTCTCTGATGGTCTGCCATGCAGGCCAAGCCACAGTCGCGCAGGCGCTCAGGCTGGGCATTCCGGTGTTGATGCTGCCCGAGCACGCAGAGCAGCACCTGATCGCGCGACAGGTCGAACGCAGCGGTGCCGGCGTGAATGCAGCGCTGCAGCCACAACCGGCGCCGTATGCGTCGCTGATCGCCGCGATGGTGAGGCAGGATGGGCCGCATGCGCAGGCGGCTCGAGCGCTTGCACAGCGCCATGCGGCGTTCGACCCCGCAGCCTTGACAGGCCGGATCGTGGAAGCGGCGGAGTCGCTGCTCACCTGAAGCGCCGGGCGAGGGTCGTGGTGGGTCCCTACGCCATCTGTCGTATATGCCACCCCGCCCCCGCTCCGTAACCTGCGTTCTGTCCACCCCACAGGAGGGGACCGTGAGACACAACCCAAGGAGCTTCCCTACATGACTTCCACCCGCCGCACTTTCGCGAAAGCCCTCAGCGCCGTGTCGCTGGGCGTGGCCGCCCTCGGCCTGCCGGCCTTTGCCCAAGCCCAGACCATCAAGGTCGGCATCCTGCACTCGCTGTCGGGCACGATGGCCATCTCCGAGACCGTGCTGAAGGACGTGGCCCTGATGACGATCGACGAGATCAACGCCAAGGGCGGCGTGCTCGGCAAGAAGCTTGAGCCGGTGGTCGTCGACCCGGCGTCGAACTGGCCGCTGTTCGCCGAAAAGGCCAAGCAGCTGATCTCGCAGGACAAGGTCGCCGTCGTCTTCGGCTGCTGGACCAGCGTGTCGCGCAAGTCGGTGCTGCCGGTTTTCGAGCAGAACAACTCGCTGCTCTTCTACCCCGTGCAGTACGAAGGTGAAGAGCTGTCGAAGAACGTGTTCTACACGGGTGCCGCGCCCAACCAGCAAGCGATCCCCGCGGTCGAATACCTGATGAGCAAGGACGGCGGCTCGGCCAAGCGCTTCGTGCTGCTGGGCACCGACTACGTCTACCCGCGCACCACCAACAAGATCCTGCGCGCCTTCCTGAAGAGCAAGGGCGTCGCCGAGGCCGACATCATGGAGGAGTACACCCCCTTCGGCCACTCCGACTACCAGAGCATCATCGCCAAGATCAAGAAGTTCTCGGCCGAAGGCAAGAAGACGGCCGTCGTGTCGACCATCAACGGCGACTCCAACGTGCCCTTCTACAAGGAACTGGGCAACCAGGGCCTGAAGGCGACCGACGTGCCGGTGGTGGCGTTCTCGGTGGGTGAAGAAGAGCTGCGCGGCGTCGACACCAAGCCGCTGGTCGGCCACCTGGCCGCCTGGAACTACTTCATGTCGATCAAGAACCCGACGAACGACGCCTTCATCAAGCAGTGGAGCGCCTACGCCAAGGCCAAGAACATCGCCGGCCACAAGGACAAGCCGCTGACCAACGACCCGATGGAAGCCACCTACATCGGCATCCACATGTGGGCGCAGGCAGTCGAGAAGGCCAAGTCGACCGACACCGACAAGGTCATCGCCGCCATGGCTGGCCAGACCTTCAAGGCCCCGGGTGGTTTCACCTCCACGATGGACAAGGAAAACCACCACCTGCACAAGCCGGTGTTCATCGGCGAAGTGAAGGCCGACGGCCAGTTCAACGTGGTGTGGAAGACCAAGGGCCCGGTGGTGGCCGACCCGTGGAGCGACTACATCCCCGAGAACAAGGGCAAGAAGAACGTTCCGGAAAAGAAGTGAGCTTGAGAAGAGCTTTCTCCTGATTCACTGAACGGAGGTCCTGCCTGCGAAAGGGCAGGGCCTCTTCGTGTTTGGTCCCCGCGGAGGGCGGGGCAACCCACAAGAGCCATGTCTCTGACCACCCGACTATTTGCCTGCGCCCTGTTTGCGCTGCTGTTGCTGGCCTTCGGCCATGCGCATGCGCTGACGCCGCAGCAGGCCAAGGCCATCGCCGAAGGCGACAGCGACGAACGCATCGCTGCACTCAACAAGGCGGTTGCCGACGGCGCCACCGACCTCGCGCCGTTTGTTCAAGCCTTGCTCGACGACGCGGTGAAGATCGCCGGCGACAAGGTGTTCGTCGTGCGCGACGACAAGGCCACCGATGCTGCCACCGGCGCCGCGGCCACGCTGCCCGAGAACGCCGAAGACGTGGTGAGCAACAACCGCATGAAGGGCGCGCTGCAGGCCGCCCAGGCCGCGCTGCAGCTCGTCTCGCCCGACGTGGAGACACGCCGCACGGCGATCACCGAGATGGCCAAGCAGACCATCGACGAATCGCAACTGGTGCTGCTCGACAAGGCCGTGGCCGCCGAGACCGATGCCGGGCTCAAGCACGCGCTGGAACGCATGCGCGCGGCCATTCTTGTGTCATCGTCCGACAAGGCCAAGCGCCTGGCCGCCGTGAAGTCGCTCGCCGAAAGCAGCGAGCCCACCGTCGCGAGCCTGCTGCAGGAGCGCCTGGCGCCCGATGCCGAGACCGATCCCGAAGTGCGGGCGGCCCTCACGCAGGCCCTCGACGGCATCCGATCCAAGCTCGCCTGGGGCGAGCGTGCCGGCGTGGTGTTCACCGGCATCAGCCTCGGCTCCATCCTGCTGCTCGCCGCGCTGGGCCTCGCCATCACCTACGGGCTGATGGGCGTGATCAACATGGCGCACGGCGAGCTGATCATGATCGGCGCCTATGCCGCCTACGTGACGCAGAACCTCTTCCGCAGCTACCTGCCGGGGGTCTTCGACTACTACATCCTGGCGGCGATTCCGATCTCGTTCTTTGCGTCGGCGCTGGTCGGTGCGGCGATGGAGCGCAGCGTGATCCGCTGGCTCTACGGCCGTCCGCTCGAGACGCTGCTCGCCACCTGGGGCATCAGCCTGGTGCTGATGCAGGGGGTGCGCACGATCTTCGGCGCGCAGAACGTGCCGGTCGAGAACCCGGCGTGGTTGTCGGGCGGTGTCTCGGTACTCTCCAACCTCACGCTGCCCTTCAACCGCATCGCGATCATCGTCTTCGCGATGCTGGTGCTGGGCGGTTTGGCCTACCTCGTGGCACGCACGCGCCTCGGCCTCTTCGTGCGTGGCGTCACGCAAAACCGCCGCATGGCGGCCTGCGTGGGCGTCAACACCGCCAAGGTCGACACCTACGCCTTCGCCCTCGGCTCTGGTATCGCAGGCCTCGCGGGCTGTGCGCTCTCGCAGGTGGGCAACGTGGGCCCCGACCTCGGCCAGAGCTACATCGTCGACAGCTTCCTCGTCGTGGTGCTCGGCGGCGTGGGCCAGCTCGCCGGTACCGTCTACGCGGCGCTCGGCCTGGGCGTGATCAACAAGCTCCTCGAAGGCTGGGCCGGTGCGGTACTGGCCAAGATCATGGTGCTGGTTTTCATTGTTGTGTTCATCCAGAAGCGGCCGCAGGGCATCTTCGCGATGAAAGGCCGGAGTGCTGAAGCATGAGCGCGGTCATCCCCTCGACCCCTACGATCCCGACGGTGTCGTCACCGACGCGCCTGATGTCGCTCAAGAGCTGGTACGGCGTGCTGGCCTCGCTGCTCGCGGTGCTGGTGGTGGCCCCGGTGCTCAACCTCGTGGTGCCGCCAGACAGCGTCTTCCACATGAGCGACTTCGCCGTGCTGCTCGTCGGCAAGATCATGTGCTACGCCATCTGCGCGCTGGCGATGGACCTGATCTGGGGCTACACCGGCATCCTCTCGCTCGGCCACGGCCTCTTCTTCGCGCTCGGCGGCTACGCCATGGGCATGTACCTCATGCGCCAGATCGGCCGCGACGGGCAGTACCAGAGCGACATGCCCGACTTCATGGTGTTCCTCAACTGGAAGGAATTCCCGTGGCACTGGGCGGGCAGCGACAGCTTCCTCTTCCAGATGGCGATGGTGGTCCTGGTGCCGGGCGTGCTGGCCTTCATCTTCGGCTACTTCGCCTTCCGCTCGCGCATCAAGGGCGTGTACTTCTCGATCATCACGCAGGCGATGACGTTTGCCGCGATGCTGCTCTTCTTCCGCAATGAGACGGGCTTCGGCGGCAACAACGGCTTCACCGACTTCAAGCGAATCCTCGGCATCACGATCACCACGCCGCAGATGAAGATGTTCCTCTTCGTGCTGACGGGCTTGACGCTGATCGGCTTCTTCGTCTTCGCGCGCTGGCTGATCGCAAGCAAGTTCGGGCGTGTGCTGCAGGCCATCCGCGATGCCGAAGGCCGCGTCATGTTCACCGGCTACGACCCGCTGCGCTACAAGCTCACCATCTGGGTCATCTCGGCGGTGATGTGCGGCATTGCGGGTGCGCTCTACGTGCCGCAGGTCGGCATCATCAACCCGAGCGAGATGTCGCCCGCGGCGAGCATCGAGATGGCGATCTGGGCGGCGGTCGGTGGCCGGGCCACGCTCATCGGCCCGATCGTCGGAGCCTTCTTCGTCAACGGCGCGAAGAGCTGGTTCACCCAGGCCTTTCCGGAGTTCTGGCTCTACTTCCTGGGGGCGCTCTTCATCGCGGTGACGCTCTTCCTGCCGCAAGGGATCATCGGCCTCGTGCGCAAGCTCACGGGCTCCAAAGAGGGAGAGAAGGCATGACCCCGGAGCTGATGCAAGCCGGCGCCCGCACGCGCCAGGCGATGGAAGCGAAAAAGAGCACCGGGCCCGGCTCGTCGGGCGGTCGCCAGCACAGCTACAGCCGCGTCGTCACGCCGGGTGAGCTCGACGTGGCGCACGGCGCCATCCTCTACCTCGACGACATCACGGTGAGCTTCGACGGCTTCAAGGCGCTCAATGCGCTCAGCCTCAACATCAGCGCCGGCGAGCTGCGCTGCATCATCGGCCCCAACGGCGCGGGCAAGACCACGATGATGGACGTGATCACCGGCAAGACCCGGCCCGATGTGGGCAAGGCCTTCTTCGGCTCGACCATCGACCTCCTGCGCATGCGCGAGAACGAGATCGCCTCCGCCGGCATCGGCCGCAAGTTCCAGAAGCCCACCGTCTTCGAGCAGTTGTCGGTGTTCGAGAACCTGGAGCTGGCGCTCGCGGGCGACCGGGGCGTCAAGCAGTCGATGTTCTTCCGCCTCAACAGCGAGCAGGCCGACCGCATCGGCGACATGCTCAAGCTCATCCACCTGAAAGACAGCGCCCAGCGCACTGCCGGCCTCCTGAGCCACGGCCAGAAGCAGTGGCTTGAGATCGGCATGCTCTTGATGCAGGACCCGAAGCTGCTGCTGCTCGACGAGCCGGTGGCCGGCATGACGGACGAGGAGACCGAGCGCACCGCCGAACTCTTCCTCTCGCTCGAAGGCAACCACTCGCTGGTGGTGGTGGAGCACGACATGAAGTTCATCGACGAACTCACGCGGGCGAAGTCTCCCAACGATCCGCCGAAGAAGGTGACGGTGCTGCACGAAGGCAGCGTGCTGGCCGAAGGAACGCTCGCCGATGTGCAGGCGAACGAGAAGGTCGTCGAAGTCTATTTGGGACGCTGAGCCGCCATGTTGAAAGTCGAAGGCATCAACCAGTTCTACGGCGGCTCGCACATCCTGCGCAACCTGTCGTTCGAAGCCCGCCTGGGCGAAGTGACCGTGATCCTCGGGCGCAACGGCGTGGGCAAGACCACGCTCTTGAAGAGCCTGATGGGCGTGGTGCCGGTGAAGACCGGCACCATCCAGCTCGACGGCGTCGACATCACACGCGACACCTCGTACGACCGGGTGCGCAAGGGCGTGGGATACGTGCCGCAGGGCCGCGAGATCTTCAGCCGCCTCACGGTGGAAGAGAACCTGCGCATGGGCCTGGCCTACAAGAAGGGCAGCACGCCGATCCCGAACGAGATGTTCGAGCTCTTCCCGGTGCTCAAGCAGATGCTCCACCGCCGCGGCGGTGACCTGTCAGGCGGCCAGCAACAGCAGCTCGCCATCGCGCGCGCGCTCGCCGCGGGGCCGAAGCTCCTGATCCTCGACGAGCCGACCGAAGGCATCCAGCCCAGCATCATCAAGGACATCGGCCGCGTGATCCGCATGCTGGCCGACCGCCGCACGATGGCGATCGTGCTGGTCGAGCAGTACTACGACTTCGCCGCCGAGCTGGCCGACCAGTACCTGGTCATGGAGCGGGGCGAGATCGTGCAGCGCGGCCACGGCGACCACATGGAAGCCGAGGGCGTGCGCGAAAGAATGTCGATCTGACGATCTGACAACCCCTCGGCCGGCGGTGGTACGCCGGCCGATCTTCCGCGGGGGCCGGCTTGGGAGCGGCCCGGCGCTCGGCCCGCTCAGGGCGTCGTCGTGATCTCGGGCGCAGTGACCCCCGAGTCCGCCGTCACGGCCAGCACCTTGATCTGGTTCGGCAGCAAGCCACTTGGCACCGTGACCAGCAGCAGGTCGGCGTTTTGCGACAGGTTCAGCGGCGCATTGAAGATCACGCTCTTCGTGCCGGCGGTCGTGATGCGCAGCTGGTAGTTGTTGGCGCCGAATTCGTGCGAGTCGGCGCCGGTGCCCGGTACCGCGCTGCCGAGCGTGACATTGCTGTAGTTGGGCGAGACGGTCGCGATGTCGGTCGACGGCGCCGTCAGGTAGACATCAACGGCGGTGGTGTTGTTCGAGCCGTTGACCACGCGCACACGTGCATCGTTGCTCGTGAGCGATTTGTTGTACGGGTCTTCGATGAAGAGCACGCCCGGTGCGCCCAGGGGGCCGGCGTAGGCGACGAAGGTGTACTTGTCGCCCTGGTGCGGGTCGAAGTTGACGTTGGCGAGCTGCAACCCGCCCGTGGTGGTGCGCACGCTGTAGTCGGCCGCGGTGCTGCTCACGTCGAAGTAGTTGGAGGCGAAGCGGTAGTTCACGCCGTCGACGCCGCCGATGGTGCCGCCATTGCGGTACAGGCCGACTGCCGGGCCGCCCTCGTAGGCGTGCACGAATCGCACCTTCGGGTCGGCGACGCTCAGGCGGTCGTCCACGCTGTCATCGCCACCGCCACAGGCGGCGAGCAGCATCAAAGGGGCACAGGCCAGGAGCACATTGCGCAGCATCTTCATCGGTCAACCTCGTGGGAGTCAGGGGCTGGCTGAATTTAGGGTCGACGCGGCGTTTGGCCTGTCAGCGGCGGCTGAGTTGCGTGTCGGACAACACCGTGCTGCACGGATCGGCCCTTGTCGCCACAATGCGGCCTTCCTTCGCACCGGGGCTGCTTTCGATGATCACTGTCCACCACCTGAACAACTCCCGCTCGCAGCGTGTGCTGTGGCTGCTCGAAGAGCTGGGCCTGCCCTACGAGATCAAGCACTACCAGCGCGACGCGAAGACCATGCTCGCGCCGCCTGAACTCGTGCAGGTGCACCCGCTGGGCAAGTCGCCGGTCATCACGGATGACGGCACGACGATCGCCGAATCGGGCGCGATCATCGAGTACCTGGTCGAGCGCTACGGCAACGGCCGCCTGGTGCCGCCCGCGGGCTCACCTGAGAAGCTGCGCTGGCGCTACTGGATGCATTTCGCCGAAGGCTCGGCAATGCCGCCGCTCTTGATGAAGCTCGTCTTCACCACGATCGAGCGCACCAAGATGCCGTTCTTCGTCAAACCGATCGCCAAGGCCATCTCGCAGAAGGTGCAGGGCACGCTGGTCGACCCGAACCTGAAACGCCAGCTCGATTTCATGGAAGGCGAGTTGGGCAAGAGCGAGTGGTTCGCGGGGCCTGAGTTCAGCGCCGCCGACATCCAGATGAGCTTCCCCCTCGAAGCGGCGGCACAGCGGGCCGGGCTCGACGCCTCACGGCCGAAGTTGATGGCGTTCCTGAAACGCATCCATGCCCGCCCTGCCTACCAGCGCGCGCTGGAGCGTGGCGGGCCATACAGCTTCGCGAACGATTGATCCGCCGAGCTGCTTGAGGCGACGGGACGTGCCTCAGCCCAGCTGACGCAGCCGGGCGTCGACGTAGCCGGCCGCGCCTTCGGGCAGGCCCATTGACTTGGCGCGCTGGAAGGCGGCGCGGGCGGTGTCGGCCTGGCCGATCTCTTCGAGCGAGATCGCAAGGCCCATCCACCACACGCCGCGGCCCGGTGCAACGCGCAGCGCGAGGCCGTACTTCTCGACCGCCTCGGCGTGGCGCCCGGCGCGCTGCAGGATGGCGGCGTGCAGGCCGTGGAACTCGGCGCTGTCGACGGTGTTCGGGGTCGCGTGCGGGCTGGCAGCTTGCAGCGTCTCGGCAGCCGCGGCCCAGTCCTGCCGCTCGGCCTGCATGCGGGCGAGCATCAGCGCGAGCTGCGGCTGCGTCGGTGCGAGCGCGATGCCTTCCTTCAGCAGCGCCAGCGCTTCGTCGTGGCGCGACTGGCCGATCAGCAGGCCGGCCTGGGCCACCCGTGCGCCCGCATGGCGCGGGTCTTCGCGCAGCGCGGCGCTGAAGGCGCTGGCCGAGTCGTTGATCTGGCCGGCCTGGTGCGCGGTCACGCCACGCTGGTACTGGGCTTCGGCACGCTCTTGCGGTGAGCGCGCGGCGCTGCGCAGTTCGATGCGGGCTTCCGGCTTGGCGACGGCGGCGGGCTGCGGCGGTTCGTCCACCGGCTTCGGGGCGGCGACAGGTTTGCTGCGCACGGTGGGCGCGGCGATGGCGACCTGCACGGCCGCGGGTTCGCGTGCGGCGGCGGGTGTCGGTGCGGTCACGGCCACGGGTGCCCGAGCCGGCGCGGGCAAGGACACGGGCACCGCAGAGGCCGGCACGACCGGCGCCACGGCGACGGGGGTTGCCGGCATCACGGGTGTCACCGGCGCTGCGGCCACCGGCGGCTCGGCGCGCTTGGCGGGCCATGGGATGCTGCCTTGCGCCCAGCCTCCGGCGACGATGGCCGCAAGCGTGGCTGCGGCGCCCAGCGCCCAGCGCATCGCCCGTTGGTTGGCGCTCGGTGCGACTGAGCGCGGAGCCGCCACCTTCACGGTGGCCGGGGCGCCCGAGGCCTGGCGTTGGTCGAGGTCGCGCAGCACCTGGTTCAAGAGGCTCATCGCGCGCTCCAGTTCAGCTTGTGCCACCAGTTGAGGCCGAAGGGCGCGCACGACCGCGCGCCGTCGGTGTCGCGGGCGGCGGCGCGCACGTGCGCGGTTTCGACCGTGTCGAGCCCGGCGCCATAGACCGCGAGAAGTGCCTTGTGCGCGAGGATGTTGACGAGCCGCGGCGTGCCGCCGGTCGCACGCTGCAGCGCGGCGATGGCGCCGGCGCTGAAGAGTTCGACGCCGTGGCGGCCCGCCACGTTGAGCCTGTGGTGCAGGTAGTGGCGCAGCTCGGGCCGGTCCATGCCGGTCAGGCGGTAGTGGAAGGCGATGCGCTGGCGCAGCTGGCGCATCGAGCTGAGCGCGAGGCGCGCGTCCAACTCGGGCTGGCCGAGCAGCACCACCTGCAGCAGCTTGCGCTTCTCGGTTTCCAGGTTCGAGAGCAGGCGCAGCGTCTCCAGGCTCTTGAGCGGCAGCGCCTGCGCCTCGTCCACGCAGACGATCACGCGGCGGCCTTCGGCGGCGAGTGCGAGCAGCTCCTGGTTGATGGCCTTGATCAGCTCGTATTCGCTGGCCTGAGGCGAGAGCTTGAGTTCCAGCTCGTCGGCCAGCGCGAGCATCAGCGTGGTCGGCGTGAGCAGCGGGTTGGGCAGGTAGCAGGTCACGACCTCGCTGCCTTGCGAGGCGAGGAAGCGGCGGCACAGAAGCGTCTTGCCGGTGCCCACCTCGCCGGTGATCTTGATGAAGCCTTCACCGTGGGTCGAGGCGATCAGCAGCGTGTTGAGCGCCTCCTGGTGGGCCCGCGTCGCGTAGGCAAACGCGGTGTCGGGCGTCAACCCGAAGGGCAGTTCGCGCAGGCCGAAGTGGGCGAGGTACATGGCGGTGCGGCTCAACGGGAAAGTGTCAGGGAGCGCGGGTGCCCGCGCGGGTCTGGAACTGGTTCAGCCGTTCCTGCGTGTCGGCGGCGTCGGCCTGCCAGCTGCGCTCGTTGCGCAGGATGGTCGGCTTGAGCAGGATCACGAGCTCGCTCTTCAGGCCGCTGCGGCTCTTGGTGCCGACCAGGCCACCGAGCGCGTAGTCGGTGGTGCCGGGCAGGCCCGAGGCGGTGTTCGTCTGCTGCTGCTTCATGAGGCCGCCGATGGCGACGATGGAGCCGTCTTGCACCCGAACCACCGAGTCGCTTTCGTTCACCGTGCTCGAGGCGAGCGGCAGCTGGAAGGTGCCGAGCTGGGTGCCCAGGTTCACGTTCTTCTGTTTCTCGGCCACCACGCTCACCGACGGGCGCAGGTGCAGGATGACCTGGTCGTTCTCGTCGATCTGCGGCGTGATGTCGAGCGAGATGCCCGAAAAGAACGGTTGCACGTTGATGGTGGGCGTGACGATGGGCGCGCCGGTGCCGGAGGTGGTGACGGTGGTGGTGACGCCGGTCACGAAGAACTCGTCGGTACCCACCTTGAGCACCGCCTTCTGGTTGTTGATGCTGGCCACGCGCGGGCTGGAGAGCACCTGCACGCTGCCCTGCGTCTCCAGGAACTGCAGCATCGCGGCGAAGTTGGCGCTCTGGAAGGCGAGGCCGAAGAGGCTGCCGAGGTTGGTGGAATCGCTGATGAGGCTGGCCCCCGCGACCGCACCGAACGACGAGCCCGCGGTGCCCGTGCCGGTGGTCATGGCGCCGCTGGTCAGCAGCGTGGTGCCTGGGCTGATGGGGCCGGCCGAGAGGTGGCTCGACGCATTGCGGAAGGCCGACCAGTTGACGCCGCTGGTGGAACTGTCGGCGAGCTGCACTTCGATGATCTTGGCTTCGATCATCACCTGGCGCTCGACGATCAGCTGCGTCATGCGCAGGTAGTTCTCGGTGTTGCGCAGGTCCTGCGGGAAGCCGCGCACGGCGATCACACCCGACAGCGGGTTGACGATCACCTTGCGCCCGCCTTCGGAGCCGATGAGACCGGCGAGCGTGGTGCTCAGGTCCTTCCAGAAGTCGTGCTCCGAGCCGGTGGAGACGTGGCTGCTCTGCGAGCTGACCTGCGTGCTGCCGCCGCTGCCTTGCGAGGGCGTGCTCGACCCCGGCGTGCCGCTGTTGCCCGAGCCGCCGCTGGAGGTGGAGATCGAGCCCGAGATCACGCGCGTGTCGCTGCTGCCGTTGCGCTTGGCGGCCAGGTAGTTGACCTGGAAGATGCGCGTCTGCAGCGTGTTGGGCTGGATGTGGATGCGGTTGCCCTGCATCGTGTACTCGTAGCCGTAGAGGTCGCGCATCGCGTCGAGCGCTTCGCGCACGGTCACGTTCTTCAGGTTCAGCGCCACCACGCCGGTCACCTCGGGGGCGACGAGCATGCTGTAGCGCGTGCCGGTCACGATCTGCAGGAAGACCTGCTGCGCCGGGGCGTTGGAGACGGCCAGGTCGAAGCGCGGCTCGCTCGGTGCCGGCAGCTTCACCGGCTCGGCGGCCAGCGGTGGCAGCAGGGCGCGGTTCACCGCGTCGGGCGGCGGGCTCGTGGGTTTGCCGGCGTCGCGTGCGGAGGCGCGGGCCATTTCGTCCTTGATGCGGTCGAAGGTGGCCTGCGGCGGCAGTTTCTCGGTGGCGCAGCCGGCGAGCAGCATCGTCATGCCCACGAAAGCGGCAGGCCAGGACATGCGCCTGGGGCGGTGCAACGGGTTCGGGGTGTGGTTCATTTGCCAGGGCTCCACTTGGAGGGCCGTGATGTTTTCTGCCCCTCGGGCACCAGGGTGAGCGTGGTCGTGCCTTGCGCGCCGTGCAGCTGCACGCTGTGGGCGGTGATGCGGGCGAGGCGGGCATCGCCGACGGTGTCGCCGAGGGCGACCAGACGGCCACTGATCACGGCGGCCGGCGTGCGGCCGGGGCCCATCAGCACCGACTGCAGCACGAGGGCGTCGGGCACTTCCTGAGCCGAGGCAGCGCCGGCGGCCTGCAGGCCGGCCGGCGGGCGCGTCGGATCGGGCAGCACCGTCTGGGCGCCGGCCGACACCGTGGCCAGCAGGCAGAGGATCGCAAAGGTTCGGCTCATATCACCCACCAGGTTTTTTCCACGCTCAAGGTGTAGACGACGAGCGTCATCACCACCGCGGGGCTTTGTTGTGCGTCGAGCCTCAGCTCGCCCCAGTACACGCGGCGCGGCATGCGCTCCAGCGACTGCAGGTAGCCGACGAGTTCGGGGTAGCTGCCGCGCACCGTCACCTCCACGCCGTGGCGGTAGAGCCAGGCGTCGGGGGGGCGTTGTCGGCGTTGGAGGACGTCGCGGCCGAGGCCGGTGTTGCGGCGGGCGTGGCCGTGGCGGTGGGCTTCTTGCCGTCCACCAGGTCCGACACCGAGGTGACCGGCAGCGTGCGCAGGCCGACCAGCTGCAGGCCGCGTTGCGCCTGCAGCAGGCCCGAGAGCCACTGACTCATGTCTTGCGGCGGCACGAGCGAGCCTTGCAGCTGCTTGAACTGGTCGTCGACGCTGCGGGCCTGCAGGCGCAGCGCTTCGAGCTGGGCGCGGGCTTCGGCGTCAGGGTTGTTGACCTTGGCGCGCAGCACGGTGAGCTGGGCCTGGGCGACCGCGAGGTCGTTGCCTTCCTGCGTGAGGCGCTGCTGCAGCAGGCGGCGCTCCTTGATGGCCGGCTCGATGATGAGCAGGTGGCCGAGCATCAGGATCGCGAAACAGATCGCAGCCGGCAGCAGGGCCCGCTCGCGCGGCGCCAGGGCGGTGTAGCGGGCGGCGTACTGGGTGAGGTATTGCTTCAGGCGCGCGTTCATCGCTTGTCCTCCGCCGAGGACGGTTTGGCGAGCGCTTCCGCGCCCTGGGCGCTGACCAGCGAAAACTCTACGAAGGGCGCGCTGCGCGCCGGCGCGGAGGCCGCAGCCGCCTGCTCGGGGCGCTCGATGCTGAGCGCACGGAACGAGCGGCCCTGCAGTGCCGCTTCCTTGTTGAGCCGGCTCACGTAGGTGGGGATCAGCTCGGGGCTCATCGAGCGGCCGCGCAACGCGACCTGCTGCTGGTCGAGCACCACGCCCGTCAGCCACAGGCCCTGGATGGACTGGCGCGCAAAAGCGCCGAGCGCGTTGGCATGCCCGGTCTCGTGGCCGAGGCCTCCGGCCTGCAGCATCACGAAGGCCGACTGCCGCTGGGTGACGGTCAGCTGCATCAGCCGCAGTTCGGCCTGCAGCCTGGGATCGGGCTTGAGTTCGGTCACACGCTGGTTGAGGTCGATCAGCTGCTGCTGCGCGGCTTCGAGCGCGGCCGAGGTGTCGGCGGCGGGCTGGCGCAGCTTCGACACATCGTGCAGCGCCCAGGCACTGCCGAGCGTGACCGCGAGCAGGCACACCCCGATGGCGGTGGCCGCGTTGACGGCGGTCAGCCATTCACGCTTGGCACGCAGCGACGGGTCATAGAGATTGATGTTCTGCGTCATGACAGCACGCTCTCGTCACGCAAGGCCATGCCGATCGGCACATACCAGGCGTGTTGCTGCGTCACGTCCTGCAGCGTGTCGGCGTGGCGGCCGAGGTCGAGCACGGTTGCGAGGTCGGCCACTTCCACCGGCAGGTAGAGGTTGTCCTTGAGGAAATTCGAGAAGCTCTCGGCGGCCGGGTGGCCGGCGATCAAGAGGCGCGACAGCGGCACCTGGCTGAACTGGCGGTCGAAGCCGTCGAGCGAGCGCTGCAGCTCCAGGCCGACACGCTCGAAGACGGCGGCGCGCTGGTCGGCGTCGGCCAGCGCGGCCAGGTTGATGTCGATGTGGCGCAGGCCGTAGAAACCGCCGCCGCGGCTGAAGGTGAGCAGGCCGCCGCTTTCGTGCAGGCCGAGCATCGCGATGCCGCGGCCCGGGGTCTCGAAGAGGGTGGCGATGTTGCGCTGCGCGGTCTCGACCACGTCGATCACCGCGAGCTTGAGCTTGGCAGCCTGGAAGGCCTGCACACGCTCCTGCAGCTTGTCGCGTTTGGCGGCGACCACCAGGGCCAGCGGGTCACGGCCGGCGGGCATGCCGTCGGTCGGCACCGGCAGCACGTCGACCATCGCCTGCTCGACGGGGAAGTCGAGCGAATCCTTGATGCTCCAGCGCAGCGCCGCGCGCAGCTCGGCCGGCTCGACCTTGGGGCGAGCGACCTGCACCATCTGGTAGGCGCTCGGGTCGACCCAGGTGGTGCAGCGGTAGCGCTGCAGGTGGTGGGTGCGGCGTGCGTGGGCCAGCGCCTGGGCCTCGCCGCCGTTGCGCGGCTGGCTGTCGAGCAGCCGCAGCACGGGGCGTTCGCCGCCGCGCACGACATGGGCGAAGTCCACGCTCTGCTTGCGCGGCACCACTGCCATCCAGCCAGGTTGTTCTCGTCGGTTGAACATCACGCGCACCATGAAAGGCCCGCCGGGTATCGGCGGTCCAAGGGTCAGGGTGATGCTAGGGAGGACTCACCCTGGGCAGTAGCTCAAAAAGCGGTGTCATTCCCGCCGAGTTCATGCGCAAGCGCAGCGCCGCGCTCATCAAGCAACGCCCGCGGAGCCGGCTTTGCCGGGCCGCAGGGCGGCGCCCCTTGGGGGCAGGAGCGCAGCGACTGGGGGGCCCTACTTGATCGCGGCTTTGCCCAGGTCCCAGATGGGGAGGAACACGCCGAGCGCGAGGATCAAGACCAGCACGCCGAGGAAGATGATCAGGATCGGCTCGATCTGCGCCGACAGGCTCTTCAGCTCGTACTCCACTTCCTGCTGGTAGAAGTCGGCCACCTCGCCGAGCATCTCGTCGAGCGTGCCCGACTCTTCGCCCACGGCGATCATCTGCAGCACGACGGGCGTGAAGATGCCGCTCGCGGCGGCGGTGCGCAGCAGGCTGTCGCCGCGCTCCACGCCCTCGCGCATCTTCTCGATGGCGCGGGCGTAGAAATGGTTGTCGACCGTGTTGGCCACCACCATCATGGCCTGCACCACCGGCACGCCGCTCTTCAGGGCCAGCGCAAAGCTGCGCGAGAAGCGCGCGAGCGTCGCCTTGCGGATGATCTTGCCGGCGATGGGGAACTTGAGTTTCAGCTTGTCCCACGTGTAGCCGCCGTCCTCGGTGGCCGTCCAGCGCTTGAAGGCGAAGAAGCCGCCGACCGCGCCCACCAGCAGGTAGGGCCAGGCGACGAGGGTGAACTTGGAGAAGCCGACCAGCAGCTGCGTCATGAACGGCAGGTCGGAGCCGAGGTTGTCGAACACCCGCTGGAACGCCGGAATCACGAACACATTGACCACGCCGATGGCGATGATCATCACCGCGACCACGAAGCTCGGGTAGCGCAGCGCCGACTTCACCTGGTCGCGCATCAGCTTCTCGAATTCGAGGTGGTGGAAGAGGCGCAGAAAGACTTCGTCCAGCCGGCCCGTCATCTCGCCCACACGCACCATCGCAACGTAGAAGGCGCTGAAGACGCCGGTCTGCTTGGCGAGCGAGGTCGACATCTCGTTGCCCGACTCCAGGCTCTCGCGCGTCTGGCGGATCACATCCTTCATTGCCGGCGAGGCCGACTCCTGCAAGCCGCCGAGCGCCCGCGTGAGCGCGATGCCGGCCTTCAGCAAGGTGTGCAGCTGGCGGCTGAACATCAGCAGGTCTTCGTGCTTGACTCTTTCCTTCTTGCCGAAGCTGATCTGCTTCGACGCCATCGACGCCCCCACCGCGGTGGCGAGCGCGATCTCGAGCGGCGTGCTGCCGGCACGCTGCAGCTCGGCGGCCACCGCACCAGCGGAGTCACCCTCGAGCACGCCCTGCAGCAGGTCGCCGCCGGCGTCACGTGCGGTGTAGGTGAACTGGGGCATTTGTCACATGCATCAGGTCGTGGTCAGCCGTCGCCGCTGGCGGCCAGCGCCATTGCTTCCGAAATCGTCGAGCGGCCGGCATGCGCCAGCGCGAGAGCGTTGCGCAGCAGCGTCTTGGTGCCGATCTGCGCCCGTGCGATGCGCACGAATTCGATCGGCGAGCCGTGGTTGGCGGTCTGCACGAGTTCCGGCGTCATCTCCAGCATCTCGTAGACCGCGGTGCGGCCGATGAAGCCGGTGCCGTTGCAGCGCGAGCAGCCCATGCCGCGCATGTACTTGCCGTCCTTGCCTTCGGGGCCGATGTAGTGGTCGAGCCAGCCCAGTTCCTGCGGCGTGGGGGTGTGCGGTGCCACGCAGTTCTCGCACACCAGGCGCACCAGGCGCTGGGCGATCACGAGGTTGAGCGACATCGCCACCATGTAGGGCGGCACGCCCATGTCGAGCAGGCGCACCGGCGTGGTCGCCGCGTCGTTGGTGTGCAGGGTGGAGAGCACCATGTGGCCGGTCATCGCGGCACGCAGGCCGATCTCGGCGGTGGTCTTGTCGCGCATTTCGCCGACGAGGATCACGTCCGGGTCCTGGCGCAGCGCGGCGCGCAGCACGCGTTCGAAGCTCAGGTCGATCTTGTCGTGCACCTGCACCTGGTTGATGCCGGGCAGGCGGTATTCGACCGGGTCTTCCACCGTGATGATCTTGCGATCGGGCGAGTTGATCTCGTTGAGCGAGGCGTAGAGCGCGGTGGTCTTGCCGCTGCCGGTCGGGCCGGTCACGAGGATCATGCCGCTCGTGCGGTTGAGCGCCGCGCGCACCTTGGCGAGCATGGCTTCGCCCATGCCGAGGCGGTCGAGCTGCAGCAGGCCGCCGCTCTGGTTGAGCAGACGCATCACGACCGACTCGCCGTACTGCGTGGGCATCGTCGAGATGCGCACGTCGAGCGGGTTGCCGCGGATGTCGACGTGGAAGCGGCCGTCTTGCGGCAGCCGCTTCTCCGAGATGTCCAGGCCCGACATCAGCTTCAGCCGCAGCACGAGCGCCGGGGCGATCTTCAGGTCGGCCTCGGTCTGCAGGTGCAGCACGCCGTCGATGCGGAAGCGCACATGCAGCTTGTGCTGCTGCGGTTCGATGTGGATGTCGGACGCACGCACCTGGGCGGCGTCTTCGAACAAGGTCTGCAGCAGCTTGACGACCGGCGCGTCTTTCACCGCGGCTTCGGTGCCGAGCAGGTTGCCGAAGTCGGCCTCGGTCTGCGCGAGTTCGGCGGTCAGCTCCTGCGACAGCGCGGTGATCTCGCCGGTGCGGCGGTAGACGCGGTCGATGGTGGCGAGCAGCTGCGTCTCGGTGACGGCGGCGAGGTCGATCTCGCGCTTGAGGATGCGGGTGAGCTCGTCGTAGGCGAAGAGGTCGCTCGGGTCGGCCATGCCCACCCGCAGCACGCCCGCGTTGTCTTCCAGCACCAGCGCGCGGAAGCGGCGCGCCTGCGCCTCGGTCAAGAGGTTCACCAGCGCGGGCGCCGGGTTGGTCTGCTTGAGGTTGATGTAGGGGATCTTGAGCTGGCCGGCGAGCGCACCCGAGATCTGCTCTTCGGTGACGAGCCCGCTGTCGACCAGGATGCGGCCGAGCTTGCGGCCGCTGGAGCGCTGCTGCTCGAGCGTGGCGGTGAGCTGCTCCTGGGTGATGAGGTTCTGCTGAACCAGCAGGTCACCCAGGCGGATTTTCTGGGGTGGCGGCATGCGCGGTCCTGACGACGAAGGCCATGTGTGGGGCCATTGTCGAAAGGGGGCCTGCCGGGGAATTGCGGGAAGTGAGCGGCTTTCCGAGGCCAGTTCGGTGCATGGGTCAGGGCGGCACGCCCATGTCGGCGAGCGCCTTGCGGATCACCGGTGCATGCTCGCCTTTCGCCTGGCCGTCCTCGATCTCGCCGGCCCGCTCGAAGAGCGGCACGAAGAGGCCGAGCTTGTCGACCGGGCCCTTGAGCGTGACCGTGCCGTGCTTCACGAACGCGCCCTGCCAGGCCGCCAGCACCTCGTGCCAGAAGCTGCGGGTGGCGGCGTAGTAACGGTCGGCGCCGGTGAAGTCACCGTCTTTCAGGCGCTCGTAGCGCGCCATGCCGACTTCGCGACCGAGGTAGGGAAACCCGGCGTCCGGCCGGCGCTCGGCGTCGAGCCGGGCCTTGAGGTTGTACTCCTCCTGCGTCCAGCCGGTGGGGTGGACGGTGTGGCGGTTGCTGCCGATGAGGGTGTCGTAGTCCTTGCGCACGCTCCACTCGCGGCGCGGCAGCGGGCGCCAGGTCTCGCCGCTGATCCAGGTGGAGAAGCTCGCGTTGTGCTGCCATCGGCCGAGGCTCGCGTAGCGCGGCGATTCGTCCACCTGGTAGACCGTCTGCGACCAGGCGCCGCGGCGCTCGGCTTGCGGCACGGCGCGGCGCTGCCAGCGGTCGCGGCCCCGGTACTCGACCAGGGCCTCGGGCTCGTAGCGCCAGTCCTGCCGCCAGTGCTTGGTGACCATCGGCGCGCTCGGCTTGCCGTCCTTGTCGACGAAGCGCATGTCGAGGATGTGCACCAGGCTCACGAAGCCGGGCTCGTCGCGGTCGACGTAGACCTTTTCGGTGCCCCACGACTGGTAGGGACCGAGCTTCTGCGGATCGTCGGCCGCGGTGTAGCTCGCGATTTCGAGGAAGTCGAAGCTGACGCGGTACCTACCCGCCATCGCGAGGATGGCGCGGCGGTCGCGTTCCTGTGGCGTGAGGCCGGGGGACTGCAGCGCCTGCCATGCGGGCGAGGGCTGGGTGTCGACGGTGACCGGCACGCCGCGCGTGGTGCCGCCGCGTGGCTTGAGCGTGCTGCCGTCGAGGGGGTACGAGAAGGTGTAGCGGGGCGGTGTGGGCGCCGTTTCGGCGGCTGTCGCTGCGGTGGCGCACCACAGCCAGGCGAGGCAGATCAGGGTCTTGGTCATGGGAGGTGTGTCGTCAGGTGCGCCAGACGCGCGGCGGCGTGCCGGCCAGCGCCCAGGCGGTCTTGCGCCAGCGGCGCCACACTTCGACCAGCAGGTGCATGGCCGGTTCCACCCGGTGTGCGAGGGCGCGCAGCACCACCACCTCGGCATGCGGCGAGGTGCAGCCGGCAGTCGCGCGCAGCGGGTCGGCCGCACAGGCCTCGCGGGCTGTGTCGAGCAGCGCTTCGCGCCGGGCGGCCGGCAGCGCCGAGCCGCCGGCGAACCACATCGTCGCGAGCACGCTGTGCCCGGCCCAGCCGAGCGGCGACTGCAGCAGACGGGTGTCGTGCCCGTCGATCCTGCCGCGCTCCAGCCACACGCCGGGCAGCTCGATGCTCTGCGTGTAGCGGCCACGGTCGTAGGGTTGGCCGCTCGCGGGCAGGCCGAGGGCGAGCACGTCCCAGCCCATCATCTCGGCACCAGGTGCGAAACTCGAAGCGCATGCGGTTCTCGGCCAGCGTGTCGGGGTAGAGGATGGTTTCGAGCGGCAGCCACTCGAAGCGCGCACCCTCGGCCACCCGTGCGGTGAGCGTCTGCAAGCCCGGTTCGCCCAGGCTGCGGTAGAAGCGGGTGGCGCCTGGCGTGGTGACGAGCGCATGGCTGCCGGTCTGCAGCCCGACGTCGATCGCCAGCACGTCGCCCCCGACCACCCCGCCCGGCGGGTGCACCAGCACGTTGTGGCAGACCGCATCGCCTTCGGGGTAGAGGCTTTGCAGGACGCGCAGGGGGCCGTTGTGGGTGTCGTGAACGGTGGTGCGCTCGCCCGTGCGGCGGTAGTCGAGCTTCAGGTGTCCATTCCAGCCCCTGCTCATCGCAGGCCCCACACCGTCTGCACCATCTGGTAGCCGGCCGGGTCGTAGGCCTTCAGGCCCTTGCGGTCGAACGGCATGTAGTTGATCCCCACGAAATAGGCGGCCGACAGTTCGGCGAAGTATTCGAGCTGGTTGTGTCGGGCGTAGGCCTCGGCGATGGTCTGGCCCTTGTAGTCCTGAACGTTGCGGTAGAGGCCTCGTGCGAGTGCCCCTTCCCATGGCGCGTGGATGTCGGGGTCCTTGGGCTTGCGGTGCAGAAGGTGCCAGGCGTGGGCCATCTCGTGGGTCAGCGCCTTCTTCGACCACAGGTCGTCGAGGAAGAGGAAGTTCTCGGCGCTGTAGATGATGATCGCGCCCTGCCAGCGGGGGTCGTGCAGCGGGTTGCGCGAGCCGCGGGTCACGTAGCGCATGCCGCTCTTCAGGCCACCGTGCGGTGACTTGGCACCCCACATCAGGAAGTAGGTGGTGGCGCAGAATTCGTCGCGCGTGTGCGGCGGCAGCAGGACGATGATGTCTTGCAGCGTGGCCGTGAGCTTGCGTGTGGCCGCGTCGGTGAGCTTAGGGTCGGCGCTGGCCATGCCGGTTTCGTACTGGATGTCGAAGAGGCCGGGCAGCCTCGTGTAGGCGCGGCGGGTGTCGGAGAAGCTGAGGGTGTCCTTGCCTTCGGTGGCAGCGAAGGTCGGCAGTGCCACCAGAAGAAAGACCCACAGAAACAGGAGGCGCATGGAGTCAGGCGGCGGAGTCGAAGACCCCGCTTTTTACCGCACGGTGCCCCATCAGCTGTTGCCGGCGCTCCGGTGCGCCCAGGCCGTGGTGCGCTTCTCGACCACCGCGAAGAGCTCGTACATCGCCATCGCCATCACGCCGATCACCACCAGCCCGGCGAAGGCCAGGCCCATCTGCATCGACGAACCGGCCGAGATGAGCAGGTAGCCGATGCCTTCGTTGGCGGCGGTCATCTCCGAGACGGTGGTGCCGACGAAGGCGAGCGTGATCGCCACCTTCAGCGAGCCGTAGAAGTAGGGCAGCGAGCGCGGCAGGCCGACCTTGATGAGCACGTCCCAGCGTTTGGCGCCGAGCACGCGCAGCACGTCTTCGGCTTCGGGCTCCAGCGTGGCGAGGCCAGTGGCGATGTTGACGGTGATGGGGAAGAAGGAAATCAGGAAGGCGGTCAGCACCGCCGGCCCGACGCCGATGCCGAACCACACCACGAGGATGGGCACGAAGGCGGCCTTGGGCAGCGCGTTGAAGGCCGTCATCAGCGGGTACATCGCCGCATAGGCCATGCGCGAGCTGCCGATGAGGAAGCCGAGCAGGGTGCCGACGACGATCGACAGGCCGAAGCCCGCCATGGTGACCCAGAAGGTGCGCCACGCATGGCCGGCGATCACGCCGCGGAATTCGACCAGCTGTGTGGCGATGCGCGAGGGCGAGGGGAAAATGAATTCCGAGACGTTGAAGCCGCGGCACAGCAGCTCCCACAGCACGAGCACGCCGACGAGCAGCGCCCACGGCGCCAAAGCCTCTTTCTGCTTCTTGTTCATTGCGGCACCTCCACCTGCCCAACAGGTTTGCGGATGGCGCCGATGTGCTCGCGCAGCTCCAGCACGAGGTCGGTGAACTCCTTGGTGTAGGTCAGCTCCAGCTCGCGCGGGCGTGGCAGCTCGATGGTCTTGCGCACCAGCATGCGCCCCGGGCTGCGGCTCATCACGTACACCGTGTCGGCGAGGAACACCGCCTCGCGCAGGTCGTGCGTGACGAGGATGACGTTGAATTTCTGCGTCGCCTGCAGGTCGCGCAGGATGCACCACAGCTCTTCGCGGGTGAACGCATCGAGCGCGCCGAAAGGCTCGTCGAGCAGCAGCATCTTGGGCTCGTGGATCAGCGCGCGGCAGATCGAGGCGCGCTGCTGCATGCCGCCCGAGAGCTGCCACGGGAACTTGTCTTCGTAGCCCCCAAGGCCCACGCTGGCCAGCAGCTTCCTGGCCTTCTCCGCGTATTCGCTGCGCTTTGCGCGGAAGTTCGAGCGGTAGGGCTCGACGATCTCCAGCGGCAGCAGCACGTTGTCCAAGGTGGTGCGCCACGGGAGCAGCGATGGTGCCTGGAAGGCCATCCCGGTGATCTTGAGCGGGCCGGTGACCTCGCGCCCGTCGATCAGGATGCTCCCCTGCGAGGGCATCTTGAGCCCGGTGGCGAGTTTCATGAAGGTCGACTTGCCGCATCCCGAAGGGCCGACGATGGCGATGAACTCACCCTCGTTGACCTGCAGCGAGATGTCTTCGACGGCGTATTGTTTTTTGGCGAGCAGCTCGTCGTTGTAGGCGAGCCAGACGTTGCGGAAGTCGACGAAGCTGGGCATGGGCTATTTGGGCAGGTAGGACAGGGCGGACTTGACCGCCTCTCGGTAGATTCCGGGCGCCTCGCGGTGCAGGTAGCTGTGCGAGCCGCCCGAGATCTCGACCCAGCGCACGCTGCCGGGCCTCGCGGCATCACGCAATTTCCGGCCCAGCTCGATGGGCACCGTCCTGTCGCGGTCGCCGTGCATCATGAGGATGGGGGCGTCGACGCGGGCGATCTTCTGGTCGGAGTAGAAGCGCTGGCGGGTGATCCACGAGGCGACCACGCCGTAGGCGCCGACCGAGGCCGCCACGTCGGGCAGGCTGGTGAAGGTCGACTCGACGATCAGCGCGCCGTAGTCGCTGCGGTAGCGCTTGCGTGTGGCGAGGTCGATGGCCACGCCGCCCCCCATCGAGTGGCCGAAGATGACGCGCTTTTTCGGGTCGGGCTGGCGCTGGACGAGTTCGGCCCAGGCCACGTCGGCATCGGCCAGGATCGACTCTTCCGAAGGGATGATGGGCTCGCTGTCGCCCCAGCCGCGGTAGTCGACCGCGAGCACCGACACACCGGCGTCACGCAGCGCCTCCATCTTCGGGTGGTTCTTGTAGAGGCTGCGGAAGGTTCCGTGCAGGTAAAGCAGGGTGGGTGCTTGCGGGTCGGGGTGCGGCATCCACCAGAAGGCGAGGGTCTCGGGCTTGTCGCCATCGCCCGGCTTCTTCTCGCCGCGCACCTTGAGCGTGTACATCTGGTCGCCGGCCTTGAGCCCCGCGAAGTCGGCCGGACGGCCAGGCGCGGGTCGGTAGACCAGTTCGCGCTCCTTGGCGTCCCACCAGGCGCAGCCGCTGGCCAGCAGCGACAGGCAAAGCGTCACACACGGCGTTACCCACCGCCGGCGCCGACCGGGGTGAGTGCTCAAAAACATGGCGACAATTGAACCCATGAAAGTCCTTGTTTCCGCGCTGGCGATGGCCGCGGCCTGCACAGCGCTGCCCGCCCTTTCCCAGACCACCATCGAACCCGAGAAGCCCGCCCCGGCAGTGAACGCCCGGGCACCTGCGGCCAGCCCGTCCGGCAGCGGGGGCACCTGGCGCCTGATGGCTTCGCCCTACACGATCCATTATTCACACGACCCCAACCACCGGCCGGTGTGGATGCTCGGCTTCGAGCGCGAGCGGCTCGACGGCATGCTGTGGGGGGCCTGCTACTTCAGCAACTCGTTCGGCCAGCCGAGCGCGATGGTCTACGGCGGGCAGCGGCTGTACGACTTCAGCCCCTACCCGCAGTTCTTCGCCCAGTGGACGGCCGGCATCATGTATGGCTACAAGGGCGAGTACCAGGACAAGGTGCCGTTCAACCACCGCGGCTTCTCGCCCGGCGTGGTGCTGGCCCTGGGATGGCAGTTCACGCCGCGCTATTCGCTGCAGGCGAACGTGCTCGGCAACTCGGCCTTGATGTTCCAGTTCTCGATCGACCTGCCCTGAAGGGCAGCGTCACTTCTTCGGCGCGGCCTTGAAGATGTCGCGCTCGGCGGCCGCCGGCAGGTGGCTGCCGTTCCACACCGCTGCCGCGTTCACCCGCTCCTTGGTGGCAAACGCGTCCGACACCTGGCTCGCCATCAGCGACAGGCGCCCCGGGTTGGTGGCACCGAAGGTGTCGGCCTTGGCATCGGCGGTCAGCACCGAGGCGTCGAGCGCGAGCTTCAGGCGCCGCAGTTCGAGCTCTTCGTTGATGATCCCGTCGCGTGTCTTGACGGTCGCGATGCCGGCTTTCGGGTCGGCGATCACGTCTTTCATGCCCTTGGTGAAGGCCCGCAGGAAGGCCTTCACCGCCTCGGGGTTCTTCTTGAGGAATTCCTCGCCGGCAATGATCGCGTTGCCGTAGAGCTTCACGCCGTACTGCGGGTAGGGGAGGATCACCACGTCATCGGTCTTCACGCCGCGCGCTTCAAGGTTGAGCAGCGAGGTGAACGAGAAGCCGGTGATGGCGTCGATGTCGCCGCGCACGAGCATGGTCTCCCGCAGGGGCGGGTCCATCGCCGTCCAGGCGACGTTGTTGATGTTGTTGGCCTTGGCGAAGATCGGCCAGGCCTTGCGACCGGCGTCGAAAACGGGCGCGCCGAGTTTCTTGCCGTTCAGGTCGGCCGGGGTCTTGATGCCGCTCTTCTTGAGCGCGAGCACCGCGGCCGGCGTGTTGTTGTAGACCATCAT
The DNA here is from genome assembly GCF_024700055.1 of Rhizobacter sp. J219. Lineage (GTDB taxonomy): Bacteria > Pseudomonadota > Gammaproteobacteria > Burkholderiales > Burkholderiaceae_C > Rhizobacter. The sequence continues at coordinate 5,137,329 of NZ_JAJOND010000001.1, forward strand.
CACCGCGACCGGCTTGTTGGGCGCGGTCGGGTTGTTGGCGTGGAATTCCATCAGCGCGGCCAGGTCGGCAAAGCCCATGTCGTAGGTGCCCGAGGCCACACGGGTGACGGTGCCGCCCGAGCCGTTGCCGGCGTCGATGGTCACGTTGAGCTTCTCGGCCTTGAAGTGGCCTTTGGCGGCGGGCACGAGGAAGAGCGCGGCCGGGCCTTCGAATCGCCAGTCGAGCTGGAACTTGAGCGGGGTCTCCTGGGCGTGGGCCAGCAGGGGAAGTCGTCCACAGGGTGGTGGCAAGGGCGAGGGTCGTGGTGAGTTTCATGGGGGGTGGCATCAAAGATGGGGAAGAAGTGCAAGAAGCATGCACACCTCAGACCGGCGCTCGCAGCCCGGCCACATAGGTGGCGGCGAGGTTGCGCTCGTCGCCCAATGTCATCCAGGCGAACACTTTTTCATGCAGATCGCGCGCCAGCGAGAGGCGGCGCTGCGCGACCGGGCCGGCGGCCCAGTCCCACACGCAGACGTCGGCCATGCGGCCGGGCTCCAGCGAGCCGATCTCGTCGCCCAGCGACAAGGCCTCGGCCGCGCCGCGCGTGGCGGCGTGCAGCGCCTTCCACGCGGTGAGGCGCTCGCCGCGCAGGGCCTGGATCTTGTAGGCGTCTTGCAGGCTGCGCAGCTGGCACAGGCTGGTGCCGCCGCCCACGTCGGTGGCCACGCTGACCGCCGCACCGGCGGCTTCGGCGGCGCGCCAGTCGAAGAGGCCGCTGCCGAGGAAGAGGTTGGAACTCGGGCTGTGGGCGATCTGGGCGCCGCTTTCGCGCAGGGCGGCGCGGTCGTCGTCGTCGAGCCAGATGCCGTGCGCGAGCACGCTGCGCGTGCCCAGCAGGCCGGCGCGGGCATAGACGTCGAGGTAGCTGCGCGCCTCGGGGAAGAGCTCTTTCACCCAGCGCACCTCATCGCGGTTCTCGGCCACGTGGGTTTGCATGTATAGGCCGGGGTGCGCCTGGCACAGTGCACCGGCCATCGCGAGCTGCTCGGGTGAACTCGTGGGCGCGAAGCGCACGGTGACGGCGAAGGCCAGCCGCCCGTTGCCGTGCCAGCGGCCGATGAGGTCGGTGCAGTCCAGTTCGGCCTGCGCCACGGTGTCGCGCAGGCCGTCGGGGGCGTGGCGGTCCATCAGCACCTTTCCGGTGATGAGGCGCATGCCGCGGGCCTGGGCGGCGGCGAAAAGCGCCTCGGTGCTGGCCTTGTGCACGGTCGGGAAGACCACCGCACTCGTGGTGCCGTGCGCGAACAGCGCATCGAGGAAACGCGCCGCGCCGGCCTCGGCTTCGGCCACGTCGGCATAGCGCTGCTCGGCGGGGAAGGTGTAGGTGTTGAGCCAGTCCAGCAGCTCGGTGCCGTAGCTGGCAATGACGTCGAGCTGCGGGCTGTGCACGTGGGTGTCGATGAAACCCGGCAGGATGAGCTGGCCGCTGTGGTCGTGGCGCGGCCAGCTGGCGTCGGGCGCTTCGGCCTGGGCGCCGACGATGCGGCCACCTTCGATCATCAGCCAGTGGTCGGGCCGGAAGCGCACCACGGGCGATGCGGTGGCACCCCATTCGGGCGCGCCGGTGAAGTCGAGCAGGTCACCGCGCAGTGCGAGGCGCAAGGCAAGGCCGGGGGTGGCAGAAGAGGTGGTCATGGCGCTGCCGCTGCAAGGCGCGTACCGGCGGACGGTCTGGCGGCATGGAGGATGCTAAGCATGTTCAGCGCTGAAAAACTGCCTGCTCTGGAATAAGCTGTTCTCATGAACCCGCAACCGATCCGTTTTTATCACCGCGGCGCCGTCGTCGAAGTCAACGGCCCGCACCCCACGCGCTCGGTGCTGGAATGGCTGCGCGAAGACGCGCACTGCACCGGCACCAAGGAAGGCTGCAACGAAGGCGATTGCGGGGCCTGCACAGTGGCGGTGGGTGAGTTGAACGATGCGGGCGACGGGCTTTCGCTGAAGACGGTGAATGCCTGTCTGCAGTTCCTGCCCACGCTCGACGGCAAGGCCCTCTTCACGGTGGAGGATCTGAAAGGCCCCGAGGGCCTGCACCCCACACAGCAGGCGATGGTCGAGTGCCACGGCTCGCAGTGCGGCTTCTGCACGCCTGGCTTCGTGATGAGCCTGTGGTCCTGCTACGAACAGCATCAAGCCGCGGCAACGCGGCCCACGCGCCAGCAGCTCGCCGACGAACTGGCGGGCAACCTCTGCCGCTGCACCGGCTACCGCCCCATCCTCGATGCGGGGCAGCGCATGTTCGAGTTGCCGCGGCGCACGCTCGACACCGCGCCGGTCGTGAAGGCCCTGCAAGGCCTGCAACGCCTCCACCAGGAAAGCGGCGGCCTGCACTACACCGCCTTCAACCGCCAGCTGGGGGGTGGCGAGCGCGTCGACCATTTCCGCGCGCCACGCACGCTCGACGCACTGGCCGGCCTGCGCGAATACCACCCCGACGCCACGCTGCTGGCGGGGGCCACCGACATCGGCCTCTGGGTCAACAAGCAGTTCCGACCGCTGGGCGACATCCTCTACCTCGGCGAGGTGAAGGAGCTGCAGCGCATCGACGAAGAGAACGGCGAACTCGTGATCGGTGCCGGCGTGTCGCTCGAAGCTGCGTGGCAGGCGCTCGCCGAGCGCGTGCCGTCGCTCACCGAGGTGTGGCTGCGGTTCGCGTCGCCGCCGATCCGCCATGCCGGCACGATGGGCGGCAACGTGGCCAACGGCTCGCCCATCGGCGATGCCGCGCCGGTGCTGATGGCGCTGGACGCGCAGCTCGTGCTGCGCAAGGGTGCGCGGGTGCGGCGTGTGGAACTGGCCGAGTTCTACCTCGGCTACATGAAGAACCAGCTGCATGCTGGCGAGCTGGTGCAGGCGATCGCGGTGCCGCTGCCGGCGCTGCAGCGCCAGGTGCGCGCCTACAAGATCAGCAAGCGCTACGACAGCGACATCTCGGCGATCTGCGCGGGCCTTGCGATCGAACTGAACGGCGACACGGTGCAGTCGGTTCGCATCGCGCTCGGTGGCATGGCGGCCACCGTCAAGCGGGCGAGCGGGGCGGAAGCCGCGCTCGTCGGCCAGCCGTGGACGCAGGTGAGCCTGCAGCGTGCGCAGGCCGCCCTGGTGCAGGAGTTCACCCCGCTCACCGACTTGCGCGCGAGTGCCGCCTACCGCCTGCAGGTGGCACAGAACCTGTTGCAGCGCTTCTGGCTCGAAACCCGGACGCACGACCCGCTGCCGCCTGCCGCGACCAGTGTCTGGGCGCGTGTGGAGGCGCTCTGATGAACAAGCCGCTCGACAGCTTCCTGCAGCCGCCCTCGGAGGCCGAGGCCTTGCGCGAAGGCCACCGCGTGGGCATCAGCCGTCCGCACGAGTCGGCCCATCTGCATGTGGCGGGCGAGGCCGCTTATATCGACGACCTGCCCGAGCTGGCCGGCACGCTGCACGCCGCGCTCGGGCTGTCGCCCGTCGCCCACGGCAAGCTGACCGGCCTCGACCTGCAAGCGCTGCGCGCGATGCCCGGCGTGGTGGACGTGCTGACCGCGGCCGACATGCCCGGCGGCAACGACTGCGGCCCGATCGTGCACGACGACCCCATCCTCGCCGACGGTGAATTGCGTTACCTCGGCCAGCCCGTCTTCGCGGTGATCGCGACCAGCCGCGATGCGGCGCGGCGCGCGGCCGGCCAGGCGACGAGCGTGCTGACGGTGGAGGCGCTGCCGCCGGTGGTCTCGCACCGGGAGGCCCACGCGCTCGGTCAGTACGTGCTGCCGCCGATGCACCTGGTGCGTGGTGATGCGCAGGCCGCCATCGCGGCGGCACCGCATCGCTTGCACGGCACGTTCGACGTCGGTGGGCAGGAGCAGTTCTACCTCGAAGGCCAGATCAGCTACGCCATCCCGAAGGAAGACGACGGCATGCTGGTGCACTGCTCCACCCAGCACCCGAGCGAGATGCAGCACGTGGTGGCGCATGTGCTCAAGCTGCAGGCGCACCACGTGCAGGTGGAATGCCGGCGCATGGGCGGCGGCTTCGGCGGCAAGGAATCGCAGTCGGCGCTTTTTGCCTGCGTGGCCGCGGTGGCGGCGCGCCGGCTCAAGCGGCCGGTGAAGCTGCGACCCGACCGCGACGACGACTTCCTCATCACCGGCCGGCGCCACTGCTTCTGGTACGAGTACGAGGTGGGCTACGACGACGAGGGCCGCGTGCTGGGGGCCGAGATCACGATGGTCTCGCGCGCCGGCCATTCGGCCGACCTGTCGGGCCCGGTGATGACGCGGGCGCTCTGCCACTTCGACAACGCCTACTGGCTGCCCGACGTGGCGATGCACGGCTACTCGGCCAAGACCCACACGCAGTCGAACACCGCCTTCCGTGGCTTCGGTGGGCCGCAGGGCGCGATCGCGATCGAGAACATCCTCGACACCATCGCGCGCACCCTCGGCAAGGACCCGCTCGACGTGCGCATGCTCAACTACTACGGTCCGGGCGACGGTGACGAGCGGGTGACGACCCCCTACGGCCAGAAGGTCGAAGACAACATCCTGCAGGCGCTGACGGCGCAGCTCGAAGTGACGAGCGACTACCGTGCGCGCCGCCTGGCGGTGGCCGAGTTCAACGCGACAAGCCCGCTGCTCAAGCGCGGCATCGCGTTCACGCCGGTGAAGTTCGGCATCTCGTTCAACGTGGCGCATTTCAACCAGGCGGGGGCGCTGGTGCACGTCTACAACGACGGCTCCATCCTCGTGAACCACGGCGGCACCGAGATGGGCCAGGGCCTCAACACCAAGGTGGCGCAGGTGGTGGCACACGAGCTGGGCGTGGCGTTCGAGCGCGTGCGGGTGACGGCGACCGACACGCAGAAGGTCGTCAACACCTCGGCCACGGCGGCCTCGACCGGCAGCGACCTCAACGGCAAGGCCGCGCAGGACGCGGCGCGCCAGATCCGCGAGCGGCTGGCGGCGTTTGCGGCCGAGCAGGCGGGGGTGAAGGTGAGTGATGTTCGCTTCGCTAACGACACCGTCTTCATCGGCAGGAAGGGTGCGAAGCCCCCACACGAAGTGCCGTTCTGCGAACTCGTGACGCAGGCCTACCTCGCGCGGGTGCAGCTGTGGTCCGACGGCCACTACGCCACGCCGGGCCTGCACTGGAACCGCGAGACCATGCAGGGCAAGCCCTTCTTCTATTTCGCCTACGGCGCCGCCGTGAGCGAGGTGCTGGTGGACACGCTCACCGGCGAGTGGAAGCTGCTGCGCGCCGACCTGCTGCACGACGTGGGCCGCTCGCTGAACCCGGCGGTCGACATCGGCCAGGTCGAAGGCGCGTTCATCCAGGGCATGGGCTGGCTCACCACCGAAGAGCTGGTGTGGCACCCCGCCGATGGCTCACCGAAAGCCGGGCTGCTGGCCACGCATGCGCCCAGCACCTACAAGATCCCCACCGCGAACGACTGCCCGCCGGTGCTCAAGATCAAGCTCTTCGAAGGCGCGAACCCGGCCGACACCATCCACCGCAGCAAGGCGGTGGGCGAGCCGCCGCTGCTGCTGCCGTTCTCGGTGTTCTTCGCGATCCGTGATGCGGTCTCGTCCGTGGGCGGGCACCGGGTCGACCCGCCGTTGACGGCGCCGGCGACGAGCGAGGCCATCCTGCGGGCGATCGAGGCGGTGCGGGCCGGCTGAGATGGACGCGCTGCGCGACACCGCTCTGGCCTGGCTCGGCGCCGGCCGGGCCGCCGTGCTGGTGCAGGTGAGCGAGGCCCGCGGCTCGGTGCCGCGCGAGTCAGGCACGCGCATGCTGGTGGCCCGTGACGAGGTGAGCGGCACCATCGGCGGTGGGCATCTCGAATGGCAGGCCATCGCCCGCGCACGCGAGATGCTGGCGGCCGACGCGCCGCCGCAATCGATCCACTACCCCCTTGGCCCCGCGCTGGGCCAGTGCTGCGGAGGCGCGGTCACCCTGGCCTTCGAGCGGCTGCAGGCGGCCCACCTGGCGGCGTGGCCACGCGAGCTGCCGCGCTTTCATCTGCAGTTGTATGGCGCCGGCCACGTGGGCCGTGCCATCGCCCGGCTGCTCGCCACGCTGCCGGTGCAGGTGGACTGGATCGACGAGCGGGACGACGCCTTCCCCGCCGCGCTGCACGACGGCCCCTGGCCGGCGCACATCCGCCCGGTGGCCGTCGATGCGGTGGAGGCCGAAGTGCGACACGCACCGGCCGGTGCCTGCTTCCTCGTGCTGACCCACCAGCACGACCTGGACCTGCGCATCACCGAAGCCATCCTGCGCCGCAACGACTTTGCGTTCTTCGGCCTCATCGGCTCGAAGACCAAGAAGCAGCGTTTCGTGCACCGGCTCGAAGAACGCGGCGTGCCGCATGCCGCGATCGACCGCATGGTGTGCCCCATCGGCCTGCCGGGCATCGCCGGCAAGGAGCCGGAGGTGATCGCGGTGGCCGTGGTGGCGCAGTTGCTGCGCCAGTCGAGCAGCAGCCGTTAGGCGGCTTCTTCCAGCGCCGGTGACGCGCCGTTCGTCGGCTGGATCGAGAAGGCCTTGCGGTTGAGAAAGCGGGTCGGCGGGCCGCCGAAGGCTTTTGTCCAGACGCGCGACAGATGGGCCGAATCGGTGAAGCCGGCTTCGTGTGCAGTGGCCGTCAGGCTCATGCCCCGGCCGATGCAGCGCGCGGCCGCGTGGATCTTCAACGACAGCACGTACTGGCGCAGCGACAGCCCCATCTCGTTGGAGAAGAGGTGCGACATGCGGTAGTACGAGAGGCAGGCCTTGTCGGCGAGCGCTTCGAGCGGCTGGCGGTGGTTCTCGGCCAGCGAGGCGGTCACCCGCTCGATGCGCGGGTCCATCGGGCGCAGCGGCGGCAGCATCTGCGTGATCTCGTCGATGGCGTGGTCGTACACCCGGCGCGCGTGGGTCAGGTCGAGGTAACCGGCCCACAAGGCCTGCAGCCGGTCGGTGAGCGACGGGAAGAGGCTGCGTGGCAGGTTGACGAAGCCCGGGTCTTCGAGCCGTGTGTAGGCGCGGTACTTGGGGTGGGTCGGGTTCAAGCCGATGCTGATGAAGGGTTGCGCCAGCGCGTTGAGCGACTTGGGCACGAAGGGCTTGAGCAGCAGGATCTGCGCGCGCTGCTGGCGGCCGGCCACCTCGACCTCGATGCCTTCGTCGCGCATGGCGAACAGCATCGTGCCGGTGTAGCGCTCGGTGCGGGGCGCGACCATGCCGTCGCACGACACCATGAAGCCATCGGCGTAGACGTAGACCTGCGACTGGCGCGCCGGGGCCGCCGCTGGCGTGGTGTCAGTGTTTGGAGCCGACATCGCCGTCCTCCAGCTTGGCCAGGTTGGTGTGCAGGCGGGTGAGCATGCCCTGGCGGTAGACCTCGAGCGACAGCTCGGTCTGCTGCATCAGCGCGACCATGGAGTTCTCGTCGATGTGGGGCGTGCCGGGTGTGTCGAGCGTGTAGACCACGTCGCCCGGTCTGAGGCCCATGCGCTCGTAGCGGCTTTCCGGCAGCACCTCTGCCACCACGAAGCCCGAGGGCGAGGCTGGCGTGAGCAGCACCTCGCTCAGGAAGCTGCGTGCGGTCTGGTGGCGCAGCAGCGTGAGGCGGCGCACGTCGATGCCGGCGTTGCGGGTGGCGAAGTCGGGCTCGTCGGTGGTGTCGGTGCCGAGCTTGGCGGCGGCCTCGGCGAGACGCGCCTCGGCCTCGTCGTCGTGGGCCTGCGCGGTGCTTGTGGGCGTGGGCGCCGGCAGCGGCGTGGCCTTGACGAATGGCGCGTGCGGTGTGGCGGCGGGGCCCATAGGCAGCCCTTCGTCGCTGAGCACGTACCAGGCGAAACCGCCAAGCACGACGGCCAAGCCGCCGCCCAGGCGCAGCACGTTCTGCCATGCAGGCGTCTTCTGGGTGATGTGGATGAATCCGCTCATACAACAGCCTCGAGTCGAACCAAGAATGCCGCGTTCGCCTTGGCGCGCCAACGCGGTCAACCCTAGCGTGAGGAATCCACGCTGGCGATCCGCACAAATGTCGCGTCAGCAGCCGCGTCACGCTGGGAGGAAGCACAAAGCCCCGCGGGCCTGTGAAGGCGCGCGAGGCGGTGACCAAGCGGCAGCGGTCATGACATCGCCGCCGCTCGGGCCGTCACGTCATGGGGTGACGAAGCTCTTGAGCCAGTTGGTGGTGGCCGGCAGCGCCCAGGCACCCGAGCCGTACTGGTAGTTGGTGTCGACCGCCAGAACGCCAGTGCACTGCGCGCCGTAGGTGCCCAGGCCCATGAAGCAGTGGTCGGCGTACAGGTCGTTGACCTGATAGTCCTTCACCACCGCCCAGCCAGAGCCGTTGGCGCGGAAGCACTCGGTCGGGCTCAGGCCGCTGCACTTGAGGCCGGTCACAAGCTCCGCTTGCGAGCGGGCGATCGACTCGGTGCCGCCGACGAACATGTCGCGTTCGCCGTTGATGATGCGGATGCGGTCGCCCGGCTGCGTGTGACGGCCGTCGGCCATGCACGATTCGAGGTTGTAGGCGACGGTGTAGGTGGAGCCGGTGCCCTGGCCCATCGAGGCGCGGATGCGGCTGTCGAAGTTGCGCGAGAGCACCGAGATGATCGAACCCTGGCTCAGGCCGCCGGTGACCACGCCCTTGGAGCAGTCGGCCTTGGCGCGCGAGCAGAGCTTGGCGATGGCGCTGTTGGCGTTGGCGCCGTTGAAGATGCATTTGGCGCGTGTGCTGATGGTGGTGCAGGTGCCGAAGCTGCCGTTGTCGTACTGCACGGTGGCGGCGACGAAGCCCTTGGCGGCCATCGCGTTCACGGCCGCCATGGCCCAGGCGCCGTTGTAGGTCTCACCCGTGCCGCCGATGTGGATGTACACCGGGTACTTGCCCGAGGCGGTGGGCTCCTTGCCCGCGATGCTGTAGGTGCTGCCGCACGACGAGGTGCTGCCGCCCTTGTAGGTGGCGCTGAAGCTCGTTTGCGCGAAAGCGGCGGAGGTGAGGGTGGTGACGAGCAGCGCGAAACCGGCGCGCAGGATCTGGCGGGTGGAAAGTCTCATGGTTGTCTCCAATGGGTGTGATGCAAGCGTCTATCCGATCGGCTTGAAGCTCCCGAACTGCCGGAGCGCTATGACCGCCGTCGCGTCTCTTGAAAGTGGACGTGCGTGCATCATTCAATGGATTCTGAGGCCTCCACTTGTATGGAATTGCTAAGTTCCCTCTAAGAAAGCTCGGGGTTTTTTCAGGAGGTCGCGCCAAATGTGTGAATTTGTACGCGACCGTCCAGAATTGCCTCGGACGGGTGTTTACCCGGTGTTGCGAAGGCCCGCGGCGACCCCGTTGATCGAGATGTGGATGCCGCGCTTCACGCGCTCGATGGCGGGGTCGTCGTCGCGCTGCGCACGGTAGCGGCGCATCAGCTCCACCTGCAGGTGGTTGAGCGGGTCGAGGTAGGGGAAGCGGTGCTCGATCGAGCGCGCGAGCGACGGGTTGGTGGCCAGGCGCTTCTTTTCACCGGTGATGAGGCTCAGTGCGTCCGACGTGGCGCGCCACTCCGCTTCGATCGCGGCAAAGATCTTCTTGCCCAGGCGCTTGTCTTCCACCAGCTCCACGTAACGCGCGGCGATGCCGAGGTCTGTCTTCGCGAGCACCATGTCGAGGTTCGACAGCAGAGTGCGGAAGAACGGCCACTGCTTGTGCATGCGCTGCAGCAGCGCGAGGCGTTCCTTGCGCTCCTTCGCGCTCGAGCCCAGGAACGCGTTGATCGCCGAGCCGAAACCGCACCAGCCCGGCAGTGCCACGCGGCACTGGCCCCAGCTGAAGCTCCAGGGAATGGCGCGCAGGTCTTCGATGGCGCGTGTGGCCTTGCGCGAGGCCGGGCGCGAGCCGATGTTGAGCTCGGCGATCTCGCGGATGGGCGTGGCGGCGAAGAAATAGTCGGTGAAGCCCGGGGTCTCGTAGACGAGCTTGCGGTAGGCCGCCATGCTCGCCGTGCTGATCGCATCGGCGGCGTCGAGGAAGGCCTTGGGCGCGCTCTTCGTCGGGTGCAGCAGCGTCGCTTCGAGGGTTGCGGCGACCAGCGTTTCGAGGTTGCGCAGGCCGATCTCGGGGTTGGCGTACTTGGAGTTGATGACCTCGCCCTGCTCGGTGAGGCGGATCTGGCCGTTCACCGTGCCGGGAGGCTGCGCGAGGATGGCCTGGAAGCTCGGGCCACCGCCCCGGCCGACCGTGCCGCCACGGCCGTGGAAGAGGCGCAGCACGATGCCGTGCGCCTGCTTGAGCTCATCGAAGAGCTTCACCAGCGCGGTTTCGGCGCGGTAGAGCCCCAGTTGCTGGTGAAGAAGCCGCCGTCCTTGTTGCTGTCGCTGTAGCCGAGCATCACGTCTTGCTCACGGCCCGAGCGCACCATCATCTGCGCAATGCCCGGCAGTGCGTAGTACTCGCGCATGATCGGGCCGGCGCGGCGCAGGTCGCCGATGGTCTCGAAGAGTGGCGAGACGATGAGGTCGCAGCTCGCGCTGTCATCGAGCGTGCCGCGCAGGAGACCCGCTTCCTTCTGCAGCAGCAGCACCTCCAGCAGGTCGCTCACGTCTTCGGTGTGCGAAATGATGTAGTGACGCAGCGCCTCGCGGCCGTAGGCGCGGTGCATCTTGAGCGCGGTCTCGAAGATCGCCACTTCGCCTTGTGTGTGCTCCGAATACTCGGCACCGTGCACGCGCAAGGGCCGTGCATCGTTGAGCAGGCGCACCAGCAGCTCGCGGCGCGCGGGTTCGTCGAGCGATGAATAGTCGGCCTCGACGCGGGCCACACGCAGCAGCTCGGCGACCACCGCCTCGTGCTTGTCGGGCTCTGGCGCAGGTCGACGGTGGCGAGGTGGAAGCCGAACACCTGCACCGCGCGCATCAGCGGCTTCAGGCGCGGCGCGATCAGCGCCTGGGCATGGTGCGACTTGAGCGAGGCTTCGATCACCTGCAGGTCGCGCAGGAACTCGCTGCTTTGCGCGTACGGCGATTGCGGCGCCACGGCATGGCGCAGCGCCTCGGTGCCGGTCAGCTCGTGCAGCGTGGCGGCCAGCCGTGCGTACATGCCGATCAAGGCACGGCGATAGGGTTCGTCTTCGCGGTGCGCACCCTGGTCGGGCGAGGCGGCGGCGAGCGCCTGCATCTCGGGCGTGACCGGCGACAGCATCGCCGAGATCGACAGCTCCGCGCCCAGTTCGTGCACCTCGGTGAGGTAGTAGCGCAGCGCGGTCTCGCTCTGGCGGCGCAGTGCCATCTGCAGCGTCTCGGCGGTCACGTTGGGGTTGCCGTCGCGGTCGCCGCCGATCCAGTTGCCCATGCGGAAGAAGGGCGCGATGGCGTGGCCGGGCAGGGCCTCTTCCAGCTCGCGGTAGAGCCGCGGAATCTGGCGCAGGAAGGTGCTCTGGTAGTAGCTGATCGCGTTCTCGATCTCGTCGGCCACGGTCAGCTTGGTGTAGCGCAGCATGCGCGTCTGCCACAGCTGGGTGACGCGGGCGCGCAGCAGCGCTTCGTTCTGGTCGAGCTCGCGCGTGGTGCCGAGCTTGTCGCGCTGGCTCACAAGTTCGGCGATCGCGCGCTCGGCATCGAGGATGCTCTTGCGCTGCACTTCGGTCGGGTGCGCGGTGAGCACCGGCGAGATGTAGGCGTGGTCGAGCGTCTTGACGATCTCGGTGGCGCGGATGTCGGCGTCGGCCAGGCGGTTCAGGCTCATCGCGAGCGAGCCTTCCTGCAGGTCGCCCTGGCGCTCGTGGACTTCGCGGCGGCGCACGTGGTGGCGGTCCTCGGCGATGTTGGCGAGGTGGCTGAAGTAGCTGAACGCGCGGATCACGCTCACCGTCTGGTCGGCCGACAGGTTCTTGAGCAGGCGGTCGAGGGCCTTGCCCGCCTGGGCATCGTGCTTCAGGCGATAGGCCACCGACAGGCGGCGCACATGCTCGATCAGCTCGAAGGCCGGTTTGCCCTCCTGCTCGCGGATCACGTCGCCGAGGATGCGCCCAAGCAGGCGAATGTCGGTGACCAGGGGCAGGTTCTTGTCGTCGTCGGGCCGGGCGCGGGGCATGGGAGCGTCGTCTGGAGGAGTGGAGGGGGTGCGCGCAATGTAAAGGCTGGCGGGTTACCTGCGGGTTACCAACGTGCACCGCGGGGTGTCGCGGCAAGGCCCCCTGCTAGCATCGCCCGATGTCGCACGCCGCCCCCGCTCCGCTCCTGATCGCCACCCGTGAAAGCCGGCTTGCCCTGTGGCAGGCCGAGCATGTGCAGTCCCTGCTGAAGCAACGCTTCGGCCTTGACGTGGGACTGCTGGGCATGACGACGCGGGGCGACCAGATCCTCGACCGCACGCTCTCCAAGGTGGGCGGCAAGGGCCTCTTCGTGAAGGAACTGGAGACAGCGCTCGAAGAAGGCCGCGCGCACCTGGCGGTGCACTCGCTCAAAGACGTGCCGATGGAGCTGCCCGACGGTTTTGCGCTCGCCGCGGTGCTGGAGCGCGAAGACCCGCGCGATGCGCTGGTGTCGAACAACTTCGCCTCGCTCGCCGAGCTGCCGCAGGGCGCGAAGGTGGGCACTTCCAGCCTGCGCCGCGTGGTGCTGCTGCGTTCGCTGCGGCCCGACCTGCAGATCGAACCCCTGCGCGGCAACCTCGACACCCGTCTGCGCAAGCTCGACGAAGGCCAGTACGACGCAATCGTGCTGGCGGCGGCCGGCCTCAAACGCCTGGGGCTCGCGGGCCGCATCCGGGCCGTGTTCGACACGAGCGAGATGCTGCCGGCAGCCGGGCAGGGCGCGCTTGGCATCGAGGTGCTGGCCGATGCCGGCCCGCTGCGGGCGCAGCTCGCCGAGCTGATCCACCGGCCGACCTGGCTCTCGGTGCATGCCGAGCGTGCGGTCTCGCGTGCGCTCGGGGGCAGCTGCAGCATGCCGCTCGCCGCGCATGCGGTATGGCAGGGCGACTCGCTGCACCTGAGCGCCGCGCTCGGCGACGGGCTGGACACCGCACGCCCGCTGCTGCGGGTGGCGGTGCAGGCGTCGGTCGTCGACGACAACGCGGCCAGCGCCCTCGGCGAAGAAGCGGCGGCGCGCCTGCGCGCCCTCGGCGCCGACGGCTACCTCGCGGCGCCCTGACCCGCATGCGTGTGCTCGTCACCCGACCCGCGGCCCAAGCCGGCGAGTGGGTGCGGCTGCTTCGCGAGGCGGGCCTGCAGGCCGAGGCCTTGCCGCTGATCAACATTGCGCCCACCGCCGACGCGCCGGGGCTTGCGCAGGCCTGGCGCAGCTTGGGCGACATGGCGCTGGTGGTGTTCGTGAGCCCGAATGCGGCGACCTGCTTCTTTGATGGCAAGCCGGCGGGCGCGGCGTGGCCGGACGCGTTGGTGGCCGCGTCGCCCGGCCCCGGCACGACACGGGTGTTGCGGGCGCTGGGGGTGTCGACGGTGGTGGAGCCTGCCGCCGACTCGCCGCAGTTCGATTCCGAAGCTTTGTGGGCGCAGCTGGCAGAGCGTGATTGGCAGGGCCGACACGTGCTGGTGGTGCGCGGCGCGAGCGGCCGCGATTGGCTGGCCGACCGTCTGCGTGAGCGGGGAGCGGTGCTGCACTTCGTCGCGGCCTATGGGCGGGCGGTGCCCGCGCTGTCGACCGATGAGCAGGCGCTGCTGGCCGATGCGCTGGCTGCGCCCGCGAAGCATGTGTGGCTCTTCAGCAGCTCGGAAGCCGTCACCAATCTTCAAACCCTCGCTCCGGGGGCCGGGTGGGCGAGTGCCGTGGCCATCGGCACCCACCCGCGCATCGCGCAGACCGCGCGCAGCCTTGGCTTCGGGCGTGTGCTCGAAGCCCGTCCCAGCGCTGAGGCGGTGGTGGCCTGCATACAATCGATCGCACCGTGAACGACGTCACACAAGCCCCCCTGCCGCCCGCGGCCAACGAGCCTCTCGTGCCCGCGGCCGTGCCACGCCGCAGCCGCTGGCTCGTCGCGCTGGTGGTCCTGCTGATTCTTGTCGTCGCAGTGAGCCTGGGTCTCGCGTGGTCGGCCCAGCAGCGGGTGCGCAAGCTCGAGCAGGAGCTGGTGCGTCGACAGCAGGACAGCCAGACCCAGTCGGGCGAAGCACGACTGCTCGCCAAGCGTGCCGACGAAACCGCACGTGAGAGCGCGGCCAAGGTGACGCTGCTCGAAGCGCGTCTTGCCGAAGTGGCGATCCAACGCACGCAACTCGAAGACCTGATCCAGTCGCTGTCGCGCTCGCGCGATGAAAACGTGCTGGTCGACATCGACGCCGGCCTGCGCGTCGCGCAGCAGCAGGCCACGATCACGGGCAGCGCCGAGCCGCTGGTGGCGGCGCTGAAGCAGGCCGACGACCGCCTCGCGCGCTATGCCCAACCGCGTCTCGACGGTGTGCGGCGCGCGATCGCCCGCGACATCGACCGGGTGAAGGCGGTCGGTGTGCCCGACATCGCGGCGCTGTCGATCAAGCTCGATGAAGCGATCCGGCTTGTCGACGAGCTGCCGCTGCTGTCGCAGGCCGAGCAGCGCAAGGAGGTCAAGCCGGCTGATGGCGCCGCCAAACCTGCGGCGCGCGGGGCCTCCGCCCCGGCGGCATCCTCCGGTTGGACCGGCGCCGTCTCCGAACGCTGGAACGGCCTGGTGCAGCAGCTGTGGGGCGAGACCCGCACCCTGGTGCGCGTGACCCGCATCGACCATCCGGAGGCCATGCTTGTGGCGCCGGAGCAGGCCTTCTTCCTGCGCGAAAACCTCAAGCTGCGCCTGCTCAATGCGCGCTTGGCCGTGCTCAGCCGCCAGTTCGACACCGTGCAGACCGACGTGCAGAGTGCCCAGCAGGCGCTTGAGCGCTACTTCGACCGCAGCTCACGCCGCACCGGTGTGGCCGGCGACCTGCTCAAGCAGGTCGCCGCCGGGGCGCGCCAGGTCGGCCTGCCGCGGCCCGACGACACGCTCGCGGCTCTGGCGGCCGCCACCGCAGGACGCTGACCGTCCTCATGCGCGCGGTCGTCTGGTTCATCCTGCTCTTTGTGGTCGCCGTCGTGGCGGCCACCACCTTCGGCGCCAACGATGGGCTGGTGTCGCTCTACTGGGGCGGCTGGCGCATGGATGTGTCGATGAACCTCTTCATCCTCGCCATGCTGGCCACCTGCCTCGCGCTCGTGACGGTCTTCCAGGCGGTGAACGCGCTCGTCGGGTTGCCGCGCAAGGCGCACGAGTGGCGCGTGGCACGTCGCGACCGCACGGCGCAGGCGGCACTGCGCGATGCATTGGCTCAGTTTTTCGGCGGCCGCTACAGCCGCGCGCAAAAGGCGGCGCAGCGCGCGCTGCTGATCCAGGCCGAAACCCCTGATCTCGTGCAAGACAACGAGTTCACCGTGCTCGGCCACCTGCTCGCCGCTGGCAGTGCCCACAAGCTGCAGGACCGCGTGCGGCGTGACGAAGAGCTGGAAAAGGCGCTCGAACTCAGCAGCCGCAGCAGCGCCGCCCGTTCTGCCGAAGAAGGCGCGCGTCTCCTGGCGGCCGAATGGGCGCTCGACGATCGTGATGCGGCCCGCGCACTCAGCCTCCTGGCGGTGCTGCCGCCCGGCGTGGCGCGCCGCACGCATGCCTTGCGCCTGAAGCTGCAGGCCTGCCGTCTCGCGCAGCAGCCGCACGAGGCGCTCAAGACGGCGCGTCTGCTCGCCAAGCACCAGGCCTTCTCCAAGGTGGCCGCCCAAGGCCTGCTGCGCTCGCTCGCATTCGAATCGCTTGACGGCGCGCGTGATGCCGACCAGGTGCGCCGCACCTGGTTTGCGCTCGATGCGGCCGACCGGCGCGACCCGCTCGTCGTCGCGCGGGCAGCGGAATGCATGGCGGCATTCAACGCACAGGCCGAGGGCCGCGCCTGGCTGCGCCCCTTCTGGGATCGCCTGGCCGATTTCACCGAGGACGAGCGTGTCGCTCTCGCAGAGGGTCTGGTGGCCTGCATGGATGGTCTGGCACCTGACTGGCTCGCCCGGCTCGAAGCGGCCGCTCAGGCCCATCCGCGTGAAGCGGCGGTCGCGTATGCGGTGGGATGCGCGCTCGCCGAACGTGAGCTGTGGGGCAAGGCGCGCTTGCTGCTGGAGCAAGCCGCTGCCGCGCCAGGTCTCGGCAAGGCCCCGCGTCGGCGCGCCTGGCTGATGCTGGCCAAGCTGGCCGAACAGCAATCGGACCTCGAGCGCGCCGCCTCCTGCTATCGCGAAGCGGCAGGTTTGTAGACGGGCCCGGAGTTGGTGTTATAGTTCGAGGCTTCGCGGCTGTAGCTCAGTTGGATAGAGTACTTGGCTACGAACCAAGGGGTCGTGGGTTCGAATCCTGCCAGCCGCGCCAGAACAATCGTTCTAGACCAACGCCTTAGAGGTTTGCGCCTCTAGGGCGTTTGTCTTTGTGGGCTCAGTCCCTGCGGAGACACCGGTTTCCGTGGTTCACGATCGGCTTCTTCTCTGCGAACATCGCGCACTGGGTTCCATCGATCAGCGTCGCGCCATGCACTCTTTCATCCGCTTCCTCGCCATCGCGCTGCCCTGGCTGTTCTTCCTCGTCGGGATGGAAGTCTTCCTGGATACGCGCAGCACGGGTGAATTTGTGTTCGTGCCGAGCAGGATTTTCTACCTGCTGCTGCCTGTTTATGCGGGCATCGTGGTGATTGTCTTCCGCCTCACGCGCAAGGAACACTGAGCCGCTCACGTCGTGAGACCCGGGAGAGGATTTTTGGTGATTGCCACCGAGACGATGTAGGCGAGCGCCACGAAGGCCGCCAGCACCGCCATGAGCCGCACCGGCCCTGGCCGTGCCGGCCTCAGCGCCACCATGCCGAAGCCGATGTAGGCCAGCAGCGCCACGATCTTCGCAGCGAGCCACGGGGTGGTGAGCGGGTTGAGCTGCAACCAAGCGGCCAACGTCAGGGCGCTGGCGAGCAGCACGGTGTCGATCACATGCGGCATCGTCTTCGCCGCGCGCTCGTGTACCCATCGGGCGCCCGCGAGCGATGCTGTGGCGCGCAGGGCAAAGCCGGCGATCGAGAGCGCGACGGCGCTCTGGTGAATGAGCTTGACGGTGGAGTAGTCCATGTGCGCCTCAGCCGGGTTGGCCGTCGAGCCGGGGCCGGCTCAGCACCGGCCAGTAACGCACTGCATAGACACCAAAGCCCGCAGACCACAATGCAGCCGAGAGCAACAGCGCGGGGAGGGCCCACGCCGGCCAGACCATCGGCATGAACACGCGCACCAGGGCGGCCGATGCCACCAGCACGTAGGCGCAGGTGTCGGCACGGTCTGCCTTCAGGGGCCTTGCGGTGTGGCCGCGCGCCGTGCGCGTCATCATGCCGATCACGAGCCCGCCGATAGCGCCGACGGTCTGCGCATGCACGGCTGCCGACATCGGCACCTCACCCAGCAACGCCGCGGCCCGCAGCGCCAGGTGCAGCACGATCCAGGCGTAGCCGAGGTGCAGCACCCAGACCAGCGGCTTGCGCAGGGTGGTCCACGGCTGCCACAGCGCGAGACGGATGCCGTGCGCCACTGCGGCGAAGCCGGCGATCGATGCCATCACTGCAGCGGGCAGCGGTTGCAGCCCCGCGACGAGCAGCACGAGGACGCTGCCGAGCGCGAGTTTCTCCACCCACGGGTGCCGCATGGCGTTGGCATTCGGCACGCCGTTGTTGGTGAACATCGGGATCACACGCCCGCCCATCACCGCCATGATGAAGAGCACCACGTCGAGTGCGAGCTGAAGGCCGAGCCAACCGGGCAGATCGATCGCCCCCAGCTGCGACAGGTGCAGGCCGAGGTTGGCCAGACCCATCAATGCGAGCAGGCCGACGAAGAAGTAGTTGCGCCGGTTGCGCGAGCGCCAGAACGGGATCGCCAGCGCCACGGCTGCGGCAAACGGAAAGGCCGCGTTGACGATGGCTGACAGCAGACCCCACGGTGTCAGCACCAGCACGCGCCCGGCCACCCACAGGGCGGCGAGCGCCATCAGCACGCCGCCGCTCGGTGTGGGTCGCCCCGACCAATTCCGCCCGGCGGTGAACAGGAACCCCACCACCACCGCCAGCGTGAACCCGAACACCATCTCATGCGCATGCCACAGAGGCGCGGCGAGGTACGGCTGTGGCAGCCAGCCGGTGAATTGCAGCGACCACAACACGATCGACACGGCTGAGAAGCTGCTGGCCAGCAGGTAGAACGGCCGGAACCCGAGTGCCCACAGCGCAAAGCCGCGTGGTGCGGGTCCGGGAGCAGGCGGCTCGTCAAGTCGCAGCAGCACAGGCGAGCTCACCGCGTCACCTCGCCATGGTGTGCGTCGTCCTGCGGCATGAACAGCACGCGTGCCAGCTCGGCGCGGTTGTGCGTGATGTCGGCCAGCGAGCAGCTATTGAGCACGCTGTAGAAGGCGTCGATCGCCCGCTGCAGCACGCCGCGCAGATGGCACAGGCGCTCGATGCGGCAACGATGTTCCGTGGGGCCGAAACATTCGGCCGGGGTGTCGATGCCTTCGGTGCGCCGCACCACCTCGCCGACGATGATCTGCTCCGGGGGCTGTGCGAGGCTGAGCCCGCCGCCTTTGCCACGCACGGTGGTCAGCCAGCCCTGCTTGCCGAGGAAGTGCACGACCTTGGTGAGATGGTGCTCCGAGATGTCGAAACTTTGCGCGATCTCGGTCACGGTGGCCCGACGGCCCGGCTGGGCGGCGAGGTAGATCAGCACGCGCAGGCTGTAGTCGGTGAAGCTGGTGAGTTTCATCAAAGGTGCATTCGGAATGCACCTATCGTAGGAAGCGTGGGTGGGCCCCGGCTTGACCCAGGTCAAGCCTTGCCGTGCGTGCGGCGCATCTCCACCCAGTGGCGCAGCAGGCTGAAGAGTTCCACCGGCTCGAAGGGCTTGGTGATGAAGCCGTTCATGCCGGCGCGCAGGCATTTCTCCTGGTCGCTGGGCGTTGCGTGGGCGGTCATCGCAATGATGGGCAGCTCGCGCCACCGGGCGTCCTGGCGGATCAGGCGCGTGGCCTCGTAGCCATCCATGCCGGGCATCTGCACGTCCATCAGCACCGCGTCGAACGCGAGCGAGCGCTCCAGCGTGTCGATCGCCTCGCGCCCGTTGGTGGCGATCTCGACCACGGCGCCCGCCACGTTGGTCAGCAGGTCGCATGCGACGATGCGGTTGAGTTCGTTGTCTTCCACCAGCAGAAGGCGGGCGCCTTGCAGCACGGCCATGTTGCCCTCGCTCTTGTGGATGTGTGGGGCGGCTGCCGTATTCGGCTCCACCCCGGCCCGGCCCACGACAAAGGCCAGGTTGAAGTGGAACTCGCTGCCTGCCCCCGGCGCACTCTGCACGCCGATCTGACCGCCCATCAGTTCAACCAGCTGCCGCGAGATCGCGAGACCCAGGCCAGTGCCACCGTACTCTCGGTTGACCGACGCATCGCCTTGGGTGAACGGGGTGAAGAGCGCGGCCACCTGCTCGGGCGTCATGCCGCGGCCGGTGTCGCGCACGGTGAAGCGCAGCTCGCAGCGCCCGTCGGGCGCCACGCCGTTGCGCTCGACCGTCAGCCGCACCTGGCCGGCGGCGGTGAACTTCACCGCGTTGCCGCACAGGTTCACCAGCGTCTGCTGCAGGCGCAGCGCATCGCCCACCAGCACCGCCGGCACGTCGTCGCCCACGTGCATCGCGAGGGCCAGGCCCTTGTCGTGCGCTTTCAGGCTGACGATGTTGCGCACCCGCTCCAGCACCGACGCCAGCGTGAACTCATGCAGTTCGAGTTCGAGCTTGCCGGCTTCGATCTTCGAGAAGTCGAGGATGTCGCTGATGATGTCGAGCAGCGACGATGCGGCGGCCCGTGTCTGCGTGAGGTAGCGGCGCTGTGCGTCGCTGAGCGGCGTGCGCAGGGTGAGGTCGGTGAGGCCGAGGATGGCGTTCATCGGCGTGCGGATCTCGTGGCTCATGTGGGCCAGGAACTCGCTCTTGGCCTGATTGGCCGCTTCGGCGGCGGCCTGCGCGCGGCGTGAGGTCTCGGCCGCGTCGCGCGTTTCGATCATGCGGTTGAAGTCTCGATGGCGAGCTGGCGGAATTCACCCGGCAGCGCATCGTCGGCCCGGGCTTCGGGCGCGCCTGCAGCGAGTGCGCGGGCGGTTTCGCTCAGGCTGTGCAAGGGCGCTGTCAGCCGCCGCACCGCGTAGCCCGCCACCAGCAGCGCGACCAGGCCCACCACCAGCGCGGTGAAGACGCTGCGGCGCAGGTCGGCCTGGCTGCTGCCGGCCACCGCGGCCATCGGCACGCCGGCGCTGGCGATCAGGCCGTAGTGTTCGAGCCGCGTGCGCGCGAAGAGGCGTTCCACACCGTCGTTGCTCATGCCGACGAAGAGTGTCTTGTCGACGCGCAATTCGCCTTGGCTCGTCTCGGTCGGCACCGACTTGCCCATCCACTCACGCAGCCCCGGGTTGCGTGCGTAGAGAACGCCCTCTTT
This sequence comes from Rhizobacter sp. J219, assembly GCF_024700055.1. Classification (GTDB taxonomy): domain Bacteria; phylum Pseudomonadota; class Gammaproteobacteria; order Burkholderiales; family Burkholderiaceae_C; genus Rhizobacter. Next base: position 5,157,842 of record NZ_JAJOND010000001.1, read on the forward strand.
GTTGAGCACCGAGACCAAGCTGCCCGGCGGCAGGCCGTTGCGCGAGAGGATGGAGTCGGTGAGCCGGGTGAGGTCGATCGCTGCGCCGAGAAAGCCGATGCGTTCGCCCCGCGCGTTGTTGACGGGCATCACCAGATTGACCAGCGGGCGCTGGCTGATGTCGCCGTAGAAGGGCTTGCTGAGGAAGGTGCCGGGCTGCACCAGTGCTTCCTTGAACCAGCCCACGTCCTTGTATGACTTGAAGCGCGCCGGCGAGACGATCGACAGGCACAGCGGCGCGCCCTGCATGTCGACAGCGCCCACGTTGGCCAGCATCGGGTCGATGGACGTCAGCCCCTTGATCAGCTCGCTGCAGCCGCTGCCGTCGAGTTCCTGCAGTTCCTGCCGGGTGGAAAGGAACTTGAGCACACGCTCGGCGCGGCTGAAGACGGCGTCGAGATCCTGTGCGGCCTTTTCCGAACGAGCGAGCACCGCCGCGACGGCGTCGGCTTTGGTGTCTTCAGCCTGGCGGTACAGCGTGTAGGCGTGCAGTCCGAGCAGCGGCAGCGCCACGGCCAGGGCGCACAGCAGCAGGCGCCGCAGGAAATAGCTGTCGCGCAAACGCTGCCAGGCGCCTGCTGCGTGGTGCCACCCTCTGCGAATGCTCGGCCCGGTGTTCACGAGTTTTTGCTTGTCGTGGGCGTGAAGTTCATTATGAAACTCCGAGCCGCCTGTGAGGGGGCTGATGCGCCGGCAAAATCGCGCCCATGAGCCCGGAAAAACCCTCCACCCGCTGCCTCGTCGCCGCTCGCGGAGCCGCTGCAATATGAACAAGGCCTTCACCAAGGAGCCGGAAGGCGATGACGATGACGACGACAGCCCCGGCCTTCCGCCGCTGCCTGCGGGCACCAGGAATTACCTGACGCCCGAGGGCTACAAGCGCCTGCGCGCAGAGCTGATGTCGCTGCTCGATGTGGAGCGGCCCAAGGTGGTCGAGGTGGTGTCGTGGGCGGCGAAGAACGGCGACCGTTCCGAAAACGGCGACTACCTCTACGGCAAGAAGCGCCTGCGCGAGATCGATCGCCGCATCCGCTTCCTCACCAAGCGGCTGGACATCGCCGAGGTGGCCGACCCGTCGGCGCATTTCGGCAACGACCAGATCTTCTTTGGCGCGACGGTGACCTATGCCAACGAGGACGGTGACGAACGCACGATCACGATCAAGGGCATCGACGAGGCCGACAACCTGAAGGGCGAGGTGAGCTGGATCTCGCCGATCGCACGCGCGCTGCTGAAGGCGCGGGTGGGTGACGAGGTCTCGCTCGTCACGCCCGGCGGGCTGGAGAAGCTGGAAGTGGTGGAGGTCGCGTACCCGAAGCCGGAGCCCCAGGCCTGACTCAGGGCTTGAGGCGCAGCACCTTCAACACCGCAGGCGCACGGCGCAGGGTGCGCATCACGTCGGCGAGGTGCTGCCGGTCGCGCACGCTGATGAGCAGGCGCAGCTCGGTGGTTTCGGCGGCGGCCTCGTCGTCCATGTCGATGTGGGAGATGTCGGCCTCGACCGAACTCACGGCTTGCGCCACCTGCGCCAGCACGCCCTTGCCGTTCTTCAGTAGGATGGTGATGCTGGTCTCGAAAGAGCGCACCGGCTCCTCTGCCCAGTCGACGGTGATCCAGCGTTCGCTGTCGCGCTCGAAGAGGCGCTTGCCAATGCTGCACTCAGCGGTGTGCACGAGCAGGCCTTCGCCACGGCCCAGGTAGCCGACGATGTCGTCGCCCGGGATGGGGCGGCAGCAGGTGGCCATCTGCACCGAGGCACCTTCGGAGCCGTCGATCACCACCAGTCCCTGGCTGGGCGTGAGGTCGTCTTGCGCGGCGTAGCGACCCATCGTCAGCGTGAGCGCATCGGGCTTGGAGCCGCGCTCAAGCATCAGCTGCGCGAGGCGTTTGGCGACGATGATGGCGATCTTGCGGCCGAGGCCGATGTCGGTCAGCAGGTCGGCCCGCGTGCGGTTGCCGCTCCAGCGGGTGAGGGCCTGCCAGAGTGCAACGGCAGCGGCATCGTTGGGGTCGCTGTCGGGCAGGGTCATGCCCTCGGCGCGCAGGGCTTGCGCGAGCAGCTTCTCGCCGAGCTGCTGCGACTCTTCCTGCTCCATGTTCTTGAGGTAGTGGCGGATCTTCGAGCGCGCACGGCCCGTGCGCACGAAGTTGAGCCAGCCCGGGTTGGGCCGGGCGCCGGGGGCGGTGACGATCTCGACCACGTCGCCGCTGCGCAGCTCGGTGCGCAGCGCCACCGGGTCGCCGTTGACCTTGGCCGCGACGCAATGGTCGCCCACGTCGGAGTGGATGGCGTAGGCGAAGTCGACCGGCGTCGCCCCGCGCGGCAGCGCCATGATCTTGGATTTGGGCGTGAACACGTAGACCGCATCCGGGAAGAGGTCGATCTTCACGTGCTCCAGGAACTCGCTCGCGTCGCGGGTTTCGTCCTGGATGTCGACCAGCGACTGCAGCCAGAGTGCGCCCAGGCGCTGCGCATCCTGCGGCTGGGAGCTGCCGCCGATCTTGTACATCCAGTGCGCGGCGATGCCTTTTTCGGCCACCGCATGCATGGGCTCGGTGCGGATCTGGAACTCGACCGCCGTGCCCAGAGGGCTGACCAGCGTGGTGTGCAGCGACTGGTAGCCGTTGGCCTTGGGGATGGCGATGTAGTCCTTGAAGCGGCCCGGCAGCGGCTTGTAGAGCTGGTGCAGCACGCCCAACGCCAGGTAACACTCGGGCAGCGTGCTGACGACGATGCGGAATCCGAAGATGTCGTTCACCTGCGCGAAGGTCAGGTGCTTCTCGCGCATCTTGGCGTAGATGGAAAAGAGCGTCTTCTCGCGGCCGTGCACCTGCACCTTCTGCTTGGCGTCGGCGAAGGCCTTCTCCACTTCCTTCTGGATGCGCTCGACGATGTCGCGCCGGTAGCCGCGGGCGCGGTTGATCGCCTTCGAGAGCGCCGCGTGCCGCCACGGTCGCAGGTACTGGAACGACAGCTCCTGCAACTCGCGGTAGGTCTGGTTCAGGCCCAGGCGGTGGGCGATGGGGGCGAAGATGTCGAGCGTTTCGCGGGCAATGCGCACACGCTTGGCGGCGGCCATCGCCTCCATCGTGCGCATGTTGTGCAGCCGGTCGGCCAGCTTGATGAGGATCACGCGTACGTCGCGCGCCATCGCCAGCAGCATCTTGCGGAAGGATTCGGCCTGCGACTCTTCCTTCGTGGAGAACTGGATCTTGTCCAGTTTCGTGAGCCCGTCGACCAGGTCGGCGGTGGCGCCCCCGAAGCGCTCGATCAACTCGACTTTGGTGACACCGCAGTCTTCCATCGCGTCGTGCATCAGCGCGGCCATGATGGCTTGCGCGTCGAGCTTCCAGTCGGCGCACAGGCCGGCCACGGCGATGGGGTGGGTGATGTAGGGCTCACCGCTGGCGCGGAACTGGCCCAGGTGGGCCTCGTCGGCGAAGCGGTAGGCTTCCCGCACGCGCTTGATGTCGGCGGCGTCGAGGTAGTCGAGCTTCTTGACCAGGGTCGCGAATGACGCGGCTGCAGCGTCGCTCACCTTCGGCGGCGGCGCTTCACGCGCGCGTCGCGTCACGCCGGTGGCGGCGTCGCGTATCCAGGTGATGGGGCTGGCCATGCCCCCGAATTTATCGCGGATCGCCGGGCGGCGTCCCCGTGTGCACAAATGCAAACGGCCCCGAAGGGCCGTTGTTCTCGAAGTGTGTGCGAGTCTCGATCAGACGGGCACTTTGCGCAGCATTTCGACGCCGACTTCACCGGCGGCGATTTCTCGCAGCGCGGTCACGCCGGGTTTGTTCTTGGTTTCGATCTTGGGGGCATGACCCTGGCTCAGCATGCGGGCGCGGTAGGTCGCGGCGAGCACCAGCTGGAAGCGGTTGGGGATCTTCTGGAGGCAGTCTTCGACGGTGATGCGGGCCATGCGGTACTCCGGGGTCTGGCTGAGGTGTTAACCGAGATTCAGGGCGGCGAAGACAGCGGGCTTGCTTCGACGCAGAGCAGCGTATTTGAGGCGCTGAGAGTGGACGATGGCTTTCAGGTCAAAAAGCGCCGTCTCGAAAAGAGCGTTGATTATAACGAAGTCGAAGTGCTGGGCCTGGGCCACCTCGATGCGGGCATTGCGCAGCCGCTCCTCGATCACCGCGGGTGCGTCCTCGCCGCGGCGGGTCAGGCGCTGGGCCAGCTCGTCCCAGCTCGGTGGCAGGATGAAGATCAGGATCGCGTTCGGGAAGAGCTTCTTGATCTGCAGGGCTCCCTGCCAGTCGATCTCGAGCACGACATCCTGGCCGGTCTTGATCTGGGCTTCGACACCCGCCTTTGAGGTGCCGTAGAGGTTGCCGTGCACCTCGGCCCATTCGAAGAAGTCGCCGTGGTCGACCTTCTCGCGGAAGAGCTGCTCGCTGATGAAGTGGTACTCGCGGCCGTCTTGCTCCTGGCCACGCGGCTTGCGGGTGGTGTGCGAGACCGACACCACCAAGTGCGAGTCCAGCTCCAACAGGGCCTTGACCAGGCTCGACTTGCCGGCACCGCTGGGCGCCGCCACCACGAAGAGATTGCCGGGGTAGTCCATCACTCGAGATTTTGGACCTGCTCGCGCAGCTGTTCGATCAGGACTTTCATCTCCACCGAGATGTTGGTCAGCTCAAGCGTGGAAGATTTGGAGGCCAGTGTGTTGGCTTCGCGAAGCAACTCCTGTATCAGGAAGTCGAGCCGTTTCCCCACCTCACCACCCGCCTTGAGCAGGCGGGCTATTTCGTCGAGGTGGGCGCGCAGGCGGGCCAGTTCTTCGGCCACGTCGATGCGGATGGCATAGGCGGCAGCTTCGTTGAGGGCGCGTTCCTGCAGTGCTTCCTGCGAAACCCCCTGGCCACCGCCGGTGGCGGCCAGCGCCTCTTGCCAGCGTTCGACGAAGCGCTGTTGCAGACGCTGCACGACGGCGGGGATCAACGGCTCGGCCTTGGCCGCCAGCTCGCGCAGGCTGGTGACGCGTTCCATCAGCACCGCGACCAGCTTGTCGCCCTCGCGCTTGCGTGCGTCGCGCAGGCCGGCGATGCACTGTCGAGCGGCTTCAAGGGCCACGTCGTCAAGTTTCTCGGTAGCCGTCCCGCCCTTGCACCACTGCATGACCTCGTGCACCGACAGGTTTTGGGCCTTGGGCAGCCAGCCCTGGATCGTGGATTCGAGGCGCGCCAGCCGGTTCATCTGCTCGGGCTGAGGTGTCGGCCAGGCGTTGTCGGCGGAGGTGGCTGCGTTGAGGCGCAACTCGATCTTGCCCCGCCGGAAGGCCCCCGTGATCAGGTCGCGCAGAGCCGGTTCCAGCGAGCGGAACTCATCGGGAAGGCGAAAGCCCAGGTCCAGGAACCGGCCATTGACGGAGCGCAGCTCCACCGTCACGCTGGCTGCCGCAGAGGGCCCGGAGCGGGCGCTGGAAGCCTCGGTGGCCCCTGTGGTTTCTGTCGCAGATTGCGCCCCGGCGGTGGCGCTTGCGTACCCGGTCATGCTGTAGACTGGCATTCGACTTATCGCATTGCAAAAAGAGATTATGTCAAAGCCGAAACCTGCGCCATTGCCTTCGGGCACCGTGGTCGGCGGGTACCAGATCATCAAGAAACTGGCAGCCGGTGGCTTTGGCGTCGTGTACCTTGCGGAAGATTCCGATCGGCATCTGGTGGCCGTCAAGGAATACCTGCCGTCGTCTCTGGCAGAGCGTGCCCCTGGCGAGCTGATGCCGCGCGTCAAGCCCGAGAAGCAGCCGTTGTACCGCCTGGGTCTGAAGAGTTTCTTCGAAGAAGGCCGCAACCTCGCGCAGATCTCGCACCCGAGCGTGGTCTCGGTGCTCAATTTCTTCCGCGAGAACGACACCGTCTACATGGTGATGAACTACCTGCAGGGCGACACCCTGCAGGACTTCATCGTCACCGCCCGCGATCTCAAGCGCGACAAGGTCTTCCGCGAGTCCACCATCCGCAGTCTCTTCGACGAGATCCTGCGCGGCTTGCGCATCGTGCACCAGCACAAGATGCTGCACCTGGACATCAAGCCGGCCAACATCTTCATCACCAACGAAAACAAGGCGGTGCTGCTCGACTTCGGCGCGGCGCGTGAAGTGCTGAGCAAGGAAGGCAACTTCATCCGCCCGATGTACACGCCGGGTTTTGCGGCGCCCGAGATGTACCGCCGCGACGGCACGCTCGGCCCCTGGACCGACATCTATGCGGTGGGCGCCTGCATCTACGCCTGCATGCAGGGCTACCCGCCCAACGACGCGCCCCAGCGCATCGAGAAGGACCGCCTGGCGCTGAGCCTTTCGCGCCTGCGCAACGTCTACTCCGACAACCTGATCGAAGTGACCGAGTGGTGCATGTCGCTCGACCCGCTATCGCGTCCGCAGAGCGTGTTCTCGCTGCAGAAGGAACTGGCGCGTGAGACCGAGCGCCGCTACACCAAGCTCAGCTTCAGCGAACGCCTGAAGCTGCAACTCGAAAACCTCACCACCGGCGCGAAGGCCTAAACCCGATGCGATTCAGCGTCTACCAGGTCAGCCGCAAGGGCGGCCGCGAGAAGAACGAAGACCGCATGGGCTACTGCTACACGCGGGACTCCGGTCTCTTCGCGCTGGCAGACGGCATGGGCGGCCACCCCGAAGGCGAGGTCGCCTCGCAGCTCGCGCTGCAGACGCTGGCCGCGATGTTTCAGCGTGATGCCAAGCCCACGCTGAAGGAGCCGATGCGCTTCCTGCACGAAGCCATCATCTCGGGCCACCACCAGCTGCTGCGCTACGCCACGCAAAAGGCGCTGATCGACACACCACGCACCACCGTCGTCGCCTGCGTGCTGCAGGGCAACTCGGCCTACTGGGCGCACTGCGGTGATTCGCGCCTGTACCTCGTGCGCGGCGAGAAGCTCGTGGCCCGCACCCGCGACCACTCGTATTCCGAGCTGCAAGAGACCATGAGCCACGTCGTGCCCATGGGCGAGCGCTTCAACCGCAACGTGCTTTTCACCTGCCTCGGCAGCCCCGGCAAGCCGGTGGTCGACACCGTCGGCCCGCTCATGCTGCAGGCTGGCGACCGGCTGCTGCTGTGTTCCGACGGTCTCTGGGGTACCGTGAGCGACGCCGAGATCACTGACCAGCTCGCGCGCAACACCATCTCCGATGCCGTGCCCGAAGCTCGTCGAGCAGGCGCTGCGCAACGGCGGCCCGAAGAGCGACAACGTGTCGGTGCTGGCCGTCGAGTGGGAATCGGCCGAAGACGGTGACAGCAACTCCGGCATCTCGACCCAGACCCTGGGCGAAGAGGTGTTCGCGTCAACCATTCAGGCGAGCGTGCTCGGCCAGGAACCGCCCGACGAACTGGACGAGGCCGAGATCGAACGCTCGATCCGCGAGATCAACGAGGCGATCCGTCGCTCGTCGCAGAAGAAGTCGTAAGACTTGCCATCGCCGACAATACGGCGATGAGCTTCCAACGCACCCAATCCCGTCCCGCAGACGCCCTGCGCCCCGTCACCATCACGCGCGGCTACACCAAGCACGCCGAAGGTTCTGTCCTTATCGCCTTCGGCGACACCAAGGTGCTGTGCACCGCTTCGGTGGAAGAGAAGGTGCCGCCGCATAAGCGGGGCAGCGGAGAGGGCTGGGTGACCGCCGAATACGGCATGCTGCCGCGCGCGACCCACACGCGTGGCGACCGCGAAGCCGCTCGCGGCAAGCAGAGCGGCCGCACGCAGGAGATCCAGCGCCTCATCGGCCGCTCGTTGCGCTGCGTGTTCGACCTCAAGAAGCTCGGCGAACGTACCATCCACCTCGACTGCGACGTGCTGCAAGCCGACGGTGGCACGCGCACCGCGGCCATCACCGGCGCCTACGTGGCCGCGGCCGATGCGGTGAAGTGGCTGCAGAAACAGGGCCTGCTGGTCGAGTCGCCGATTCGCGAAGCGGTGGCCGCGATCTCGGTGGGCATCGTCGAAGGCACGCCCTTGCTCGACCTGGAATACATCGAAGACTCGGCCTGCGACACCGACATGAACGTGGTGATGACCGCCGCCGGCAGCTTCGTCGAAGTGCAGGGCACGGCCGAAGGTGTGGCCTTCACGCGCGGTGACATGGACGAACTGCTCGCGCTCGCCGACAAGGGCATCCGCGAACTCGTGGCTGCGCAGCGCCTGGCGCTTGAGGGCTGAACATGCGTCTGGTGCTGGCGTCCAACAACGCCAAGAAGCTGGTCGAGCTGCAGACGCTGTTTGCGCCGCTGGGCCTGGAGCTGGTCACCCAAGGCAGCCTCGGCATTTCCGAAGCCGAAGAGCCGCACGTCACCTTCGTGGAGAACGCGTTGGAAAAGGCGCGGCATGCCGCGGCCCATGCGAAGTCGGCGGCGATTGCAGACGACTCGGGCCTCTGTGTCGACGCACTTGGTGGCTCGCCCGGTGTGCTCTCGGCCCGCTACGCGACGCTCTTCGGTCGCCCCAAGGACGATGACGAGAACAACCGTGTCTTGCTGGAGCAGATGGACGACAAGGACGACCGCCGCGCGCGTTTCGTCAGTGCGTTGGTCGCAGTGCGTTCGGCCGACGATCCCGAGCCGTTGATCGCCTTTGGCCGCTGGGACGGCGTGCTCCTGCGGGAGCGCCGCGGTGAAGGCGGCTTCGGCTACGACCCGTTGATGTTCATCCCGTCACTGGGCAGGAGCGTCGCAGAGCTGGACGCCGCCACCAAGAATGCGCACAGCCACAGAGCCATCGCCTCGCGCCAGATGCTCGCGCTGATGCGCGAGGTGTGGCACCTTGGCTGAATGGATGACCCACCCCCGGAGGCGCTGCGCGCCTCCCCCTCAAGGGGCGCTGCCAGTGGCCCGGCAAAGCCGGTTCCACGGCAGCCGCTTGATGAAAGGTGCTGGTCGTGATTCCCGTCCAACCAGCTGGCCCCGGTCGCACCGAGGAATTGGTTGCGCGCTACATGCGCCCCGGGGTCATGAACCTCGGCGCGTTGCCGCCGCTGGCGCTCTACGTGCACCTGCCGTGGTGCCTGAAGAAATGCCCGTACTGCGATTTCAATTCGCACGAGCAGCAAGGTGGACTGCCCGAGGCGGCTTATCTCGCGGCGCTGCGCGCCGACCTCGAAGCCGCGCTGCCCTTCATCTGGGGCCGCCGTATCCACAGCGTCTTCATCGGCGGTGGCACACCGAGCCTCTTCTCGCCCGAGGCGATCGGCGAGTTGATTGCCGACGTGCGTGCGCGCCTGCCGCTGGAGCCGGGTTGCGAGATCACGCTCGAAGCCAACCCCGGCACCTTCGAGCGCGACCGCTTCCGGGGCTACCGGCAAGCCGGTGTGACGCGCCTGTCGATCGGCGTGCAGAGCTTCAACGACGACAAGCTCGAAGCCATCGGTCGTGTGCACGACGCCGCCCAGGCGCAGGCTGCGGTGGAAGAAGCGAAGGACTCTTTCGAGACCTTCAACCTCGACCTGATGTATGCGCTGCCCGGGCAGACGCTCGCCGAGCTGCGCGAAGACGTGGCGCAGGCGCTCTCGTTCGCGCCGCCGCACCTGTCGATCTACCACCTGACGATCGAGGCCAACACCTGGTTCGCCAAGCACCCCCCCGTGGTGCCCGACGACGACACGGCCTTCGACATGCTGGATCTCATCACCGCCGAGACCGAGCGCGCGGGCCTCGCGCGCTACGAAGTTTCGGCCTTTGCGCAACGAGGCCACCACTGCCAGCACAACCTCAACTACTGGCAGTTCGGCGACTACCTCGGCATCGGCGCCGGTGCGCACAGCAAGCTGAGCTTCCCGCATCGCGTGGTGCGCCAGGTGCGCTGGCGCGAGCCACAGACCTACATGGCAAAGGCCGCCGAAGGACAGGCCATCTCCAATGACGAAGAGGTGAAGCGCGATGCGCTCGCCTTCGAGTTCATGCTCAACGCGCTGCGCCTGCGCGATGGCTTCGAACTCGCGCGCTTCACCGAGCGCACCGGCCTGCCGCTGTCCAGCATCGCGAAGCCGCTCGACGAAGCGCAGCGACGCGGGTTCATCGGGCGCGACTTCGCCCGCGTGTGGCCCACCGCATGCGGCTTCGATTTCCTCTCGGACCTGCAGGCGCTCTTTCTGTCCGACTGATCAGCCGCTCTTCGCCGAGCCGAAGGCCTGCGTGTAGCGGAACACCATCGCCGCACGCGAACGCACCCCCAGCTTGCAGTAGATGGTCTTGAGGTAGGACCGTACCGTGAACTCGCTCAGGTGCAGGCGGTCGGCGATCTGCTTGGTGAGGTAGCCCAGGCAAATGAACTGCACGATCTGCATTTCGCGGTTGGTCAGCAGGTCGTGCAGGTTCTCTCGCGGCATGCTGTTCTTTTCTTCAGGGGTCTCGTCGAGCACCAGCGCGTAGCGGTGCTCTCCCACTTCGAAATGCGCCAGCTCGCCTTCGGCATACACGAGGCGCGGGCGCGCGTGCCGGCGGCTCTCGACCACGTGTTTGGGCACGATGTCGTCCACGCAGACGATGCGGCAGACGCGGCTGCCCACCAGTACACGAGTGTCGGCCGTGCCTTCACCGCTGTGTGCATCGGTCTTCTGATGCTGGTTGGTCATCCGTGTCCCCATCCCTTGTGCGGCCGCTGCGTGGTCGGCCGCTGAGTGAGCGATCGTGCCACCTCATGCTGCTGTGCAGCACCCCCAAGTGTTAGGGAACCGGGCCGGATGGGCAGGCCCCATCGAACACGTGCTTTTGAGGGTATGCGGACGAGGGTACTCGCTTGCGCTGCCGCGCCCGGGCGAGCGCACTTTCACGCCCGACATCGCGGACTGGTGAGGCCTCCACCCGCTGCCTAGAGTCCATCGCATGGTCAACCGACCCTGCCACGACGGAGGCACCTGATGGATCAACCTTTTGACAGCGATGTGATGGACGATGCCGAGTCGTTCGACTCTGCGCTCGACTCGGCCGGAGACGGCTTCGACGCCGGAGACGGGTTCGACGAGAGCGATGCGTCCGGCGACGGTTTCGTCGACGAGATGGCGCCGGCCGCCAGCGCCGATGCCTTCGAGGGCGACGGCGCCGACGACCTCGGCGATGCCTTCGGCGAAGGCGCCGACGACATGGCGGTGTGGAACGCCTTCGAGGAAGAGATCGCCGACGGCCTCGATGCGGCCGACGACGATGAATTCTTCGGCCGCCTGCTCGGGGGTCTTGGCCGTGCGGCCGGCGCCCTCGGGCGCGGCGCCGGGGGCAGCGTGGCGGGGCGCATGGGCTCGTTTGCGCAGCGGGCCAGCAACGTGGCCGGACGGGTGGGCGGTGTGGCCCGCCGCGTGGCGCCGGCGGCCCAGGCGGCTCAGCGCATTGCCCGCATGCTCGGCGCGCCGGGCGTAGCCGGCGCCTTCGGCAACGTGGGCAGCATGGCGCAGGGCGTCGGCCAGGCGGCGAGCGGCGCCCAGGGCCTGCTCGCGCGCCTGAGCCAGCTGATGGGCGGCGGCGCCGATGCCTACGAGGCCTTCGACGACGTGGCCGACATGTTTGCCGAAGAGGGTGTCGACGAAGCCCTGCCCGCGGTGGTGGCACTCGCCGCCCGCACCGCGGCGCGGGGGCTGGGGTTCCGCAACCTGCAGCAGGTGTCGCAGGCCGGCCGGCGCGCGCTGGTGCGCGGCGTGGCGGCGGCGGCGCGCGAGCTGGTACGCCACCGCGGCCCGCGGGCCGTGGCCGCCTTGCCGCGCCTGGCGCAGGCGGCCACGCGTGTGGCCACGCGCCGCGCCCCCACGCCGCAGCGTGCCATGCAGCAGGTGCGCCGCGGCCTGCCGCAGGCGGCGCGCCGCGTGGCCCAGAACCCCCAGGTGGTGCGCCGCCTGGCACGCCCCCAAAGCGCTGCGCGCCCCGCGCGGCTGCAACGCCCCCAGCGCGGTGGGCCCCTGCCTGTTGCACGGCCTGCCGGGGTGGGCCGTGGCTCGCCGGGGCCGATGGGCACGCGCACCTACACCTTCCAAGGACCGGTCACCCTGACCATCAGCCCGCAGCGGGCGTAACTCTCTAGAAACCGAGCACGGTGCTGAAAGGAGCTCACCATGGACCGATTTGAAGCCGACGTGATGGACGACCTGATGTATGACGCTGCCGAGGGCCCCGCGGGCGGTGCGGCCAGCGCGTACGACGACTTTGACGAGTACGACGAAGGCGACGACTACGACGCCTATGACGAGTACGACGAAGGCGACGACGAATTCTTCGGCGCCATCGCCGGGGGCCTGGGGCGCCTCCTCGGGGGTGGGGGCCGCGGACGTGGCCGTGCCCGCCGCGGGCGGCCCGGTGCCGCCGGCGGTGGTGGTGGCGGCGGCGGAGGCAACCCCTTGAGCGGCCTGCTCGGCGGTCTGGGGGGCTGCTCGGGGCCGACGAGTTCGACGAAGGCGACGACGTCGACGGTTACGACGCCTACGACGAGTATGACGAGGGCGACGATTTCGACGGCTACGACGAATTCGACGCCGGCGACGACGTCGATTCGCTTGAAGACGCCGTGGCCGATGCGCTCGACGCCGCCGATGGCGATGAATTCTTCGGCCGCCTGCGCAGCCTCGCGAGCGGTGCGATGAACGTGGCGCGCCGCGTGGGCCGCGGCGTGGGCCAGGCCGCCCGCGTGGTGGGCCCGATCGCCAGCATGATCCCGCTGCCGCAGGCGCAGTTGATCGGCCGCATGGCCAACGTCGCCGGCCGCCTGCTGGCCGATGGCGCCGACGAGTTCGAGGCCTTCGATGACTTCGTCGACGGGTTGGACGACGACGCGATCGATGCCGCCGCGCCGGTGCTCGCCGGCATGGTGGTGCGTCGTGCGGTGCCTGCGATCGCCCGGGCCGCACCCGCCGTGCGCCGCGCTGCGGTGCGGGGCGTGACGCGTGCCGTGCGCCAGGCCGTGCGCCGCCAGGGCCCGCCCGCCGCGCGTGCGGTGGCGCGTGCCGTGCGCGCCACCCGGCGGGTGGTGCAGCAGCGCCGCGTGCCGCCGCGCCAGGCGGCACGGGTGGTGCAGCGTGCGGCGCAGGCCGTGGCGCGCCGTCCGCAGGCCGTGCGCCGTCTTGCCCGCCCGCTGGTGCCGGCCGCACGCCGCACCACGCCGCGGGGTCCCGCCGCCCGGGTGGTGGCGCGCACGGTGGCGCCGGTGGCTCGCCGCGCCGCGGTGGTGACGCCGGGCACGGTGGCAGCTCGCCGCGCCGGTGTCGTGGGTGCGGCAGGCGGCTGCGCGCACTGCGGCGGGCGCCGCATCAACGTGCGCGGCCCGGTGTCGATCCACATCCGCGCCCGTTGATCGACCGCCACCGACGCCCACGCCAGCACCAGGAGCAAGTCCATGTCGGCCCCACTCACGTCCGCACGCCGGTTTCTGCGCGCCAAGATCCAGGGCCTCTCGGCCCGGCTCTCGCGGCTCGCACGCATCGACAACGCGTTCGTCGGCCTGCGCCCGCAGGACATGCCCTACGCGCCATCGGCGCAGCACTTCGCCGCGGCGAACGCGCGGCTCTCGCGGGTGGAGCAGCGCATCCGCACACGTTTCGCGCAGCTGCGCGAGGGTGGGGAGGCGCGGCCGCCGCAGCGGGTGCTGATCGACATCGCACTCGTCGAGCGCGAACTCGACCGGGCGCGCCGGCTCTTCGGCATGTTCTACGAGGTGTTCGCGCAGCGCGGCACGGCCTTCGGGCCTTCGCTCGCCGCGCACGACGTGATCGCCGAAGACTGCTACCTCGCCGTGCGCGAAGCGGCGCCGCGCATCTTCGATGGCCGCTTGCTCAAGCCCGTCTGCTACATGGAGCACGGCTACTCGCCGGCCACGATGCGGCGCGGCGTGTCGCTGTCGCGTCTGCTCGGCGAGGCCAACCCCTTCCCGCTGATCCGCATCCCCTGGGACCGCGACCAGCCCTGGCAATCGGTTTTCCTGCACGAGGTGGCGCACAACCTGCAGGCCGATCTCGGCATCTGGCAGGAGAACCGCCAGGCCGTGCTGCGGCGTGTGATGGGCTCGGCGCGCGATCCCTTCCTCGCCACGGTCTACGGCCGCTGGCACAAGGAGATCTTTGCCGACCTCGCCGCCATCCTGCTCGGCGGGCCGGCCGCGGCCTGGGGCATGGCCGATTTTTTGGCCCATCCACAGCCGCGCACGCTGACCTACCGGCCCGGCGGCGCGCACCCGACCGCCTATCTGCGCGTCTACCTGCTGGCCGAGATGCTCAGGCGCATCGGCTTTAACGACCACGCGGCGCGCCTCTTGCGCGTGTGGCAGGCGCTGTACCGGCGCGACGGGGTCAACCGCATCCCGCCTTCGCTGATCTCCAGCGCGCCGCGGATCATTCCCGAGGTGGTCGACGAGATCGCCTTCCAGACGCGGCGCAACCTGGCGCAGCGGGCGCTGGCCGATGTGATCCCCTTCGGCAGGGCCGACGAAGACGCCATCCGCGACGGCGCACGTCGCCTCGCCGAAGGCAGCAGCACCGCCCTCGCACCGCGCCACCTGGTGAGCGCCGCGCACTATGCGCTGGAGGGCGGGCGCATCGCGCCGCAGCGCCTGGCGCGCAGCGTGGTCGAGCAGCTTCTGCAGACGCAGCGGCCGCTGCTTTCTTCTGCACCGCCACCGGCGCGCCGAGAGCCCTTGAGGCTTGCCGCCTGATTCACTCAACGAGGACCCGACCATGCAGAACACGGCCTACACCAGCACCCCCGCCCGCGGCGACGTGGGCACGCCAGACCCCAAGCGCCTGGAGATGGATAACCTGATCCGCCGCGAGCTGGGTGTCGGCGACCCGAGCAACCCGCAGCAGGTCGCCAATGCGCTGCGCGAGCGCTACCAGAACGACGCGCGCACCCGCGCCATCGAGCAGGAGGCCCAGGGCCTGCCATTCCTGCAGACGCGCCCGCTCTTCGTGCCCGCGGCGATGGAGCGCACCGCCACCGCGATCGATCTCGAACAGGCGCGCAGCGACGTCGACAAGGACTTGCAGGAGCTCACCTCCAGCAACCTGCTCAAGGATGTGGCGCCCGAAGTCTCGACGGCTGGGCCGATTCCATCCGCGCCGCCGTCACCGAGGCCACCAGCGCCGCACGCTTCGGGCTCGACCCGCGCCAGCGCGACCGCGCCTTCGGCCTGCGCCGCACGTTGAGCGACTACGCCCGCCTGGCCCGCCTCGTGGGTGCGCTCACGCCGTCGATGAACCACAACTACCGCAGCCTCGCGCAGAGCATCGACGAGGTGAACTCGGTGATCCTCGTGCTGGTGGGCGAGAGCATGGCCAACAACGGCTTCGCCGGTGGCCGCTTCCTGCTGCAGGCGCCCTACACCGAGCTGCAGACGCGGCGTGACGCCGCGATGCACGCGCTGCGCAACCTGCTGGGCTCGCTGCAGTTCACCAACCAGGCCAACGAATGGCCGCGCGGCATCGACGCCTACCGCCGCCTTTTCGATGCGCTCGAACTGCAAGGCCAGGGCGACCTGCGGGCGCTCATGACCGAGCAGGAACTCGGCCGCACGATGGACGCGCTCGTGCGCCGCGCCGCGCAAGGCACCGCCACCGGCCTGCGCGCACTGGGCTCTACCGCGCAGGTCGACCTGCAGCGCTTCTACCGGCTCATCAACTTCGGCTACCAGCTCGTCAACCCCGAGTCGCCGCCGCTCACGTCCTTCCTCGAAGCGCTGCGCCTCTTTGCCGATGGCTTCGGCACCGCGGGTGGCTTCCGCCTGCTGCGTGTGGCGCGACCGCCGATCGTCTTCTACGGTCTCTACACGCAGGAGGAAGAGGAGCACGCCGACCGGCGCCTGACCCAGCTCACCATCGAGCGCGGCCGGCTCGCCAGCCAGCTCGACTGCCTGATGCGCTGCAACTGCGACGAGACCACGGCGCGTGCGCAGATCATGCTCGACAAGGCGCTGTACGACGTCGACCGCGCGATCGACCTCTATGCCGTGGGCCGCGACGACCTGGGCCAGCCCGAGCTGCGCGCCGCGGCCTACAGCTACCTGCTGGAAGCGCTGCTGCGCAGCACCACTGCGGCCGGCCGGGTGGTCATCCCGGTGCTGCCCACCGACCCGCCGCTGCAGGCAGGCGACCCGGCCCAGGCCAACGACCCCTGCACCTCGCCCACGGCTGTGCCGAGGCCCGAACTGCGCCGCACGCTCATCAACCTCAGCAACCTGCTGCGCCCGAAGGACGCCACGCCGCAGCTGTCGGACTGGGACACCACCGTCATCAATTTCGAAGACCGTCGCAAGAAGAACAAGAAGCTGCCCGGCTCCGATTTCCGCTTCGCCGACGTGCTGCACCAGGAGCTGTGCCTGCAACTCGACGGCGAGCAGCGCTGGGAGCACATGGTGCGCCAGATGGCACCCAACTGCATCAGCGCCTCCGCGGTCTTCGGGCCCACCGGCGACATGACGCTGCTGCTGAAGAACGCGATGGCGCTGGCGGCCTTCGGCGCCAAGAACGTCGAGACCGATTGCGGCCTGCAGGGTCCCAACATCCCGGCGCACATCGAGACGTCGATGGACACCATCGCCTACAACAGCTCGCGCACCGGCCGCGGCCGTTGAACCGAATCACGACACCAGGAGGTTTTCATGGCAACAACGACTTTCCTCGTCTTCGAACCGCTGGCCCCCGGCGACGTGGTCGCCACGCTGGCAGAGGCCGAGCCCGACGACGAGGCGATCGACGACGAGGGGGTGCCGGAAGGCGAGGTCGCGGACGAACTCGTCTTCATGGGCATCGAGCGCAGCGCCTTCTGGGAGCACAACAACCGGATCACGCTCTACGAGCGGAAGAAGCTGAACGCGCTGAGCCGGCTCGTCGTCGCCGCCGAGAAACAGGCCACCAACACCGAGCCGCGGCGCGACACCTGCTCGGCGCGGGTCGACATGTCGAACCTGGCCTTCACCGTGGTGGCCCGCATGAACACCCTGGCCACCTACCTGATGGACCGCCACGACGTCACGTTCGACCTGGTCCTGCAGAAGCTGCTCGACCCGTCGACCGGGGTGCTTGTGAACGAGATCGAAGCCTTGCTGGCGGTCGACGACCCCGCGGCCGTCCGCGCACTGGACCTGCTGCACCGTGCGCTCGATGCGCAGACCTTCCGCAAGAACGCACCGAACGACCTCTTCGGCGAGCTGAACCGCCGCGCCGCCTGGCTGCTGGCGGCCAAGTGCGAGGTGGCCGGGCTGGAAGGAACCGCCGCCGACTGGCCCGAGCGCGCCGCCAGCGAAGCGCCGGTGACCAGCGCGGCACCCCCGGCCCGGCGCCGCCAGGCCAAGAACTGACGCACCCCTTCTCATTCCCCACACAGCGCCCATCACACCGTTCCAGGAGAAAAGGTCATGAGCTTCCAGACCACCGAAACCATCCAGCGGCTGTGGGAGACCTTCCTGCGCGACCAGCTCGCGGCCATGCCGCCTGAGCAGCGCCAGCAGTTCGAGGGCTCCTTCGAGCAACGCTTCGGCGAGCTGCTCAAGGGCGCGGCCAGCAGCGGCGACGGCCGCGACGGATTCCTCGACCTGATCGGCTTCGGCGACAAAGGCGCGCCCGACTTCGACCAGATCTCCTACCCGCACATCACGCCCGATTTCGACGATGCGATCGTGCCGAGCCAGCTGCACGCCGCAGCCGAGCTGTACTACATCTACCAGCACGAGCGCATGAAGATCTTCGAGGTGGTGGAGACGCTGCTGCGCCTCTTCCGCCTGGGCAAGATGCGCATCCAGCGCGGGCCCGGCGCGCGGGGTCTGTACCTCCTGGAGAAGTGGAAGCCGCTGCGCTACGGCCGCAACGAGCGCATGGTGGCCTACCGCCGGGCCTTCAACTACGGCACCAATGCAGCACCGGCCGGCGCGGTGGTCAACCGCAACTTCCATCGCCAGCTCGTGGGCTTCATGGTTTCGCTCGGCCAGTACTTCCGCGACCTCTTGATCGGCGAGGTGATCCGCGGCGGCCAGCTCATCGAGCAGCGGCCCTTCGGCAGCGTCGCCACCGTGCAGCGCATTGGTCTGGACCTGCGCTACGCGCTCGACCGCTCCACCTACGGCAACATCTTCTCGCTGGCGATGGAGACCGGCCACCACCTCAAGGGCATCCTGCAGCTGCTCGACTCGCCCGACATCAAGAAGGCTTTCGACGCCAACACCAAGTGGGACGTGGTCGAGATCGTCTCCAACCGCTACCTCGGCGGCACCGCCGAGCCCTCGCAGCGCGCCAAGATGGCCGAGAGCGGCCGGCGCATCCTGCAGTTCGTGGCCGACAACGACTTCAAGACCGCCATCGACCCCATCCTCTTCCAGAGCACGGTGCGCCCGATGGGGGCCCACGCTGAAGCCTGGGTGGCGGCGTACCGCATGACGCCCGAAGGGCGTGGCTTCCCCGGCGTGACCCCGGCGCTGCAGAGCGTGCTCGGTGTGCCGCAGGCGGCGTGAGGTGCCACCATGACCAAGACCGAGGGCAGACAACATGCAGCGCGCCGATTTGCAGCTTCTGGTGAACCAGCGCAAGCCCGCGTGCGTGCTCGACCCGGCACTCGTCTTGTGCCAGCCGCGCGGACCCTTGCTGGCGACGCGGCTGACGCAGGTGATGGAACCCTGGCTGACGCGTTCTTTCTGGCAGGCGCTCGATTCCAGCGAGTTGCTCGCCCGTGGCGCTCCGGATGGCGATGCGGGTGTGTCGAGTGCCGCCTTGTCGGCATGGATCGCGATGCGTGAGGGCACGGAGCTGGGCGCGTCGCTCTTTCGCTGGATCGGCGATCGCATGCCCGAATCGCTGATGCAGGAGTCGGGCGACCTGCGAACCTTCGAGCGCTATGAGTTGCTGGCGCAGGCGCTGGCGCAGCGCGGCGACGATCGACCGCCCGCAGGCTGGTGCTTGCGCTTCGACGCGGAGGCGGCGTCGCGAGACGTGCTGGCGCTGTCGGCCACGCTCGACGGGGCGCTTGTGCTGTGCGAGGGCAGAGACGAGCCGTGGCCGGTGCGTGCCGCCGCGGCGGCAGGGCTGCCAGTGACGCAGCTGCAGCCGGCGCGCGACAGCAGCCTGTTTGCGGCCGAGCACGGGCTGGTGCGCCAGGGGTTGGCCGCTGCGGGGTTGGCGCCTGTGCTGTCGGACGGGCCGCCGCTGGCGGTGTTGCATGTGCTCGTCGACGATCTCGATGACCGCGCGCGGGACGAAACCGCCGACCCCTGGCTGCACGCCAGAGCGTGCTGGTATCTGCTGTGAGGCGAGCATGCGGCCGCAACCCGCGTTCCCTGCGCGTCGGGGCGACTCCTCCGCCGTCGCGCGAGTTTTTTGACCACTGAGCACGACATGGCACGGGACATCGACCTTTTCGTGGATGAGATGCTTGATGACGTGGTCCGGCGCTGGACGCACGAACAGGACTTCGACCCTGCATGGCGGACCCCGCAGTGCACGCAGCCGTGGATCCGCAGTGGCCACATGCCCGATTGCGCACGCTTTGCCGCCGGCGTGCGCCATCGCAAGCCCCCTGGCCGGCTTGCCTTGCTGCGGGGCCAATGCCGGGAGCAGCAGTTCATACGCGACCTGTGCCTGGGCCGGATCGAGCGTGATGTCCAAGGGCGGCTGCGCCGTGTTCCCCGGTCGCGTTGGGGGGCGGCCGCGACTGCCGCTGCAGCTGCGAACACCGATGTGCGGCGAGGCGTCCGGGTCACGCCCACGATGCGGCGCAGCCCGATTGCGGATGCTGTGTTCGGCCCCTTGGGTGAGAGGGGCACCGGCCGCAACCCGGGTCTCCAGCCGGCGCTGGAGCACAAGTCCATGTGGGTGGCGCGCTATGTCGACCCTCGCACCGGACGCATCGATCGGCAGGCGCTGCGCGATCGTGTGCTGAGGGAGGCCAACCAGGTGCGTCGGCAGCAGCAGTGGGCGGGCCGGCCCCCGGCCGGTCGTCACGAGGTGCGTCCGGGCATGCCGCTGGAGCATGAACTCGTCTACTCGCTCAGTGGCCTCGCCGGGCTGCCGGCGCACGCGGTGCGCGGCGTGCGCAGCCTCATCCAGCACACCGCCTCGCGTGCCGGCGTGCGTAGCCACATCCTCGACATGGACGGCTGAAGCATGCCAAGACCTCCAGCGCTGGAAGAGGGCCGGGGCGGCCTTCGCATCAACGACCACGGAAACCATCGCCGTGAGCGTGGCCGGCCAGATCGCCCACCCCGTGGCGCGCGCCGCGCCGCACCGTGTGGGCCACGACGGCGTGCCGCGTGTGCTGCCCGGCACGGGCGGCATCGTGCTCAACCGGCGCATCGGTGACCTGTGTGTGGGCATGGCGGGCGACCACATCGAGCCCGGTGTCTCGCTTCACAACAACGGCCGCGAAGTGATCGGCCCGCGCGACGGGCCCAACAACGCGCTGCTCACCTATGCCAGCGTGGGCAACCATGCGCGTGTGATCAGCGGGCCCTGCACCGGCAAGACGGGCGTGGTGACCGGCAAGCATGGCGGCGTGAACCACGTGATGGTCGACTTCCCGACCGAGGTGCTGATGCGCCTGCAGATCGGCGACCGTGTGCAGATCGTTTCACACGGCATGGGCCTGCGCCTGCTCGACCATCCGCGCATCACCGCGATGAACTGCTCGCCAAGGCTCATCCGCCGTTGGGGCCTGGTGGAGCGTGACGGTCAGCTGCATGCGCCGGTCACCCACCTGGTGCCGGCGCGTGTGATGGGCTCGGGCCTCGGCAAGAACACCGCCTGGCGCGGCGACACGGACATCCAACTCGTCGACCGCGAAACGCGCCGGCGCTACCGCCTGGGCAGCCTGCGCTTCGGCGACATGGTGGCCATCATCGGCACCGACACACGCTACGGCACGTCGGCGCAGACCCCGCGCATCACCATCGGCGTGATCGTGCACGGCGACAGCACGGTGAGCGGCCACGGGCCAGGCGTGACGGCCTTGCTCACCGGCCCGCTCACGCACCTGCGACCACGGCTCGATCCGAACGCCAATTTGGCGGAGATCCTCGGCGTGCGGCGCGCGCAGCCGCCACGTGAGCAAGCGACATTGCCCGAGCGCGACCGGCCCAGGCTGGCGCGTTCACGTCAGGCCATCACCTCCGACGTGACCTGATGGTAGTCATCGCTCCCCTCGCCGACGATGGGCGGAGCCTGGACCGACAGGAACCAGAGTTCGCCCTCGGGTTTGACGGAAAAGCCGTGCGGCGTGCCCGGTGGGATGTCGACCTCCTCGCCCGACTGGATGTCTTGCCAGGTGTTGTGGGGGTAGGCCAGTGCGCGCGAGGCGTTCGCCAGCCCTTCGCGCTGGCCGAGCGCATAGATCATGGCGTGTGCATGCGCGTGGAAATGCACTTCCCGCGTCAGGTCGGTGTCCACCTTCACGATTTCGATCTGGACGTCATCGGAACTCAACCCGTGCGGCGAGAGGATCGAGCGCAGGAAGGTGTCAGGAAGCCGTGTTTTCCAGAAGCCGTGGTAGTCGATCATCGAAATCATCTCCGAGATCGCGTCCGCGGGGAGTTCGCGGAGGATGGCAATGATGTCATCGCTGATGTTTTTCAAGGTGCTGCCGGGAATGGCCATTTCTTCCTCTCCTGTGCGTGGTCGTGAAAGTGCCGGCGCCAAGGGGCGCCGTCGGTGGTTTGTCTCCTTTGGGGTGTGCCGCTACGGGCGTTCGGGGCCTGCCAGCCCTCGATTCGGGGCGGGATTCTTGCAGCGATAACGTCTTCTCTGTGCGGATGGAACAAAGCGTTACGTTAAACGCAACGTTGTATCGGCAGAAGAAACGAGTGGGCAGGGAAACCCGGAGGGAATAGGGTCAGCGTCCGGATCAGACGCGGTTCGTCGACATGCCCGCGGTGCTGCGCAGGCGCTCGATGAGCTTGCCCGCGATGTGCGTGAGAGGCAGCACTTCATGTGCGGCCCCGGCGTTGATCGCCTCGCGCGGCATGCCGAACACGACGCAGGACGCTTCGTCCTGCACGTAGTTGTAGCTGCCGGCGTCGCGCATTTCCTTCATGGCCCGCGCGCCATCGCCGCCCATGCCGGTGAGCATGATGCCCAGCGCATTGGGGCCGACGACGCGGGCCGCCGACTTGAACAGCACCTCGACCGACGGCTTGTGGCGGTTGACCGGATCGCCGTCTTGCACACGGGCGAGGTAGTTGGCCCCGCTGCGCTCCACGCTCAGGTGAAAGCCGCCGGGGGCGATGTATGCATGGCCAGGCAGGATGCGTTCGCCGTCGCGTGCTTCGGCGACGCGGATCTTGCACAGGCCGTCGAGCCGGGCCGCATAGCTCTTGGTGAAGCCGGGCGGCATGTGCTGCGTGATCACGACCGCCGGCGAATCGGGCGGCAGGTTGATCAGCACTTCCTTGGTGGCTTCGGTGCCACCGGTGGACGCACCGATGAAGATGATCTTCTCGGTCGACAGGCGGCCTAGCGGGCTCGAGTTCACTGCCGGGCGTGCCGGGGCGGGGCTGCCGGGCGCGGCCGGGGCCGGCACCACCGCCTTGCGGATGTGCGCCTTGCTCGCGATGCGCACCTTGTCGGTGATGTCCTCGGCCAAGAGGCGCAGGCCGTCGGCCACACCGATCTTGGGCTTGGCGACGAAGTCGATGGCGCCGAGCTCCAGTGCCTTCATCGTGACCTCGGCGCCGCGCTCGGTCAGCGTCGACACCATCACCACCGGCATCGGCCGCAGGCGCATCAGCTTGGAGAGGAAGTCGATGCCATCCATGCGCGGCATCTCGACGTCGAGCGTGATGACGTCGGGGTTGAGGTTGCGGATCATCTCGCGGGCCACCAAGGGGTCGGCGGCCGCGCCGATGCATTCCATGTCGGGCTGGCGGTTGATGATCTCGGCGAGCAGGCTGCGCACCAGGGCCGAATCGTCCACCACGATCACGCGGGTCTTGGGCATTTGTGGCTCTCCCTTGTCCGCGTCAGAAGAGGTCGACGGAACCACCGCCGGTGGACGCCGGCACGGCCTTCTGGGCGGCGGCGCGGTCTTGTGCGATGAGGGCGTCGGTGTTGGTCGGCGCGAGGCGCTTGACCATGGCCTTGCCGCTGCCCGGCAGGAAGCACACCTTGCGCGGGTAGACGTCGAGCACATCCTTCGAGACGATGGGGATGCGCTCGGTCTTCAGGTAGTCCATCACGAAGTTGGTGTTGCGCTCGCCCACGTTCATCGTGGTCATGCCGCTCACCACCTGGCCGCCGCCGAAGACCTTGGCTTCCATGGTCATGCGGTTGGCGCCGCGCTTCATCATCTCGTTG
This sequence comes from Rhizobacter sp. J219, assembly GCF_024700055.1. Classification (GTDB taxonomy): domain Bacteria; phylum Pseudomonadota; class Gammaproteobacteria; order Burkholderiales; family Burkholderiaceae_C; genus Rhizobacter. Next base: position 5,181,130 of record NZ_JAJOND010000001.1, read on the forward strand.
ATGAGCAGTTCCATCGCATACGAGCCGTAGCGGCCCGAGTCGCCGGCGCCGTCGGGCAGCATGAAGTGGTTCATGCCGCCGACCTTTGCGTTGCGGTCGTAGATGCAGGCCGCGATGCACGAGCCGAGCGTGGTCATGATCAGCATGTCTTCGTTGTGCACGAAGTACTCGCCGGGCAGGATCTTCACCGCATCGTTCTTGAAGTGCGCGTCGTAGAAGAAGAACGAGGCCTCGCCGGGTTTGCGGGGCTGCGACTTCAGCCGTTCCAGGCGTGAGCCGGGCGCGGGGTTCGAGGAAGAAATCAAGGCCATGATGTCCCGATATCGGTGTGCTGCTGGGTGGGCTTGAGCAGGTCTGGGCGAAGAGAGGGCTTCATACGCGCTCGTAAACCGTCTTGCCGCGCAGGCGGAAGAGGTCCTTCGATTCGGTGAAGTTCTCGGAGTGGCCCACGAAGAGCAGGCTTTTGGGTTTCATCACGCCGTGGATGCGCTCCAGCACCTTGCGCTGCGTGGGCGCATCGAAATAGATCATCACGTTGCGGCAGAAGACGATGTCGAAGGGCTCGCCGAGCTGCCAGCGCGCTTCCATCAGGTTGTGCGTGCGGAATTCGATCATCCGAGCCAATTCGGGCTTGACGCGAATGGAGCCGCTGTTGGCGCCCTTGCCGCGCAGGAAGTGGGCGCGCAGGCGCTCGGGCGAGAGGCCGCGCGCATCGGCGTTGTAGACGCCGCGGCCGGCGGTGGCGAGCACCTTGGTGTCGATGTCGCTGGCGATGATCTTGGCGGCGCCGCTCGCCATGTTCTCGGCGCAGGTCATGGCCAGCGAATAGGGCTCTTCACCGGTCGAGGCGGCATTGCACCAGATGCGCACGCTCTGGCCGGCGCGTGCCTTCAGTTCGGTCGCGAGCATCTGGAAGTGGTGCTCTTCGCGGAAGAAGGAGGTCAGGTTGGTCGTGAGGCAGTTCACGAACTCCTGCCACTCGGGGTGCGAGGGCTGCAGGCTTTCGAGCGACTGCAGGTACTGGCTGAACGAGCGCTGGCTCGTCTCGCGCAGGCGGCGTGAGAGGCGGCTGTAGACCATCGCCTGCTTGCCCGCGTGCAGGCTGATGCCGGCGTGCTGGTAGATCAGCTGCCGCACGCGGTCGAAGTCGGCGCTGCTGAAGCTGAACTCCTGGTCGGTACGGTCGGCCACGCCGCCGGGGACGGCAAGGCGCAGGGCGTTGAGTTCGGCGGGGGAAGCGGCGGCGCTCATGGGTGTCGGCTTGTCCTGGTCGTGGGCGTGCGCAAAGGCTCGGCGAGCCCGGTTCTGCGGGTCTTATCGGCTTGAAGTCTGCGGGCCTTGAGTGGCGGGAAAGGTCCAAGTTGGCAGGCCTTTCCCGTCTATCTCCCCTCAGCCCGCACGGGCATGCGCAGTAGACTCTTCGGCAACCCTTCAAGAGACGTGGCTTACACCCCTGCAACCCCGGAACCCTCGCAGCTGAAGCTGGGAGCGGCGTTGCAGTTGCTGTCGCAGTCAGGGCATGTGCTGCCTGACCGCGACGAGGTGGGCCAGGCCGCCTGGCTGCAGGCGGTGATCGACGCGCTGTGCAACCTGTCCAGCCGCGATCCCTTGACCGGCCTGGCCAACCGCCGCCAGTTCGAGCTGGCGCTCGCCCGCGAGATCGACCGCGTGGCCCGGGCCGGCGAGCCGGCGCTGGTGCTGATCGCCGACATCGATCGCTTCAAGGCGGTGAACGACACCCATGGCCATGCGGCCGGCGACCTGGTGATCCAGTCGGTGGCGCAGTCGCTCAACGACTGTGTGCGCCCGATGGACACGGTGGCGCGCCTGGGCGGCGAAGAGTTCGCGATCATCCTGCCCAATTGCCCGCCGGCCTTTGGCCAGACGGTGGCCGAGCGCATCCGCCGCAAGGTGGAGCACAGGCCGGTGGCCATCGGTCTCACCGAGGCCATCAACATCACCATCAGCCTGGGCGGAGCGTTTGCGCCGCAGTGGGTGCGCTCGTCGGCGCCGCTGTGGATCGAGCGGGCCGACCAGCAGCTGTACCGGGCCAAGACCGAAGGTCGCAACCGGGCCTGCCTCGAAATGCCTCCAGTCTCGCTGGTGACGGCCGAAGAAAAGGGGCTGCTCTTCGGTGTGTCGCAGTTCCAGGACCTCGAATAACGCGTCGTCATGACCACCCCTTCCACGCAACCCCAGGCCACCCCGGCCGGCACCCGCCGGGCGAGCATCCTTGCCGTGACCAGCGGCAAAGGCGGCGTGGGCAAGACCTTCGTCTCGGCCAACCTCGCGGCGGCGCTCGCGCGGCGCGGCGAGCGTGTACTCGTGCTCGATGCCGACCTCGGCCTCGCCAACCTGGACGTGGTGCTGAATCTCTTCCCGAAGATCACGCTGCACGACGTGTTCACCGGCAAGGCCAAGCTCGAAGACGCCATCCTGCCCGCACCGGGCGGCTTCTCGGTGCTGCTCGCCGGCTCGGGCCTGGTCGAGTATTCGCGCCTCACGACCGAGGTGCGGGACCAGCTGCTCAAGATCATCGAGACCGTGACGCCGCGCTACGACCGGGTGCTGCTCGACACCGGTGCCGGCATCTCCGACGTGGTGCTCTTCGCCGTCTCGCTCGCGACCGACGTGCTGGTGGTCGCCACCCCCGAACCCACGTCGCTGACCGACGCCTATGCCACGGTGAAGGTGCTTGCCACCCAGCAGCAGCGCACCCACATCTCGCTCATCGTCAACCAGGTGGGCAAGAGCGGCGAAGGCCGTGTGATCCGCGGCCAGCTGCAGCAGGTGGTCGACCGTTTCGTCTCGCCCACGCTGCCCGAAGGCACCGGGCCGGTGAAGCTCGACCTGCTGGGCGAGATTCCCACCGACACCGCGGTGCGCGAAGCGGTGCAGAAGCGCCAGCTGCTGCTGGAGATGCTGCCCGGCAGTGCCGCGGCCAAGGGCATCGTCGCCATCGCAGGCAAACTCTGCGAATCCTGATTCCCTCTTTCCAATTCCCGTGACCGAACACACCCAGACCGCCTTCGAGCGTGTCGGCGGCGAAGCTGCCGTGCGAGCGCTGGTCGACCGCTTCTACGACCTGATGGACCTGGAGCCGGCCTATGCCGAGCTGCGCGCGCTGCACCCGACCACGACCGAAGGCTCGCGCGACAAGCTCTTCTGGTTTCTCTGCGGCTGGCTGGGCGGCCCCTCGCACTACACCGACCGCTTCGGCCACCCGATGCTGCGCGCACGGCACCTGCCGTTTGCGATCGGCATCAAGGGGCGTGACCAGTGGATGGCGTGCATGGTGCAGGCGATGCACGAGCAGGGTTTCGACGATGCCCTGGTTGCACGCCTCAAGGAAGCCTTCTTCAAGACCGCCGACTGGATGCGAAATATCTAGCCCCCCAGTCGCTGCGCTCCTGCCCCCTAGGGGCGTCGCCGGCTTGGGGCGGCCCGGCGCCGGCTGGCACGGCGTCTGAGCGTCGTCACGCGGCTTTCAACAGCACCACCAGCGCCCCGCTGCCCCCTTCGGCCGGGCGCGCCTGCACGAAGGCGAGCACCTCGTTCTTCTGCACCAGCCAGCTGCGCACCCGCGCCTTGAGCACCGGTTCGCGGCCGGGTGAACCCAGGCCCTTGCCGTGCACCACCCGCACGCAGCGCAGGCCCTGCTCGACCGCCTCGCGGATGAATGCGTTGAGCTTCACCCGGGCCGGGTCGCGGCGCAGGCCGTGCAGGTCGATCTGTGCCTGGATCGCCCAGCCGCCGCGGCGCAGCTTGCGCACGACGTCGAGGCCGATCTCGGGTCGGCGGAAGGAGAGCGTCTCGTCGGTTTCGAGCAGGGTGTCGACGTTGAACTCGTCGGACAGCGACTCGCGCAGCGCGGCGCGTTCGTCGCGTTGCCGCTGGCGCGGCTCGGGCGAGGGCAGGGCGCGCGGCTGGCGCGCACGGCCGGTGGGGCGCAGCGGTTGCACCGGGCCTACGGTGATGGCGAAGAGGTCTCGCTCACGCTTTTCGCGGGCGGCAATCTCGCGCGCCAGCGTCTCCTGTCGCTCGGCCTCGCGGCGCGCTTCGGCGAGGGCGGCCTTCAGCTCCGAGAGCGTCTGCAGGCCGGCGGCACGGGAGGGTCGGCGAGGGGGCATGCGGGCACTGTAGCGCCCGCGAAGAGGCCCTCGCGGTGCGTCAGTGGTGCTTGGGGTAGGTGGCGAGCAGGGCGCCGTCGTGCGGGTACTGCAGCGCGGGCAGCGTGTCGGCAAAGCCGTCGAAGGGCTCGCCGCGTTTGGCGGTGACGCCGGCTTCACGGCGTGCCGCTTGGGCGTCGCCGCTCGGGCGGGCAGGCGAGGCGGCGGTGTTGAGCTGGCGAGAGGCCAGCCGCGCCAGTTGCGAGCGGGTGTTGCCCAGGTCGAGCTGCAGCTGGGCGATCTGGCGCTTGGCTTGTACGATGTGCTGGCCGGCGGTCTGCATCTGCTGGGCGTGGCGGGCGCGCTGCTGGGTCAGCCCGGCGAGGTAGCGCGAGCGCAGCACGATCCACTGCGCGAGTGTGATCAGCATCAGGGCTGCACCTGCGAGCCAGAGAATGGCATTGGTGTTCATTTCCAAACTCCTGTGAACAACGTGACGTCACTGTAGAAGTCGCGTTAGCCCGGAGGAAGGACGCATGTCACGGTTACACACAATCCCTGCCGGGCTTCCCGCGAACAGGGGACGCCCGGCGTTGATCTTGCTCAAAGCAATCCGCGCTCCGCGAACGACACGACCTCAGACTGGCTCACCACCAGATGGTCGAGCACCCGCACGTCGATGAAGGCAAGGGCCTTGCCGAGTGTCTGCGTGAGGAATTCATCGGCCCGCGAGGGCTCTGCCGCACCCGAAGGATGGTTGTGGGCCAGCAGCACTGCGGCGGCGCCGAGGTCGAGTGAGCGCTTGAGCACTTCGCGTGGGTAGACGCTCGTCTGCGTGAGCGTGCCCCTGAACATCTCTTCTGCACGGATGAGCCGGTTCTGCGCATCCAGAAAGAGCACCACGAACACCTCGTGCGGCTTGCTGCCGATCTGCAGGCGCAGGTAGTCCTTCACCCGCGTGGGCGAGTCGAAGACGGGGCGCTGCATCAGCTCCTGCGAGAGCGAGCGGCGGGCCAGTTCCAGCACCGCGCTCATTTCGGCACGTTTGGCGGGGCCGAGCCCCTTGATGCGCTTCAGGTCGGCCGGCTCTGCCTGCAGCAGACCCGAAAGCCCGCCGAACTCGGTGAGCAGCTGCTGCGCCAATTGCAGCACCGAGCGGCCTTTGACGCCGGTGCGCAGCAGGAGGGCGATCAGCTCGGCGTCGGCCAGGGCCTCGGGGCCTCGCGCCAGCAGCTTTTCACGCGGTCGGGCATCTGGCGGAAGGTCTTTCAGAACCATGTGGGGGTGCCAACTAAAATTCGCGCGAGTCTATTCGTATTCGCCAGCGGAACCGTCCACTTGAACCACCCGATCCAACACGTCCAGCAGGGCTCCTTCCTGACCCTGCACTACCGCTTGTGCGGTCCCGACGGTGCCGACGTCATCAACACCTTCAACGACAAGCCTGCCACGCTGTCACTCGGCTCGGGCCAGCTCGCGCCCGCCATGGAAGCGAAGCTGCTCGGCCTGCCCGAGGGCACGCGCACGAGCTTCCAGCTCGCCGCAGGAGAAGCGTTCGGCGAGCGCAACCCTGAGATGCTGCAGCGGGTGAAGCTCTCGCTGATGCACGAGCTTGGCGACCCGGATGAGCGCTACAGCGTGGGCGACGTGGTGCAGTTCCCCACGCCCGACGGGCAGGGCCGCTATGCCGGCGTGGTGCGCGAGGTGGGGCCCGACTGGCTGCTGTTCGACTTCAACCACCCGCTGGCCGGCCAGCCGGTGACCTTCGAAGTCCATCTGATCGGGGTGCTGTGATGCTCGATGAAGTCTTGCTGGCCGAGCCGCGCGGCTTCTGTGCGGGGGTGGACCGCGCGATCGAGATCGTCGAGCGGGCGCTCGCCAAGTTCGGCGCGCCGATCTACGTGCGCCACGAAATCGTGCACAACACCTACGTCGTCAACGACCTGAAGGCCAAGGGCGCGATCTTCATCGAAGACCTGGCCGAAGTGCCGGCCGGTGCCACGCTCGTCTTCAGCGCCCATGGCGTGTCGCAGGCGGTGCGGCGCGAGGCGCAGGAGCGCGGCTTCAGCATCTTCGACGCTACCTGCCCGCTCGTGACCAAGGTGCACGTGGAAGTGGCCAAGCTCCACAAGGAAGGCTACGACTTCATCATGATCGGCCACAAGGGGCACCCCGAGGTCGAAGGCACGATGGGGCAGTTGAGCGAAGGCATCTACCTCGTGGAAGACGTTGACGACGTCGAGCGGGTGCAGGTCGCGCAGAGCGACAAGCTCGCGGTGGTGACGCAGACCACGCTGTCGGTCGACGATGCGGCCGACATCCTGGCGGCGGTGAAGCGACGCTTCCCGAGCGTGCGCGAGCCCAAGCAGCAGGACATCTGCTACGCCACCCAGAACCGGCAGGACGCGGTGAAGGTGCTGGCCCCGCAGGTCGACGTGCTCATCGTCGTGGGCAGCCCCACCAGCAGCAACAGCAACCGCCTGCGCGAGCTGGGCGAGCGCCTGGGAGCGGCGGCCTACATGGTCGACCAGCCCGAAGACCTGCAGCCCGAATGGCTGGACGGCAAGCGCCGTGTCGGCCTCACCGCCGGCGCGTCGGCGCCCGACATCCTTGTGCAGCAGGTCATCACGCGGCTGAAGGCCATGGGGGCGGTGTCGGTGCGCAAGATGGAGGGCGTCGAGGAGACGGTGCACTTCCCGCTGCCCAAAGGCTTGAAGTAAGCCGAAACAGGCCTCCTAGAATCCGCAGACCATGCTCGACATCACCCTGCTGCGCAAAGACCTCGACAGCGTCGTCAAGACCCTCGAAAAGCGCAAGACCCCCCAGCCCTTCCTCGACGTCGAGCGCTTCCAGTCGCTCGAAACCGAGCGCAAGGCCATCCAGACCCGCACCGAAGACCTGCAGGCCCGGCGCAACAGCCTGTCCAAGCAGATCGGCATGCTCAAGGCGCAGAAGCAGGACACCTCGGCGGTGATGGCCGAAGTGGGCAGCCTGGCAGACGACCTCAAGGCCAGCGCTGACCGGCTGGAGGTGATCCAGGCCGAGCTGTCGCAGATGCTGATGAGCGTGCCCAACCTGCCGCACGAGAGCGTGCCGGTGGGCGGCGATGAGCATGCGAACGTGGAGCTCCACCGCTGGGGCACCCCCAAGACCTACGACTTCCCGGTCAAGGACCACGTCGACCTCGGCGCCCCGCTGGGCCTCGACTTCGACACCGGCGCCAAGCTCTCGGGCTCGCGCTTCAGCTTCCTGCGCGGCCCGGTGGCGCGCCTGCACCGTGCGCTCGCGCAGTTCATGCTTGACACGCAGACGAGCGAGCACGGCTACACCGAGTGCTACTCGCCCTACATCGTCAACCGCGAGGTGCTCGAAGGGACGGGGCAGCTGCCCAAGTTCAGGGAAGACATGTTCTGGGTCACGCGTGGTGGCGATGAAGACCAGCCCGAGCAGTACCTGATCTCCACCTCGGAGATCTCGCTCACCAACACCGTGCGCGAGAGCGTGCTCGCCGAAAGTCAGCTGCCGATCAAGCTCACCGCGCACAGCCCGTGTTTCCGCTCCGAGGCGGGCAGTGCCGGGCGCGACACGCGCGGCATGATCCGCCAGCACCAGTTCGACAAGGTCGAGATGGTGCAGATCGTGCACCCCGAGAAGAGCTACCAGGCGCTGGAAGAGATGCGCGGCCATGCCGAGGCCATCCTGCAGAAGCTCGGCCTGCCGTACCGCGTGGTCACGCTGTGCACCGGCGACATGGGCTTCGGCTCGACCAAGACCTACGACCTCGAGGTGTGGCTGCCCGCGCAGAACACCTACCGCGAGATCAGCTCGGTGTCGAACTGCGAAGCCTTCCAGGCGCGGCGCATGCAGGCGCGCTTCAAGAATGCGCAGGGCAAGAACGAACTGGTGCACACGCTGAATGGCTCGGGCCTCGCCGTGGGCCGCACGCTGGTGGCCGTGCTCGAGAACGGCCAGAACGCCGACGGTTCGATCACGGTGCCGGAGGTGCTGCGTCCGTACATGGGCGGCACGGCGGTCCTCAAAGCTTGAGCTAGAATCCTGGGCTTTCCGGCAACCGACCCGCCGGGCACCGAATCAGGAGAGGTGGCAGAGTGGTCGAATGTACCTGACTCGAAATCAGGCGTACCGCAAGGTACCGTGGGTTCGAATCCCACCCTCTCCGCCAGGTAGCAGCAAAAACGGGCCCTCGTGGCCCGTTTTTCTTTTTGCACGCTGGCACCGCGCAACGTGGTCGCGACGACCATCGTCCGATCGAGGCGATGCGCCTCGTCCCACCCCATCGACGGTGGCGAGGCCGCTCCCGTGTAGGACTTTTCCGGTTTCTCTTGAAAGGGCCCTGTTGCCCGAACGCGATCGTCCTTAGGCTTCGTTCGACCTTCACAGCCACGTTTCAACGGAGCCAACCCATGCCCACCACGTCTACCCAATCCCGCAAGTCCACCTCCACCCGTACGGCCGCTGCGCGCACGCCCGATGCGATCAAGCTGCTCACGCAGGACCACAAGGAAGTGAAGGCCCTGTTCAAGGAGTACGAGAAGCTCTGCAAGGCCGACGCCGATGAAACCCAGAAGCAGGCACTGGCCGAGCAGATCTGCGAGATGCTCACCGTGCACGCGCAGATCGAGGAAGAGCTGGTCTACCCGGCCGCGTATGAAGCCCTCGACGAGAGCGACCTGGTCGACGAAGCCCAGGTCGAGCACGCAAGCGCGAAGGACCTGATTGCGCAGATCCGCGGCATGCAACCGGCCGACGAGCTGTACGACGCCAAGGTCACCGTGCTGGGCGAGTACATCGACCACCACGTGAAGGAAGAAGAAAAAGAGATGTTCCCGAAGCTTCGCAAGTCGGAACTCGACCTCAAGGAACTGGGTGTGTCGCTGCAGGCCCGCAAGAGCGAGCTGATGGGCGAAGAACCCCCGGTGCATTGAGCAATCTCACCCCCTGATCGGAGAAAGGGCCGGCCATGAAATCCGCACCTTCGCTCATGGCAGCCGTGACTGCGGTTGCCGCCCTCGCTGCCGGTGCCTTGCTGGCGGCTGAGGACCGCATGCTCTTCGAACCCCAGCAGGCCATGCTGGTCGGCCTGGTGGATGACGTCCGCGCCTTGCTGGACGAAGACCCCGCCTCGCGCAGCCCGAGCGAAGGCCGGCGTTCGGTGAGCCGCAGCGGATCGGGGACGCAGGAGCGCCGATGAGCGAGGTGCAGCGCGGGAGCGGCGGCCATGCCGGCGCGATGCCGTCGACGACGAGCACCTCGTACGCGGCCCGCCATTCCCCGCTTCTCAGCGCCTTTGACCGTTTTGCCTCGGGTGTCACACGCTGGGCGGGCACACCGGCCGCTTTCTGCGCCGCTTTGCTGGTGATCGTGGCCTGGGGCGCGACCGGGCCGCTTTTCGGGTTCTCCGAGAACTGGCAGCTGGTCATCAACACCGGCACCACCATCGTGACCTTCTTGATGGTGTTCCTCATCCAGCAGAGCCAGAACAAGGACAGCGTGGCCCTGCACCTGAAGCTCAACGAGCTGCTCGCGGCCAACCGGCAGGCGAGCAACCGCATGATCGGCATCGAAGGGCTCGACGAACAAGACCTGCGCGAGGTGGCAAGTTTCTATCTGCGCCTGTCGGAGCGGGCCAAGGAAACCGGCCCGCTCAAGGAAGCGCATTCGATCGACGAAGAAGGCATGCCCACCGACGCGCCGCAGCGGGGCCGGCGCCTGGCGGCCTGAAGCCTCAGGCGACGGCGCGCACCTGGTCGCACACCGCGTTGACCAGGGCTTCCATCTCTTCGGGCTCGAAGGGCTTGAGCAGCGACTTGACGTTGGGGCCGAACTGGCTCACGGCGTCGCCGAATTCATAGCCGGAGCAGAGCACCACGCGACGATCGGGTTTGTCGGCGAGGAGCTTGCGGGCCAGGTCGGTACCCGACATGCCGGGCAGGCTCACGTCGGTGATCACGACGTCGGCCTCGCGCTCGGCAAGCACGGTGAGCGCCTCTTCGGCGGTGGCGCAGCAGACGATGTCGCGCCCTGGGGCCTCGAGCAGCATGCCGATGGTGTCGCGCAGGTCGTCGCTGTCTTCGACGTAGAGGATGGTCACGGCATTCACAGAAACGCTCCGGTCTGGGTGGCAGCAGTCTAAAGGCAGAGCCGGGCTTGGACGAGGGGCCCCAAGCAGCCGTCCAGCCGGTCTCACGAGGGGTGTAGGCCGCTTCCTACAACCGATTTCGGGCTTGTCCTTCACCGGCCGCGAGGCCCAAAGCCCTACGCTGCCTGCACCCATTTCCTGCCCTGGGTGCGCAGACGCGCCCCCGCCCTGCTGAAAGCCACCGCTCATGAAAGTCCTCGACGACGCAGCAATCGCTGTTCCCGACCAAGCCATGGCCGTCCTGCTCAACGCTCTGACGCAGCTGCGACGGGGTGACTCCAGCGCCCGCTTGCCGCTGCACTGGGACGGTGTGGCCGGCCGGGTGGCCGACGTGTTCAATGACCTGGTCGACCAGAACGCCGCCCTCGCGGCCGAGCTGAACCGTCTGCGCCAGGTGGTGGGCAAGGAAGGCAAGCTCAAGCAGCGGGCTTCGCTGCCCGATGCGCGCGGCTTCTGGGGTGAATCGGTCAACTGCATCAATGCGCTGATCGACGATCTGGTGCACCCCACTTCCGAAGTGGCCCGCGTGATCGGTGCGGTGGCCCAAGGCGACCTTTCCAAGAGCATGGCCCTCGAAGTGGAAGGGCGCGAGCTCGAAGGCGAGTTCCTGCGCACCGCCAAGACCATCAACAAGATGGTCGACCAGCTCTCCAACTTCTCGGCCGAGGTGACGCGCGTGGCGCGCGAAGTGGGCACCGAAGGCAAGCTCGGCGGCCAGGCCAAGGTGAAGGGCGTGGCGGGCACCTGGAAGGACCTGACCGACTCGGTGAACTCGATGGCCGGCAACCTGACCGACCAGGTGCGCAACATCGCCGACGTGACCACCGCGGTGGCCAAGGGCGACCTCTCGAAGAAGATTGACGTCGACGTGAAGGGCGAGTTCCTCACGCTCAAGAACACCATCAACACCATGGTGGACCAGCTGCGCTCCTTCGCATCGGAAGTGACGCGGGTGGCGCGCGAGGTGGGCACCGAGGGCATCCTCGGCGGCCAGGCGCGGGTGGAGGGCGTCTCGGGCACCTGGAAGGATCTGACCGACTCGGTGAACTCGATGGCCGGCAACCTGACCTCTCAGGTGCGCAACATCGCCGACGTGACCAAGGCAGTGGCCGCCGGCGACCTCTCGAAGAAGATCACCGTCGACGGCAAGGGCGAGATCCTCGAACTCAAGAGCACCGTCAATACGCTGGTGGACCAGCTGCGATCCTTCGCCGCCGAAGTGACGCGCGTGGCGCGTGAGGTGGGCACCGAAGGCAAGCTCGGCGGCCAGGCCGACGTGCAAGGCGTGGCCGGCACGTGGAAGGACCTCACCGAATCGGTGAACTTCATGGCCGGCAACCTGACCTCTCAGGTGCGCAACATCGCCGACGTGACCAAGGCGGTGGCGGCCGGCGACCTCTCCAAGAAGATCACCGTGGACGTGAAGGGCGAGATCTCCGAGCTGAAGACCACCATCAACACCATGGTGGACCAGCTGCGGTCATTCGCGGCCGAAGTGACCCGCGTGGCGCGCGAAGTGGGCACCGAGGGCAAGCTCGGCGGCCAGGCCGACGTGCAAGGTGTTGCCGGCACCTGGAAGGACCTCACCGACAGCGTGAACTTCATGGCCGGCAACCTGACCTCTCAGGTGCGCAACATTGCCGACGTGACCAAGGCGGTGGCCGCCGGTGACCTGTCCAAGAAGATCACGGTGGACGTGAAAGGCGAGATCTCGGAACTGAAGAACACCATCAACACCATGGTGGACCAGCTCTCCTCGTTCGCCGCCGAAGTGACCCGTGTGGCCCGCGAGGTCGGCACCGAAGGCCGCCTCGGCGGCCAGGCGGAAGTGAAGGGTGTCTCGGGCACCTGGAAGGACCTGACCGACTCGGTCAACTCGATGGCCGGCAACCTGACCTCGCAGGTGCGCAACATTGCCGACGTGACGAAGGCGGTGGCGGCGGGTGACCTCTCCAAGAAGATCACGGTGGACGTGAAGGGCGAGATCCTCGACCTCAAGGCCACGATCAACACCATGGTGGACCAGCTCCGATCCTTCGCCGCCGAAGTGACGCGGGTCGCGCGTGAGGTGGGCACCGAAGGCAAGCTCGGCGGCCAGGCCGACGTGCAGGGCGTGGCCGGCACCTGGAAGGACCTCACCGAGTCGGTGAACTCCATGGCCGGCAACCTGACGAGCCAGGTGCGCAACATCGCCGAGGTGACAACCGCGGTGGCGGCAGGCGACCTCTCCAAGAAGATCACGGTGGACGTGAAGGGCGAGATTTCGGGCTCAAGAACACCATCAACACCATGGTGGACCAGCTCTCCTCCTTTGCCGCCGAAGTGACCCGCGTGGCCCGCGAGGTGGGCACCGAAGGCAAGCTCGGTGGCCAGGCCGACGTGCAGGGCGTGGCCGGCACCTGGAAGGACCTGACCGAGTCGGTCAACTTCATGGCCGGCAACCTGACCTCGCAGGTGCGCAACATCGCCGACGTGACCAAGGCGGTGGCGGCCGGCGACCTCTCCAAGAAGATCACGGTGGACGTGAAGGGCGAGATCCTGGAGCTGAAGAACACCGTGAACACCATGGTGGACCAGCTCCGATCGTTCGCCGCGGAAGTGACGCGCGTGGCGCGCGAAGTGGGCACCGAAGGCAAGCTCGGCGGCCAGGCCGACGTGCAAGGCGTGGCCGGCACCTGGAAGGACCTGACCGAATCGGTGAACTTCATGGCCGGCAACCTGACCTCGCAGGTGCGCAACATCGCCGAAGTGACAAAAGCGGTGGCCGCGGGCGACCTCTCGAAGAAGATCTCGGTCGACGTGAAGGGCGAGATCTCGGAACTGAAGAACACCATCAACACCATGGTGGACCAGCTGCGGTCCTTCGCCGCCGAAGTGACGCGGGTGGCGCGCGAGGTGGGCACCGAAGGCAAGCTCGGTGGCCAGGCCGACGTGCAGGGCGTGGCCGGCACCTGGAAGGACCTCACCGACAGCGTGAACCTGATGGCCTCGAACCTCACGAGCCAGGTGCGCAACATTGCCGACGTGACCAAGGCGGTGGCCGCCGGCGACCTGTCCAAGAAGATCACGGTCGAC